>JAPYSM010000049.1 GCA_029936485.1 Dehalococcoidia bacterium
GTTGGAAGGAGAGTTGTAAGCGCGTGACATCGCCGCCACCGCCGAGGGTTGTCGATCGCCAGAAATCTTCTCACACCGATCTCGACGGAGCGGTCATCCGGTCTGATCGGAAACGAGAATGGAGTACGGGAATCGATTCCCGTACTCCTTGTACAAGTCGCTGGGTGCAAGCGTTTGGAGAAATTTAAGCGAACGCCGGGGCGACCTTCTCGCAGAACAGTTCAAGGGAGCGGTTGATCTTGTCTTCCGGTAGCCGCTCGCCTGCGTTGAACTCAAGGACCATCCCGCTCAGTTGAAGCGCGTCACCGATCTCCCGAATCTTGTCGATCACGACGTCGGGTGTGCCCACGATCGCTTTCTCGCTGTTGCAGATCCCTTCCCAGTCCAGGTTGCCCAACTCGTCGATCCGTTCAGCCCGCTCTCCCAGGTAGTTCGCCTGACCTGAGTCGACCATCCGGACGAGGATTTGACTTGCTGTCGTGTAGCGCCTGGAGAAGCCTTCTTCCGGAGCGGTCAGGGCGTCATCCATGGTGTCTGAGACGTAGATAGGGATGCGGAGTTGAGCGTCCCGAGGAGTATTGAACCCGGCCTTGGCCTTCGCCTCATCGTGCGACGCTAGGAGCTCAGAAAGTTGCTCCACGTTCAGTTGGAGGACGCCGCAGAAAATGGGGAGACCAAGTTTACCGGCCATCTCAAACGTCGCGTTTGAGTTCACGGCCCACCTGATTTTGGGATGGGGCGTCGTGATCGGTCGGGGAGCCATGATCACGTCGTCGTAGTTGTAGAACTCGCCCTCGTAGGAGAAGCGTTCGTTGCTGAGTGCGCGCTGCACCACTTCAAGGCACTCGGCAAAACGTGGCTGGCTTTCCGAGTAGTCCATGTTGAAGCCACGGTACGCCCCCACACCGCCACTTCGTCCGACACCGAGTTCGAACCGCCCATTGGACAGGTGGTCGAGCACTGACGTTTCTTCGGCTACGTGCAGCGGATTGTGGGTCGGTAGTACGACGACGGCGGAGCCGATCTTGATGCGCTCCGTACGGGCTGCGACCGCACCGGCCACAACCATCGAGGCCGATCCAAACGACCTCTCAGGATTGAAGTGGTGTTCAGATATCCAGAGGAAATCCATTCCGCCGTCTTCGCAGATCTGGACCTGTTTGAAGAACTCCCTGAATCCGTCGTGATGCTCCGCAGCGCCGAGGCCGCGTGCATGTGATTCCATCGAATACCCGAAATCCACGCTGTGATCCTTCCCATGGGTTGGAATTTTGGAATGATGCTAGATAGGGTGTTGACTAATGTCAATAGAATATAAGAGTATTCAAATTGAACGGTTGCAAGTGTGGTTCTCTCATAGAACCGGCTGAACCTGGAGGAATATGTCACCGAGAACTGGCATGGGACTGAACGTGGTGGTGGATGCAGCCGCGTCTATCGCAGACCGGGATGGTCTGGATAACGTGACTCTCAAGGCTGTAGCAGCGGAGTTGGGCATCAAGGCCCCATCGCTTTACAACTACTTTGACGGTGTTCATGGCTTGAAGCGTGAATTAACGTTGCTGGGCCTGAAGGTGCTTGGAGACACGGTCTCCGAGGCCTGCATGGGACTGTCCGGTGATACCGCCGTGCGAACGACCGCTTACGCCATCCGTAATTTTGCCGCGAGGCGACCGGGAATTTACCTGGCGGGTCATCACTCTGGTGCGCAGGATGATGATGATCTCATCGAGGCCGGGGATCGCGTCGTGTCCATCTTCACAGCAGTGCTACGAGGTTATGGCTTCGATGGCGATGAGGCGATACACGCCATGCGGGTAATGCGTAACGCAATTCACGGTTTCGTCTTGATTGAAGCGGTGCACTATTTTCGGTACTCCGCTGACGTGGACACGAGCTTTGAACGTCTGATAGACGTGCTGATCCTCGGCCTGAACTCGTGGCCCGAGAACGCGACTTAGAAACACCGGTATCGTGGCCCGATTAAGGACCGTTAGTACCCAAGACAGTATCGGAGTATCACTTTGGCCTGGATCCGACAGGAACCTGTAGACGATCACTACACCGACATGGTCAAGCCACTCTCCCTTCTACCGGGAGCGATGGATGCCGTGTACGAGATGACGATGGCGATCTCATTCGGCAGCTCGGCATTGACCCGGGTCCAAGAAGAGGCGATCGCAACCTCAGTCTCTGTCTCCAACCGCTGCCGTTACTGAACTCTCGGTCACGGAGGGTTCCTTCGTCAGCACTCTCACGATTCCGAACTTGCAAGCGGCGTCATCCATGACTATCGCACATCCGATCTGGATGAGATCACGATTGCGATGTGTGACTACGCGGTGAAACTCACACGGCACCCGGAAGACGTGGTGCAGGCAGACATGGAGAAACTCCAAACGATTGGATTAAGCGATGAGCAGATCATCTCGGTCGTACTGATCACCTGCCAGTACAACTTCTCCAATCGGGTAACCCAGGGCCTGGGAGTGAATCCTCCGCCCGGGCGTTCAACTATGCTCAGACGCTGGTTGACCGGACCTGCGGCCGAATTGGGGTGGCTGAAATACGAAGAGGATGAGTCCCCGTAAGCCAGACTTGTCACAATGTGCCGAGTTATGGCAGATCGGCACTACTGGTTAAGCAGGCCAACCGAACCTGGTAACGGTTAGCGCGCGTACACCAATGTTCACGGACCCGTGCGGATGTGATGGGCGACGCGTACACTTCCTTGACCATACGACCTGAATTCGCAGAAATCTAACTTTGACCAACGACATGTTGCTGTGCACGGTCCCGATTCCGTTGTAAAAGACCAGCAGTTTCTTAAAAATTCATAGGAGTGATCCATGGCAATCCGTGGCACATCGAACTTCGGCCTTGTAGGCACCGATTGGCAGCAACGCATCAACTGGGACCGACTTAGGACATACAGGCTGAACAGGGCACGGGCGGAGATGGAAAAGGCAGGTCTCGGCTCGATGCTTGTAATGTACGACGAGAACAATCGTTACATCACCAGCACGATCACACCCGGATGGTGCCGCCTGAAGCCCGGACTTCGATACGCACTACTGTGCAGGGGCGGTGAACCTGTCCTGTTTGAACAGGGCGATATCGGCATGCAGATCAATCGTCACTGCCCGTGGCTGCCCAAGGAAAATGTTCGTCATGCCTACTCCTGGATAAAGGGCGCTGTCGGACCCGCGGCTGATCAGCAGGTCACGAAGTTCACCAATGCAATTCGGGAAGAGATGGAACGTCACGGCGTTCAGAACGATCCGCTCGGCGTCGATATGATCGACCTGAACATGATCAATTCTTTTAACACCACCGGCATCGAGTGGAAAGACGGAATGACCCCAATGGTTGCTGCACGCGCCATCAAGAACGAAGACGAGCTCGAGGCGATGCGGATCGTCGCAGCAATATGCGACGGCTGCCACACGGCGATCGCTCACTACATGCGTGCGGGAATGCAGGAGCATGAGATCACGGCGTTCGCGATGGACTACCTGTACAGCATCCCCGGCATCGAGGATGTTGAAGACATCATTGTTTCATCCGGTCCCAACAGCTGGCCGAACTGGCGTAACTTCTCCGACCGAATCATCCAGCCTGGTGACCTCGTGATCATCGACATGGCCGCCGTGACCTGGAATGGCTACAAGAGCTGTCAGTACCGCACCTACTGTGTCGGCAAACAGCCGACCCAGGAGCAGAAGGACTACTACAAGATTGCCTACGAGTGGCTGTACGATGCCATCGAGATGGTGAAACCAGGTGCGACGACCGCCGATGTGGCTGGCGTATGGCCATCGGCTCAGGAAGCGTGGGGTTACGAAGAAGAGGATCAGGCCGCGGCTAACCTGTGGGGCCACGGACTGGGACTGGCACAGTACGACTCGCCGGTCATCTCCCGGATCTACTCGCTCGATCACCCGGTTCAGATAGAGCCGGGGATGAGCTTCGCCCTCGAGACCCAGCACGGCAAACCGCTTGAATGGGGCGTACGTGTAGAGGAGATGATGGTTATCAACGAGGACGGACCGGAAATCACGACGCAGTTCCCGATAGAAGAGATAACCGTAGTCGGCACGATCTAGGGGTTCGGATACGGGACGTCGCCAACAGTGTCCCGTACTCGCCATTCCCAGTGAGGTGGGAATTCAGATGACCTGCGGAATCGCAGGTCATCTGGAAACGAGGGCGCAGGCATCACGACGCTCTCGTTCCCCATATGGGAGCATCTGGATTCCCGACGACTCATCAGTGACGGGTAATTAGCGAACCTCCTCAGAAGAAATGAGGCCCAGTTGAGCGACAACAACACGAAAGAAATCGGACTCGCAATCATCGGAAGCGGGACGATCGGACGCATCAGGGCGATGATCGCGAAGGACCACCCTGGCGTCGGCTGGATAGGCCTTTGTGACATCAACGAGGAGGTCGGCCAGAAACTCACGGAAGACTCCGGGGCCGACTACTTCACGGGGTCTTATGAAGAACTCCTCAGGCGACCTGAAGTGAATGCTGCGATCATCGCGACCGACGAGAACTTCCACGTCGGTCCGACCCTCACCGCCATAGAACAGGGCCACGACCTGTTCATCGAGAAGCCGTTGGCGACCGACGCCGAAGAGTCGTTGACCGTGTTGAAAGCGATCGAGGCGAGCGGGGTTGACGCTGTTGTTGGCTACACGCAGCGCTTCAGGCGGCGCTTTCTGGCGACCAAACAGAAGCTGGTGTCGGGCCAGATTGGAGACGTCACTGCGGTGGTGACACGGGCCTTTATGAACCGGATGGTGCCGATTGCCACGACGCGCCGAACTGATATCCGCGAAAACCTGACGCCTATGGTGGTATCCGGGACGCACGCCGTCGACATGTGCATGTGGCTCATGGAGGGTAAGAGTCCCGTCTCGGTGTACGCGCAGTCGTCGGACAAGGCACTCGGAGATATCGGCACAAAAGATGCCACGTTTGGTGTGTTTACGATGGACGACGGCACGATATGGTCGATGAACATCAGTTGGGCACTGCCGATCGTGTGGCCGGGCGCTGTGTACGGGCTAGAGATCGGGATCGTCGGGACGACCGGCGTGATCGATATCGAGGACACGCATCGTGACACCGTGGTGGCGTCCGAGACGCCGCAGGGCGCAGGGTACAGCCCGGACGGCTTCAAGCCGGAGGTTCTGCGACACGTCGATTTCATGACCAGCTACCCGCCGGGCGACATGTACGACGGCCAGCTCTGGGGGCCGATGCGCGAGGAAACGAATTCCTGGTACGCGCGGGTCGGTTCAGGCATGAAGACGCACCACGCGACGGCGGCGGACGGACATCGCAATCTGATGTTGACGATGGCGATGGACCTGTCGGCGGAACGGGGTGAGCCGGTGTCACTGCCGATAGACCCGGCGGAGTTCAGGAGGTAGAGCGCGGATTGGGCACACGGTTTTGTGGGTGGGCCACTGCCCGCTCACACCCGTTGCTGTGGCGGGCCGCAAGCCAACTTTATCTACCTCCGGATTGCGGATGATGCTTTTTAAGGTTCTTACCCCGTATACAATCCCCGGGTTATGAGAATTGATGTACATGCACACTTCCTTCCCGAGAGTTGTTCCGAGCTCATGCCGTCGGGATCAGGCCGCAATCCCTTTGGACCGGCCGCGAATCTGAAGGACGATCCCTCGGACCTCGAATTCCGGATGCGTAAGATGGACGAGCGTGGAGTGGATATCCAGCTCGTGTCAGGGCCTAACTGGCTTCAAAATGCCGACCCCGCTCAGTGCGCCAGGCTTAACGACGCCGTCGCCGAGGCGATAGACGGGAACGACCGTTTCATCGGCCTCGCAAGCGTGCCGATGCAGGAACCTGAGACGGCTGCGGCCGAGCTTGAGCGCTGCGTGAAAGAACTCGGCATGCGTGGGCTCGAAATGCTCACCCACGTGAATGGCGAGAACCTGGATGGACCACGATTTGCTCCCCTCTATCGGAAAATGGAGGAGCTTGACGTCCCAGCTTTTATGCACCCGAACAATGTGCTCGGCGCTGATCGTCTCGGCTCGTACTTTCTGAACAACCTGATCGGCAACCCTACGGACACCTCTGTGGCGGTCGCGAGTCTGATTTTCGGCGGCATTCTCGCCGAGATGCCGACCCTGAAGTTCGTGTTGTCACACGGCGGAGGCACCAGCCCGCATCTGCGCGGACGCTGGGAGCATGGCTGGAGGCAAGGACTGGTCGAGACGTCAATCACACGACCGCCCTCGGAGTATTTTCGGCTGCTCTACTTCGACACGATCACGCACAGCGTCCCGCTCCTGAACTATCTCGTGAAGACGGTGGGCACAGATCGCGTGATGCTCGGAAGCGACTATCCGTTTGGGATGGGCGACTACGCTCCGGAAGAACAGGTCGCGGCGCTCCCTCACTTGACGGATGATCAGAGAGCGGCGATCAATAGCGAGAACGCCATACGCGTGTTTGGGTTGGATCTCTAAACCTGTAATCGACGGGGAGGCCTGATATGGCGACCACAACTGATATCGACAACAGGGAAGAACTACGCCGCGCTGCGGTGAAGCACCTCTGGATGCACAACCGGGGCTGGTCTGAAATGGCTGAGCGCGGCGAGCCGGTCGTGATGACCAGGGGAGAGGGCGTCCACGTCACGGACAATACCGGCAAACGCTGGCTGGACGTGAACGGCGGTTATATGTCGGTGAACATCGGCTACGGCCGTACCGAGGTCGCAGACGCTGCTTACGAGCAGATGAAGTCGTTGGCCTACTTCCCGCAGGCGACAACCACCGAGCCTGTGGCGCGGCTGGCCCAAAAGCTCGCCGCGATCACACCGGGCGACCTGTCACGCACTTTCTTTGTCAGCGGCGGTTCCGAGGCCAACGAGACGTCGATCAAAATCGCCCGGGCCTACCAGCAGCGCGTGGGCGAACCCGGTCGCTACAAGATCATCAGCCGAAAGGCGTCGTATCACGGCGCGCTTGGCCTCACGACATGGCTCGGCGGGCCGCCGTCGGGAAGCACACGGTCCGATTACGGACCTGAATTCCCGGGGATGATATATGTGTCGCAGCCCAACCCGTACCGCTGCGAATATGGTGGACAGACGCCGTCTGAGTGCGCCGAGCTATGTGCCAAGGCTGTCGAGGACGCCATCCTGTTCCACGGCCCCCAGACGGTCGCTGCGATGATCGCAGAACCGGTCAGCGTTCCGGCATCCGTGGCGGTTCCGGGTGACGAGTACTGGCCGATGCTCCGAGAGATATGCGACCGCTACGGTGTGATGTTGATAGCCGACGAAGTGATCACCGGATTCGGGCGCACTGGAAAGATGTTTTCGGTGGAGCACTGGGACGTAGTTCCGGACCTGATGTCGGTTGCCAAGGGAATCGTATCAAGCTACATGCCGTTGGGCGGAAGCATCGCCCGGGAGTCGATTGCCGACGCATTCGCTGGCGGTGATGAGAGCCGATTCCTCCAGCACGTTCTTACATTTGCCGGACACCCGGTGCCGGCGGCGGCGTCACTCAAGAACCTTGAGATTCTTGAGTCGGAACGCATGGTTGAGAACTCTGCCGAGATGGGAGCGTACTTCCTGGAGGGACTCCGTGAACTTGGGGCGAAGCACCCAATGATCGGGAACGTCAGCGGGCTTGGCCTGCTGGTGGGTATTGACCTCGTGAAAGATCGGGACACGAAAGAAGCGTTCCCGAAATCTGCGAAGGTGGGCGAGCGCCTCATAGGTGAGTTCGAGAAGCGTTCGCTGATCCTCCGTCCGTCCGACACGTCAATAACCATGGGCCCGCCGCTTTGCATCACACGCGGTGAGGTGGACGAGATCGTCACCGGAGTCGATGGGGCTCTGGGCGAAGTGGAACGACAACTGGCGGTCCGCGCTGACTAGAGAGTTTCGACCGGACTTCTTATGGCGATAACGTCCCGAGGTGCTGGCGAAACATCGCCGGTGAAGCGTCGAGGCCTGTACAACGGTTGGTATATCGCGCTATTCGCATCGCTTGCCAGCGGACTCACGATCGGCACGTCTAACTACGCCTTTGGCGTATTCATTGAGCCACTTGAGAATGAGTTCGGTTGGTCTCGTACGCAGATCAACACGGCTCTGACATTTGGCGTGGCGTCCGCGTTGATATCGCCGTTAATTGGTCGGTGGCTGGACAGATTTGGCTCCCGACCGGTGATGGTCGGATCTCTGGCGTTGGTGGCCGCCGGGTTCTTCATATACGCCGGGATGACGACGTTGTGGCAGTTCTACGCCGCCAGTTTTCTCCTGTACCTGGGATTGCCCGGAGCCACGATGATCCCGAGCGGTCGACTGATATCGATCTGGTTTGCCAGTACACGCGGCCGGATGATGGGGTTCGTCACTGCGGGCAATAACCTCGGCGGATTGACGATGGTGCCGCTTGCTGCGCTGGTCGTCGGAATGTCTGGCTGGCGCGGGGGCTACGTCACGTTTGGCGTAGTGGTACTTGTGATAGCGGTGCTGGTTCTCTTATTCGTGCGAGATAGCCAGGGTGATGTGACCGCAGCCAGGGCCAAGCGGTGGGCGCCAGCGGAGAGCGACGACGATGGACCCGGCGCCGCTGTTGGATACTCGCTGGGCGATGTTATGCGCATGAAGACGTTCTACTTCCTGACCGTTGGACATGCAGTTCCTGCCTTTTCGTACAGCGTCGTGCTCACCCAGCTGATCCCGCATCTTGAATCGCAGGGCATTTCGAGCGGGGCTGCGTCAACGGGCGTGATGCTGCTCGCGATATTCGGCATTGCGAGCAAGATCATATTTGGACGGCTCTCGGAGACGATTACCGCCCGGTGGGCGATGGCGATCAGTCTGGCTATTCAGTCGGCCGGGTTGGTGCTGTTGATAGTCGTCGGCGGATCGAATGCGGTGTGGGTCGTGATTGCGTTCTACGGAATGGGCTTTGGAGCTATGGGAGCGTTGATACCTCTCACGGTTACTGAGGCGTACGGCATGCGTCACTTCGGGAGCATCCTAGGGGTGACCAGCATGGCCGGCGTGATGCCGATGGTCGTCGGACCGCCGATGGCAGGAATTGTGTTCGACACCTACGGGAACTACGACGTGGCGTTCGCCATCATGGCCGTGATGTTCGCGATTGGCGCGTTGGCGATGGTGCTGGCGCGACGCCCTGCGCCACCAGGAACCACGGTGGCCAAGGCTTCGCTAGATCGGCCTTGACGTGATATCGCTGGAAATCGCCCGCTTCAGGAACTGGCCGTCTCCGGGTGCGCCGAGTAGCTGCCCTTTGTCCACAACAACCTTGCCCCGCAAGATAGTCGTGATCGGCCAACCGGCGATGTCGAAACCCTCCCAGATGCTGTAATCGTTCATGTGGAGGTCGTCCGCTGTCAGCTTTCGCTTGATTGACGGATCGATGATCGCGATATCTGCGTCGCTGCCCGGCGCAATCGCACCCTTTCGGGGGTACATGCCGAAAATCCGGGCTGGGTTGGCGGACGTGATGTTCACAAACTGTTCAAGTGACATGCCGCGATTTTCGACGCCCTCGGTGTAGGCGATGCCGACCCGCGTCTCTATGCCGTTGTGGCCGCCGGTAACGTCCGCCACCGTCTTGAACCGTATCTTCTCCTCCCATGTCGTCGCAACAAGGTCTGTGGCGACCGTAGACAGCGTCCCGTCCACGAGCGCCTGCCAAAGCGCCTGACCGTCCGCCTCGTCCTTCAACGACGGGTAGGTGTGGTACTTCATGCCGTTCTCTTCACGGTAGTTGGCGGCGCTGAAGGAGGCGTAGTTGTGGAGCGTCTCGCCGTAGACGGGCATTCCAGATTTCCTGGCCCGGGCGACTTCCTGAATACCCTCGATTGCGCTCACATGGACGAAATAGATTGGGCAGGACTTTAGCTCAGCCAGGCGAGTCACTCGTCGAAACGACACATCCTCGGATTCACGCGAGTGGACCTCGTTCATGTGCCACCACTCGTAGTTGCCCTCGGCCTTGGCGCGTTCGTAGTTGTAGTGCACCATCTCGTCGTCTTCCGAGTGCACCAGCAAGATACCGCCATTGGAAGCCACCTGCTCCATGATTGAACCAAGCCGTCCGAAATCGGTCTGTCGGTCCTCCATCTGCGGACTTGGGGGTCGGATGCTGGTCGTAAAAATCTTGAAGCTGGGTATGCCTGACTGCACCAGTTCCGGGATCTGGCCAATGTCCGTTTCACTTGCCCGGTGACCGAAGATCGGGTGGTACGCGTAGTCGGTGTAGCCTTGACCCTTCCAGCGTTCCGCCGCCTCGTCCACGGCGTGAAGAAGGTCATGGCCGGGGACCTGCGTCGCAAAGTCCAGCACTGTAGTGGTGCCGCCGAAAATAGCTGCCTTGGACACCGGTTCGGCGCCGGACCGCTCAGGTTGACGTGGCCCGCCGATATGGGCGTGGGATTCCACGCCTCCAGGAACGACGATCATGCCGGTGGTATCGATGGTCTGGACGGCCTCGAAACCTTCGGCTCCGGGGAGTGTGACGGCGGCTATAACGCCGTCAGTGATGTGGACATCCATCACACGTGCACCGGAAGGCGTGACAACGGTTCCACCGGAGAGCGTGATGTCCAGCATGGATAATCCTTGGAGCCTCGGGTTGAGGGTCGTTGAGGCCGCAGTTTACATCTCTCTAGCGGTTCAACCTGTCCCGTTCACGGTTTGCGGCTGAGGCGAAGGCGTTAGCTTCAGCGATGGCGGTCTCGCTCTGCCGGACGAGGGCGTTCGCCGCATCGGTGGTCGGTACAGGCAGTTCAATCTGCCGACTCATCTCCTCAAAGGCCTGCACAGCGAAGCTCATACCTACATTTGAGCTTTCGAGAAGCTGAGTGACGAGGTCGTAATGGACCTTGAAATCGGTCAGCGGTTCCTGGGCCTGCCATCGGAATCGAAGTGCGTTGAACTCAGCTGCAGCGATTCTGAGTTCGGCAAGGCGCGTGTTGATCGCCAGCTCTGCCGGTCCTTCACTTGGATCAAACGATGGCCCAGGTCCGAGTGTGGTCTGCGTGGTGGCGTGTTCCGTAATCACTTCGCCAGACACGTCCCAGTACTCGTCATCGTTGGCGGAGCTCGAATTTGAGCATCCAGCGATGGAGACGGTGCCGATCAGCAGGAGTACAAATAAGAGAATTTTCATGTGCATTGCGGTTCAAACATTATAGAAGATCTGGTTTGTACGTTGTTGATATGAGCACAACCACTGGGTTGTCGGATTATGCGGAAGCCCGCCGTTAGGTTGTAGGAGATATCGGCATTACAGTAGCCGAGATACTCGAGGCTAAATGGGAATGCGGACTCGATTCCCACTACAAGTCTCTCCCAGTGAACAGAGGCCACGCTTATTTTTGCAGCGTGGCAAGACGAACATCAGGGCGAGATTACTGTTTCCATTGCGTTTCTCCGCAATGAATGACGCCTTGAATGAACGATTACATGATTACATGATTACATGATTAGACATAGAAGGTGAATTATGCCGGACCAGATACGCCTCGGAATCATCGGAGCAAGCCCAACGGTTGGATGGGCGCATCGCGCGCACCTTCCCGCAACGCAAGCGGCTACGGATTGGGAATTGACGGGCGCATGCACGACGCGTATGGAGACTGCGGAAGAGTCAGCCCGGCAGTACGGGGCGAAGATTCCCTTTGACGACTATCACACGATGCTGGCGCACCCCGATATAGACGCCGCTGCGGTGGTGCTACGGGTACCAACACATTACGAGATCACCAAGGACGTGATCAACGCAGGCAAGCATGTGTTCACCGAATGGCCGCTCGGCAAAACAACGGACGAAGCCCGGGAACTGGCCGCGCTTGCAAAAGAAAAGGGTGTGCGGGCGATCGTCGGGTTGCAGTCCCGGGCCGCTCCGGCCGTGATGCACATGAAGGAACTTGTGAAGGCGGGCTACATCGGCGACGTCCTGTCCTGTTCATTGAGACAGATAGGCTCTGGCGTACTGACCCGGGACTCCGGGAGAACCTGGCAGCGTGACGTCGAGCTTGGGGCCAACACGCTTACGATCGCGGCCGGACACGCGATAGATGCCCTACGGTTTGTTGCCGGCGATTTTGTTCGGGTATCGGCGCAGCTCACGACGCAGGTTCCACAGTGGCATGAGGTCGACACCGACGTGATGGTGGACGTCACGTCACCGGACACGATCCTCATCAACGCCACGCTGGAAAACGGCGCGTCTGCGTCAGTTCACGTCTCCAGCATCCCGTACGCTGGAAACGGCCTGACGCTTGAAATCTTCGGCACGAAGGGCACGCTAAAAGCGACATCCGCTGGCTCCACGAACGTCGGCGGACTACGCCTGGACGGCGCACAGGGCGGAAACGATCTGACGGAGATCGACATCCCGGCCCGCCACACCTACGTGGGTGAGGTGATGCCGAAGGGTGCGCCTTTCAACGTGGGGCAACTGTACGACCAATTCGCAAAGGGTATCCGGGGCGAAGAGAGCAGTTACCCGGACTTCGACACAGCCGTGGAGTTACACGTCTTGATAGACGCCATACGACAGTCATCGGACGAGGGCAGGGTGGTTGGCGTGCCGAGAGAGTAGGTGGGTGACGGCCCGCTGCCCCAGCGGAGGGGCGCGGAGCCAGTCTTTCCGGACGGACAGGCTGGACAGGACGGAAAGACATTCCAACTTGACACCACCGCCAAGTAAGAACGGGCCAGGCAGGAGAAATCCCGCCCGGCCCGTTTATTTCACCCAGCGGTCTTAATTTACGAGTACTTGCCCGTCAGCTGTGGCGTTGTGCCATCCTGGCCTTTAGCAGCCATGTCGTGCCGGGTTTCGCGAGCCCACGTGCGCTTCAGGTCGTCCGTGATGTTGATGGTCAACTTGCCGATCTTTTCGATCTCCAGCGTGATCACCTCACCGTCTTGGAACGGGTTCAGGCCACCGTGGTTGGTGCCCGTAGCGATGATGTCGCCGGCTTCGACAGGGTGGATCGAAGTAACCCACTCGACACATCGCGGAATCAGGTGCGCCATGTCGTCCGTATTGAAGTTCTGCTTCACGTCGCCGTTGTTGCTCAGAGTGACCTGCAACTTCTGGGGGTCATCGATCTCATCTTTGGTGACAAGGACGGGGCCAATCGGAGCGAAGGTGTAGCGACTCTTCATCGTCGGGAACCCACCCTCCGGGAGTCCGCGGGCGGATCCGTCGATGAAGCAGGTGTAACCGAAGATGTAGTCCATTGCATCGGCTTCTGCGACATTCGAGCCGTACTTGCTTATCACGAGCGCCAGTTCGGCCTCGCCTTCGAAGATGGTGGAGGGGACGTCCGGGAGGATCATGTCGTCACCGTCGCCAATGATGGCGAACGGTGTCTTGTAGAAACTGTTGATCTGCGCCGGGGCGTCTCGTGTACCGTCTTCCATGTAGTTAACGGCCATGCAGTCGATGTTGGTCGACTTCGGCAGTGGCGGGCGGAGTCGGACACTAGATACCGGGACGCCGTCGGCTGTCTCTACGGCGGCTTCAAGCTTGCCCCGATAGGTGCCCCAGTTCTCGATGACGCCGCGTATCACATCCTGCGGTCCAAGTTGAGGGAGGTCTGCGACCTCAGCGCTGAGGTCCACGACTTTGTCATCTCCCTTAAGTGCGCCAAAGGTGAAGTCGTCGAAGAAAAGCAGTTTCATACATGCGCTCCGTGTGGCCGGTACACGGTCAGCACTCGCAGACGTGGGGTCCGGCTTAATGGACGCCGGGAACTATAGCAAACGATTGCGTGTGAGTGGAGGTTAGGTAAACGAAAAGAGGACCACGCCGTCTCCTTGGTACTGCTTTAAGGGACAGTTAATTACGGGGTTGTTGTACGCCCGTGTCTGGTTAATAAAAGACGCGCCAGATGTCCCCAATAAAGAGCAATACAAATCCTAAGCCCTTATGGCGCCACTACTCAGTGTTAACGATCGGCTGTGCCAGAATCCACAACCCGACCATGGTGTAGCCGATCATGAGGATGAGCATAGGGTACTGGCTATGTAGAGCCGCTTTGGTGCTGGTGAATGTCTTCAAAGCCGTCATGTGGGCGAGATAGACAGCGAAAATATGCCCTATAACGATCGCAGCGACCGAAATAAGCCAGGTGGCTCTAGCATTGACGATGGTGAGTTCAATCGTGTAGTCGGTTGTGCCGAACAGATCCCAACCGTGCCCTAGCGGGTCTGAAAGCAACGGGATGACCAGTTGCCCCTGGATCAAAAGGAATGAGAAAAAGTGAGCCAGGTGATAAGCAAGGGCGATTGGCACCAGTGATAGGACGAACTTTCTTGCTACCCGCTCAGCCGACAGTTCTTGTCCTGACGCCATGATCACGAACTGGATCAACACGATATAGACGGAAACGAACACTCCGATCATCG
>JAPYSM010000050.1 GCA_029936485.1 Dehalococcoidia bacterium
CCCTCGTAGCTCAGCGGATAGAGCAGCTGCCTTCTAAGCAGTTGGTCGGGGGTTCAATTCCCTCCGGGGGCGCCATTTTTCATTTTATTCGGGATCACTGAGCTTCTTATATCGATGCTGGCCATGTGATGCCGTTCGGTTTGGCACGACGAAGGTTGGGTAGACACTTCCGTTTCACCGGCCAACCTATCCCTACCCCTACCTGTTCGAGAACAATCACCGAATGTCCATCCCAACTACCAATCCGATTGTTGTCGCGCCCAGCCCCACGCCGTTCAAGGCCGATGATTCGGTGGACCACGCCGCTATCGAACGCAACGTTGAAAGGTGGCTGAAGACGCCGCTTTCCGGGTTCGTGTTGAACTCTGAGAACGGCGAAGAGCAGTTTCTTTCAGAGGGCGAACGGATGGAAATTGTCCGCACCGTGAACGCCGCACGTGGGGGCGAGAAATTCATCGTTGGCGGAGTCGATAGTTCATCCATAACGGATTCGATTCGCACGGCCGAGGCGCTAGTTGAGGCCGGGGCCGAGATGATCCGCATACGGATTCCGAGGCTTACGCCCAACGTAACTGAATACTTTGAACAGGTCGTTCCTTGCGTACCCGCGCCGGTGGTCATCATCCACCAAATGGCGCCAGGGGCGTTCCACGGCGGGGAAGCTCCGGTCGGTGCTCCTGCCGAGGTTATTGGAGATCTGGTCGATATCGACAACGTGTTTGGCTACATCGCCTCGGGCAACGTTCGGTTTGAAGCCCGGGTGCGTAATTTTGTGACGACGGGAAAGCCGTTCTGGCTGGGTAACGGCGTCCTCTTGCTTGCGATGAGCGCTATCGGCGCAAACGGGGCCTGTCTGATGTTTGGGAATGTGGCTCCCGCAGAGTGCCATGAGATTATCTCAAGTGTCATGAAGGGCGATCTAGCTGCAGCTCAGGAGATTCAGACCCGGATTATGGAAGCCGATCACCAGATTCTAGATCGCGGGTCCGCCGGCATTAAAGCGGCGCTCGATATTTTAGGTTACGACGGAGGATCACCTAGGTCGCCAAACCCACCGGTGACGGACGCCGGCCGTGAGGTTATTCGAGCAGCAATGCAAGTCGCCAGGCTAATCTAGTCGGCGCAGAGTTATCGATCAAGTAACGGCGTCCTTGATCGCATCCGCTTCTTAAGGCCAGCACGAAGAACTCTTCGTCCCCCTTGAAGCGGTAACAGAAATCATGTTAGCCCTTCCTCTCTTCGGGGTTTCTAGGACAGATGGCCGCGAATGTAGCGCACGAACGCCCGTGTCGGCATAGAATTCCGGCGCCGAGCAGCATCCGCATCGCCACAACAGGAGTAAGCCGCAACATGAAAATCAAGTCCGTTCGCGCCGTCGAAATCGATGTCAGACCCCCGATCAAGACCACTCCTCGGGTCCCACAACTGCCGGGTGATGGCTTTGTCAGCCCGATGCGTCGGTATCCAGAATTGACTCGTGACGACTGGTCAGCGACGTGGAAGCGAACTGCCTGTGTGGTCACCGCAGAAGATGGGACCTGGGGATTTGGAATGACACTCCACAGCGGTCCGACCGTCAGCATCATCAACGATCACCTCTCTCAGGTGGTCGAGGGCGGCAACGTGATGGCAACGGAACGGCTCTGGGACCTGATGCAACGCGCTTCGGCCCCTTACAGCAGCGCCGGACTCGCCAGTTTCGCCATAAGCGCGGTTGACCAGGCGCTATGGGACCTCAAGGGCAAGATTCTGGGATTGCCTGTGTACGAGCTGCTCGGCGGGCCGCAGAAGGAAAAGATTTTCGTCTACGCATCCAACACGGACATTTCGTACGGCACCGAGCACAGCATTGACTGGTTCCTGGAGCTTGGCTTTAAAGCGGTGAAACTGTTCCAGCGGGCCGGGCCCGAGGATGGGCTGGACGGCATCAAGAAAACCGAGGAGCTAGTCGCCGCTACGCGTGAACAGGTTGGCGACGAAGTAGAGATCGCTCTCGACGCATGGATGTCGTTCAACACCGATTACGCCGTACGTATCGCCGAGGCGTTAAGGCCGTATCGGATCAAGTGGCTAGAGGATTATCTGATTCCCGAGGACATGGACAGCTATTTCCGTGTCCGGGAGCGGATCCCGTTTCAGACGCTGGCCACCGGCGAGCACTGGTACTCGATACACCCGTTTGCACTGGCGGCGACTCACGGCCTGGTCGATATTTTCCAGCCAGACCTATCGTGGGTTGGAGGAATCACTGCCGCGGTCAAGATTTGTCACCTTGCAGAGGCACACGGGATTACAGTCATCCCACACGCCAGTTCTAGCTACCCTTGGGGACAGCATCTCGCGATGGCCATGCCGGCAGTTATGTGGGCCGAGAAATCGGAAGGGGTGGCGCCTCCCGGAGTGCCTCTGGAGGAGATGGTGTTACTTCCGGGGACTGCAGTCATCAAAGACGGATACGTGACGCCGTCCGACGCGCCGGGACTGGGTCTGGAGATCAACCTGGAGTGGCTGGAAGAACGGACCACCTAGCCGGCTAGCACCGGGGCTTGTTTTAAGGTTGTGGTTAGCCGCGGGCGTTGTATCGGTAGTGGGGACCAGATTGTTCTAGTTCCCAGTTTGCGAACCACTGATTGACGTGCGGGAGTAGTGCACTGCTCAGCGCCGCACGGTTCAACTCATGCGATTTCAGGGGTTGGGAGAGCGACGCCTTTAGTTCTGCGTGAACATCGGCCTTGTTCACTCGCGTCAATTCTCGTTCGTTCAACAGCACTTCGCCGTCCACAATCACGGTATCCACGTCCTCGCCCTTCCCCCGGTACACGATGGCGTCCACGATGTCTGTGTCGGGGTCCAGGTACGGCTCTGAGATGCGCGACAGATCCAGTAGAACGATATCGGCGCGTTTACCGACCTCCAGCGTGCCGACCTCGTTGCCGAAGAAAGTAACCTCGGCACCGGCCCGTGTCGCCATGTCGAAAATCCTGTGCGAAGACGGGCTCAGCACGCCGACACCTGGCTCCCGATGGATCTTTTGCGCCAGTCGCATCTCCTGGAGAAGATCGTTGTCGTCGTTTATCCCGGCCTCGTCGATACCGATCGCCACTTCGACGCCTCGGGCCAACAGTCGGTTGACCGGCGCCACACCGCTGCTAAGTCGTAGGTTTGAGCTGGGGTTGTGACACAGCATCGTTCCCGTTTCGACCATGAGATCGATATCAGAATCGGTCAGCCACGTGCCGTGGGCGATTGAGACCTCGGGCCCGAGAAACCCTAGGTTGTTGAGGTGCGCCAGCGGCGTCATCCCCCAGTGCCGGGTGCCGTACATTTTCTGGTAAATGGTCTCCTGGACATGAATGTGAATCCCGGTCTCGTGCTGACCGCCGAACGCCTTTACATCGGACAGCATCTCGTCCGAGCACCAGTGCACGTTGTGTGCGCTGATGAAGATGTGGACCCGTTCAGACTCATTGCGTTTGATCAACTCCTCCGTCAGGTCGAGGTGATCTGCCGACGAGATGGGACTGAATGGAAATACGTCGTTGATCTGAGTGACGAGCGACTGGGGCAGTGTGTTTAAAAAACCGCCGTTGTCTTCGTAAACAAGGTGGTTCTGGTCGCGGTTGAAGAAGGAGAATGCCGCTCGCATTCCGGACGTTTCGTATGCCCCAACAAGGCTACTCCCCCAGTCGTCCAGCGATACTCCCTCCGGTGCCGAGCGAAGGGCGTGGTTGTGCATCACTGTGGTGATCCCGGACTCGATCATCTGAATGGCGCAGTAAAGCGTGTCCAAGTACGGATCAACATCACGCTGCCCAAACTTGGCCGTTATCCATGTCTCCAGCGGCAGGTCCGGAGAGCCGAGTTGGAACGGCGTCAGCCCGGAATGGTGGTGGGCATTGATCAGCCCCGGGATGACGATGAATCCCGGGCCACCGATCACCTCATCTGGCTGATGGCGCGCCTTGAGATCATCGTACCGGCCGATCTCGATAATCTCCCCGTCACGCTGGAACACAGCGCCGTCGGTGATGATTTCGCTCTCGTCGTCGCCAAGCGCCCGGCACACGACGTACTTACCACGTATTAACGATGAGGCCACTCGTTGTCTCCAAATGAATCGAGGAACTGGTTGGGGGTGGGTTTGCCACGATTTCGAATACGGTGGTTGTGATGCATTGCCACTACAACGCCCCCACTAGGAACGAAATGTTCGTGACGATCTCGGCATCGCAAGTCGTGCATACCGAAGCGGCTCAAAAAGGGTCTGCGTAACCGTTTCGTGTATCCGTGAGTATGCTCGACTCCCCGGTTGTTATCGCTTGAGTTGAATCGCTTCTACGGAAACGCCTGCGACGGGGTCCAAAGTCACGATAGCTAATGTAGGCGAATTCCCGCCCGACGGCGCTCCACTGTAAAACGCGGGAGCACCGTCTCCGCTTGTTACTTCACGGAAAACATGGACATGTCCCAGCGCCACGTAGTCGCAATCGGCTCCCGCCAGTTCATCAAACGTAATCTTGGAGCTGTACTCGTTATAGGGATCGTTGTTGGTCACGAGCCCGTGTGCGATTCCGACGTACCAATTCTCGGAACAACGAGGCTTGAGTGCGCCCATCGGCCTGAATTCCGGGCTGTGATCGTAGACGGGTTCTCCCCATACAGAAAGGCCTATCGAGTCTATGTCGAGGGTCTCGCCTCCACGTTCTAGCAAGACGTGTACGTCTTCTGCCAAGGTGGAGCTATCGAACGACCCGTTCATCAAAAATGTGTCGTGGTTGCCGGGCACCACGACGACCGGACGGCCGAGCTCGCTGAAGCGCGCGAAAACGTCCGAAACAAGGCCGGGCGCGACGCCCCTGTTATCGAACAGATCCCCGGCCACTATCACGCCGTCTACCGAGTGTTGTCGGCTGAGTTGCAGTACTTGTTCAAATCCAAGAAGTGCATCATCTGGGTAAATGTCGCTTCCAAGGTGCAGATCAGATGTGTGGAGCAGCTTGAGTTGATTCTGGGTCAAGTTGAACGTCTGTCAGCGATTGTCTGTGGAAGCCTTATTGCTATACAGATTGCCAAGTGAACCGATCGCCGGATCCGCTTACTTTTCCGATGTTGGCTCCAATTTTGAGGTGCCCGGCGAACACCGTCCAACCGCCGCTCGCGGCTCGGCCGAGAATGTCACGCCGGGACGCACGTGCCATGTCCTGGTTCCAGTCAAACATCGGGCACCATTCGGTCTCTGTGACCTGTGCGACGTTGTGGAACAGGTCGCCGACAATCACACCTGTCTCACCGTTGGATTCGACCACCACGACCTGGTGCCCCGGCGTGTGGCCGTTGGCAGGAAGGGTCTTAACGCCGGGAGCGACCTCTTCTTCGCCGTCGACCAGATGCAGTACTCCAAGTCCTGCCAGCGGTTGGACCGACTTCCCGATGGCGGGAACGTTTGCCGCTATTTCGTCACTCGTCCAATAGTCCCAATCTGCGCGGGCGAGCATGTATCGGGCGTTCGGGAAGGTAGCTCTCGGGCTGTCTCCGTCGTACGAGACGTTCCAACCGACATGGTCGCCGTGAGGATGCGTCGTAACTACGGCAGATATGTCATCCGGATCTACGCCGCTTGCAGCCAGCTCTTCAAGAAGTTTTCCAGGTTCTTCGCCCGGTCCCATCGCCGTGTCCACCAGCACGATCGGGCCATCGCCGTTGACCGCCTTTATCAGGAAGGCGCAGAACTGCGTCTGCCACATACCGTTCTCCAGGGCGAAGTCCTGGTAAGGACCCCAGTCATCGGCCGGTACGTCCGGATAGATCGCCGAGACATCCCGTGGCGGCGGGGTCAGGTCTACCAGTGCCGTGACCTGCAAATTTCCAATTGTTGCGCTCGTTGCCATGTATTCCTCGAATGAATCATCGTGCAAGGGAAATCGGGTATTGCCCCGAACTTCTTCGGGCATACATGATGTTGCCTGACGACAATTCGGGACTTTCGCGTATAAGCCGGAGCATCGTACACCCCATCTTAAGCACGGTCTAAATAGATCAGACACCCAAAGTTGCCTCAGGCACTTGCCTCGCGCGCATTTAACGTCCACTCTATGGTGGCCCCGCGCCGGTTCGGGTCGTTTCTGGCATCTTGAGATGTGTTTCGGTCCGAAATTACCGCGTCGGCCTCCCAACGTTAGCCAACGGCAGGATATTCTGCCAAACCTCATATCGGCATGATCAGGAATACTCAGGAGAGAACGAATGGCAGGGATGAACGGCAGTTCAAGCGCGACGGTAACGAACCTGTCGCTTTCGCGTTCCGCTACGGAAACCGTGATCGATCTACCGGACTTCGATCGCGGACGTCTTGAAGACATCGGATTCCTGACGGCGATGACCCTGACCGTCATGTGCAACTACGCACAAACCGGCCACTTTGGAGGCCCTCTCGCGTACACGCCGTACACGGTGGCTGCTCACCTGATCGGTCCGGAACTCGGAGGGCTTCGATACGACTACCGCCGTCCCAAGCACCCGTTCTCCGACCGATTCATGCTGGCCGGTGGACACAACGCCCCGGTGTTGTACGCGCTCTGGATGATCCAGGGCGAGGCGTTGGCCCGCAAAGAGGCGGCAACCGGCGATAGCCGATACCACGCCGACCCCAATGTGGCGATGCTCCCGATCGACGCGCTTGGCTTCCGCCGCGGCGCAGGCGCGCTCAGCACCATGCTCCGTGAACACAATCTTGAAGACCACGCGCTCATGGGCCAGGCTGGCCTGCGCGGAATCCGAGCACTCTCAGGCCATGCCGAGACCACGGACCTAACAAACGACGTGAACGGTGGACCTTCGGGCGTCGGAGTCGCGACAATGGCCGGCAAAGCCGCATTCTGGGACATGGTGGGCGCCCCAGACTCGCTCAAAATCATGGCGATCGAGGGCGAGTTCGCCCTGACGTCCGGCCATTCACAGGAACTCAAGACGCAGGCAGTGGCGCAGCAGGTCGGCAAACGACTTCGGCTCCTGTTGTCCTTTAACAACGCCGGCATCGACGACGAGCTGGTCGGCAGCGTCATCAAGTCCCAGTACGACGGTTACCGGATCGAGGACCAATGGTCTTCCTACGGTTGGAACGTGCTGTCGGTACAGGACGCCAACAAATACAACCAGGTCGTCGGCGCATTCAAGACGATGGAAGACTGGGACCCGGACGATGACCGCCCGATGATCCTAGTCGGACCGACCGTGAAAGGTTGGTGGCCGGGCGCACAGAATGGACTGGTCGGAAGCGAGAACCAGATCATCGATCACGCAAGCCACCCGTGGGGCTTCCCGATGAATGGCGATTACTTCCAGGCTCTGGCATCGACATTTGAGAAGAAGTACGGGGTCGAGTTCCAGGGGATCCACGACGGCCCACCCGCGGACGAGCGAGAACGCCTGATCCAACTCAAGACCAACATGGATGTTTGTATGTCCGTGTTGGAACAAAACGGACTTGGCGACTGGCTTGCTGAGCGAATGGTCGAAATAGGAGAATCCGTCGACGATAATCTGCCGCTGAAGACTGACAACAGGACAGATCCGTTCCAAGACACAAGGCTCGCGGTCGACAGCCTCCCACGGGAAGCCCAGACCGTTACAGCCAAGAACCCCTTCTCTGGCGAGGAGAAAGAGGTCGCTATCAAGCTCTACGAGGAGCCGGGCAATGTCCGCGGCACTCGACGAGCAATCTCCGAGATCATCAAGTGGATGAACTACGTCACCGAAAACAAATTCATCATTGCAGCGGCCGACCTTGCTGAATCCATCAACGTTGAAGGCGGGTCGATTTGGGGTCACTTTGATCCGGTCACTAACCCGGCCGGTTCACGACTCAAGGCTGCCATTCAAGAGGCTGGGAACGCTTCCACTGCTATAGGACTGGTAAGTCAGTCGGCGTCGCTCGACCCGGACAAGCATGCAGGTGTTTGGGCCATCAGTGGCACGTACGGAGCGTTCACGCCCCTCATGTACCTTCCGGCGCGTGTCTGGAGCCAGCAGGCCCAGGACAGCCCGTTCCGGGTTGGCGTGCTGAACATCCTTGCCGGTCATTCCGGCCCGGAGACGGCGGCGGACGCTCGGACTCACTTCGGGATCTTCTCGCCACAAGTGTGGGATCTGTTCCCTCGGGGCCAGGTGATTCGCTTGAGCTTCTGGGACTATAACGATGTGGCCCCGGGCTACTTTGCAGCCGCAGAGATCGCAGCACGTGACCCAAAGGTCAACATAATCGTTCTCGAGGTCGCAAGGCCCGACTTCGCAGTTGCGGACCGGACCAAATTTGCGGACACCGACATCAACGCTGCCGCCAAAGGTCTTTACGTGATCCGGGACTTCGACCCGTCGAAGCCCAAGGGCGGATATGTGCTGGTGCAAGGATCCTCCTCCACGGTGAACCTGGTTTCGGTCCTCTCCAGACTCGAAGAGGCCGGGGTGAATGTGAAGGTGATCGCATCGATCAGCGAAGCGTTATTTGACCGTCAATCTGAGTCGTACCGGAACTCAGTGCTTCCGCCCGAGTCGCTCTACGATACGATGGTGGTCAGCACGGGCACGCACCGCGTCTGGCCCGTGAAAAACCTCGGCCCGTTGACCGACGAGTACTCTTTGGTGTCGGACCACAGTGACGAATGGCTGACCGGTGGTAGCGAGTCTGACGTTATCGCAGAGGCGCACCTGGACCCAGAATCAATCTTCGCAGGCGTAAAACGGTTTGCGGATGAGCGCGGTCAACGGCTATCCGGACAGGCTGCCGCACTTAACTCTCTAGCAGATTAATAAGCTGAAACCCATCAGGCCGTAGCGTCGTGAATAACGCGCTGCGGCCTGATGGTGTTTGACGGTAGCTTCTGAAATAACGGGTGATGCCCTTAAAACATGTGGGAGGAATTCCAATTGACTGACGTACTTATCGAAGAAAACGTCCCTGTTGGCGATTCCGGCCTCCTGGTTGACGTGTTTCGTCCGGCGAAGAACGATGGACTCGCTCCTGCCCTGCTGTTCCTGCCTGGTGGGTCCTGGCGGACAAAGAACCGTGGGGACATGAAAGACCGCTACGGGATCAAAATGGCTGAGCGCGGAGTGGTCTGCATCGCTGGCGAGTACCGCGTTATGACCGAGGCCCCGTGGCCAGCGCCGCTCCATGATGTGAAGACGATCATCCGGTGGATGCGAGATTCGGCCGACCGGCTCGGGGTCGACCCAGACCGAATCAGCGCCGGTGGGAGTTCCGCAGGCGGACATCTGGCCCTTCTGGCCGCTGGGACGCCGAACTCTTCCGACCTTGAGCCCCCCTATTTCGAGGACGTCAGCAGCTCTCTCGCAACTGCGATCGGCGTCTACCCGGTGGTGGATCTACTTGCCACAGCGGAAAAGAACGATCTGTCCCTGTTGTTCCCGGACGGCGTGACAGAAGTAGGTCTTCTCGACGCCAGCCCGATCTCATACGCCAATCCCGACTTCCCGCCGACTCTGCTTGTGCACGGAACAGGCGATGTCCGCGTCGACTATCGGCGTACGGTCCGAATGTTCGATGCGTTGGAGGCCGCCGGTGTGCCCGTTGATCTGCAGTTGTACTCCGGTCAGGATCACGTGTTTGACCGTGAAGATATGTACAGCGGCCCCATCGCCGATTCGATGGCGTTGTTCCTCAAGAGGTACGCCCGGGCGGCGGTCGTCGCAGCCGCGGGCTAGAATTTCTGATACTCCTCATGTACATTAGGTAGAGGCCTAATCATGTTAGTTAAAGGATGTACTCAACGGATGGGTCTTCAATTCGGAGTTTTCGACCACATTGAGCCAGAAAAAGGCAAGCCCCTTACGGAGACGTATGAGAAGCGTCTAAAACAGATCGAATATATGGATCGTGCCGGCTTTTACTGTTACCACCTCGCCGAGCATCACACTCCGGCCATTCACAGCCTCGCCCCATCCCAGAACGTGTTCCTCGCCGCAGCTTCCCAACGCACGACAAACATCCATCTAGCGCCCTGTGTTTACGTCCTTCCACTGCATCACCCACTCAGGTTGATCGAGGAGATCAGCATGGTGGATACCCTTTCCAACGGAAGAATGGAGATAGGTGTAGGGCGCGGTGGTGAAATGGAGGCATTTTTCTGGGGGCAGGAGGCCACCGCAGAGTCCAACTACGAGCGCTATCAGGAGACGCTAGCGGTAATCCAGAACGGACTGTCGAATGACCGCCTGAATTTCCAAGGAAGTATTTACAACTTCGACGACCTTCCGATGTTCATGCACTCGGTTCAGAAGCCATATCCACCAATGTGGTACATGCGGAACGCGGAAACTGCTGCTATCAACGGCATGGACACGATAATCGTCGGATCACTGGACAGCATCGGCCCAGAGGCAAAGCGATACAAGGAGAAGTGGGAGGAGCACCAGGGGAAGGGCGCTCTGACGATCCACGGAAAAGAACCGAAGATCGGTTTGACTGTTCATATGGTACTGGCCGAAACGGACGAGGAAGCCATTGCTATCGCCAAACCGGCCTGGGAGCAATATCGATACAACCTGGCGGCTCCCCGTCGGATTGAGGCAGAACGCCGTGGTCTTGACCGGTTCATGTCAACTAAAGACGGTCAGGGCTTTGGTTTCGTTGGAAACCGCCCGGCAGACGCACCGGCTCGCGAGTTGCGACGTGACATCGATGCCGAAATCGAGAAGTTTGACTCCAGCCCCACGACACAGAATCCCGGCAGGCTCGGTGGCGTTGCGATGGCCGGTTCTCCGGCTTCGATGCGAGAGTATCTTGACGAATACGTCCAGAGCGGTGCGAACTACTACGTGTGTTCGTTCCAGTGGGGAAGCATCACGTCAGACGAGGCTATGCGATCTATCCGCCTGTTCACAGAAGAAGTGATGCCTCACTACGTGGACGCGCCGGCAGAGGTGTCCGCAGACTAGAGATGGGGGGTCTTTGCGGAACTCGTGCCCTCTTCACCAAGAAGTAACTACATGCGTGCGACTGAGGGTAGTGCAAGCGCCGCCCTTGGGTTGGGTTTGGGGGTTTAGCGGCTAGCCCCTTGTGTCTGTTGGATGCGCGATCACAGTCCGCGCATTCAGCAGGCCTCCTAGTGTCGTGACGATGAACGGCACGGCGTAGGTCAGCGGGATTTTCCAGACCATTGCGATCTGGAAGTTGCCCGAGAGGATAAAGTCACCCTGGTTGATCACCACCAGCACTGTCCCGACGATTAGCGACACAACTAGGGAGCGTTTCAGCATCGGCCGAAACTCCAAAGCACAACGCAGACAATGCGGGGCCCGAGTCGCATTCAACAACATCTCGTAAGCGGTGCTGCCCAGGTCGCGACGACAACGAGCGCAGACGACAGGTTCTTTTTGTGGCACTGCTGTCATTGCTGTCCGAGGTCTCGATTCCTCTGCAAGTCGCCACGTTGTGATAGCGACATATGCCCGCTTCCACCGTGGTGTCACCGGCCGAATATGTGATCTCTAGGGATTTTAGCGTGCCAAGAGTAACTGTTCTCAGCATGCGTATTGGCCGCAACTCGAAGTGGGCGACTCACTGGTGACGATCCAACCATCAGATGGAACGCTAAGAGCCTCGTTATCCGTCGGACAGAGTTTTCATTACTTTTTAGTCCGAGTACATATCGCATTCGGAGCAATGAATGCAGCCGCCTGTGCGAGGAATGTGCGATGGCCCTGCCAGACGCTCTGATGGCGCTGGAGAACAAGATCAAGCGGCGGTTGCTATCAGGCCCGAATGTCTGGACAGCAAACAGGATGGCGGCATGCGGGCCAGCGGAACGGCCAACTCCGAGATCGAAAAGTGGCAGAAGCGCTCACGGGGCGACATGGGATAGTTCGGTACAAAAATACCCAATCATCACCTGCTGCGCACCGGAAACTGAACAGGTTTCAATTACAATCGGATCATCATGAGCCGTTGTGGCTCATCAGGTCGTGGGTTCGCTCCCACAGAACATTGGACACGAGGCTGCAGGTGACAGAAGACCAGACCCCCGGTAACAGGCAAAACGAGGCGTTTTCCCATTTGCTCGCTGTTGTTCGACGGCTTGAATGGGAAGGGTTGACGCCTCATGGCGACGCATGCTGTCCATCCTGTGCCGCCGCCAGGTCTACCGGCTATCACGACATCGCTTGCGATCTGAAATCTGCACTCGAGGGCGCCACCATAGATAATCGCTGGCCATGGTGTCATTGTGATGCCTGCGAATGCCCGCACCAGGTCGACCCTGCTCTATTAGGTACGCTCTGCCAAAACTGCGGCTGTGGCATCCATCATACCGAGCGTGTTCAAGGGGGCGCGTAGGTTCCAGACGGCCTACCAGTCTCAACCGTTCAGACGATTTGGCTCTTCAGCGTGCTCTCCAGTTAGCGGAATGCTGGAAGCACTCGCTTTGCAAACAGCTCCATCTGCCCCGGCTGGTCGTATGACGCGAACCGCACGATCACTTCGTCGGCACCCGCGGCGGTGAACTTCCGTATGCGTTCAATAACACCCTCGGTGTCGCCGTATGGTCCCCAACGGTCGCCCCAGAAGTTCAGGCCGTAGTAGTCCGTCACCCAGCGCACGCCTTCTTCTTTGCCGCGAGCGGCGTCCGGGTCCAGGTTGACGGTCATGTAGTAGACCGACCGCAGCTCGTCCGGCGACCGGCAGATAGCTACGGCCTCCTCGGCGACCCTAGCCCTTACAGATGCAAACTCTTCCGGGCTGTCTGAAATCGAGATTATCCCGTCCGAAAACCTAGCCGCACGTGCCGGTTGCCGATCCCGGCCCTCTCCGGAGTGAGTCGCCAATAGGATCGGAACGCCGGGGCGCTGATAAGGACGGTAGCCGAGACTCACGTCATAGACATCGAAGTGCTTGCCGTGGAACGTAACGGGGTCGCCGGACCACAGCCCGCGCATGACTTCGACAATCTCTTCCACCCGAGTTGCGCGGGTCCGTTTTTCTACGCCGGCGGTCGCCCATTCGTTCTGTTGTGCGTCGGTAAAAGCACCGCCTACGCCCATTGCTAATGTCAGCCGACCTTCCGATAACTGATCCACCGTTGCGGCCGTCTGCGCAAGTAAAACAGGGTGGCGCAGTGCAGCCAGTAGTACAGACGTGCCCATCCGGACTCTTGAGGTAGATGCGGCCACTGCGGCCAAAGCGGCCAGCGGCTCCAGGCGGGGCTTGGCAACGAGGCTGTCTCCAACCCACACCGAATCGACCCCGGCATCTTCTGCGAGGCGCGCCATTTTTACGATAAGTCCTGCGTCTGGGGAGTCACCACCGGCCAGAACTACCCCGCGGGTGGGAAGAACGATTCCCAACAATGGTCCATCACCTGTCATTCAGTTCCTTCTTCTACTGGTTCTTTGACTGAATCGCCGGAATTTCCTGGCAGTAATGCTTCGAGTCCGGCCACCTGGATTTCACGCCGAAGATCGGCCCAGAGAGCTGGCACTAGATCTATGAGCAGTTCCATATCAGGGGCGGTATCTATGTCCAGCCCGAGTTCTAACCTGAAACTCTCGGGGCGGTGATCGACGTAATCGATACCGAGTTGCCTTGCCTGCTCGATATGCCGATCAAAACTAGCCTCGCCAAGCAAGGTTGGAAAGGTTATAGACAGGTCTACTAGTAGCGCGTTTGTACCGTCATTCGCCAGGTCCGGGGCGATGACCAGCTGCTTGTCCTGGCCAGCCTCGATCAAGATAGATAAAGCTTCAGCGGTGACAAGCGGTATATCAGCCGGGAGGAACATGCCGTGGGTAGATCCCTCATCGATGGCGTCCGAGAATCCAGCGGCCAGGCATCCGTTCAGCCCAAGTCCGGGATCGGGCAACCAACCGGCTCCATCCCGCTCACAGGCCCGTCGGACAGCATCGTCGCCACCGTATACAACTACGTCTTTAATCCCTGGTGTAGCAGCGGCTACACAGAGTACGCGTATCAACATAGCTAATGACAACAGCGCCCGTTGATCCGAATTCAGCATCGGGGCCAAGCGCGATTTCCCCTCGGTGATCGGCTTCATAGGCACTATCGCCCTGATCCGCCCCT
Source organism: Dehalococcoidia bacterium (assembly GCA_029936485.1). Taxonomy (GTDB): domain Bacteria; phylum Chloroflexota; class Dehalococcoidia; order Lucifugimonadales; family Lucifugimonadaceae. The sequence goes on from JAPYSM010000050.1 coordinate 14,090, forward strand.
GATCCATATCCGAACTCAGATCGACACCCCGGCCATTTTGCATACGGCCGTCGACAGGGCGACCTTGTGTGTGTCTTCAATCATGAGAGTCTCTGTCACAAGGACTTGATATCCAAGGGCCTCAACGGCGTCACGGCTTGACTCATCCTCGTTATCCATCAC
>JAPYSM010000051.1 GCA_029936485.1 Dehalococcoidia bacterium
ATCTCCCGCCGAAGAAATCGGTGGACCCGGATCGTTTGCGGGCGAGCATGTCACGGCTCATGGATATCTACTCCGATATCTCTGAGACCGCAGCCACTCCTGGCCAGACTCGGTGCCCTTACAAGGACGCAAAGTCGCGGTGCACGGCGAAGTTTCCTTGCCGTAATCAGTTCTTCAAAGTCGTCGGAGAAAAAGCGATATGCACCGGAAGCGATGAGATCGATTACCGGTCGGCGTGGGAAACGTAGGCCGAGCTACCACCGATTATGGATATTCTCACCCTTTGAACGCCCACAGCGGTTTACTCAAAACACCTCAGCGAGCAACTGGCTAACGAATGTCTCCCCTACATCACGGCGACCAGATACTTGAACTTGTCGCCGATCAGAGCATCTTCGACTACGCGGACGCGCTAAGCGTCCGCGTGCCGACCTCCTGCGGGCGAACCGGTGAGTGCCATGAGTGCATCGTCGAGGTGAGACGCGGGGCCGATGCGCTGAACGATCCAACCGAGTCTGAGCAATTTCTACTGAACGACCACTATCGACTTGCCTGTCAGGCGGTGGTGAAAGACCCCGACGCCGATATCGAGTTCGCTGTGCTGCGCCGGCAGCCAAGGATCATGACTCGTACGGTTTCGCGCAACGTGACGCTGGACCCGCTGACTATCCGCGTGGGCGACAACGTTGTGTTCGATGGGGAGGTGATTGATCGATACCGCGGCCACATCTACGGCCTGGCCATCGATGTCGGTACCACGACCGTTGTACTAAATCTTGTCGACTTGGAATCGGGCGGGGTTCTCCATACAGGATCGTTCGAAAATCCTCAAAGGTTCGGGGGTAGCGACACAATGCGCCGCATCACGTACGACAGCGGCGAATACCAGGGCGAGCTTGGCCAGGTCATCATGTCGTCGATCAATTTCGAGATCGGAGACATGGTTCGGCGGCTGAGAATTCGCCGTCCGCATATTTACGAAGCGGTCATAGTGGGCAACTCCACGATGCGCGAGTTGTTTTTCGGACTAGATGTCCAATCGATCGGTGAGAAACCTTACCGGTCTTTTGTGGAAGAGGAGTTCAGGGCGGGTAAACGTGACACGACGGCGTTAAACGTCAAAGCGCGCGATCTGGACCTACGCATCTTCCCCGGCGCCAACGTTTATGGCGCGCCGCTCATCGGAAGCCACATCGGCGGCGATATAGCTGCGGACATCCTCGCTATCGGCCTGGATGAATCTGAAGACGTCGTCGCGCTTGTAGACATCGGCACCAACACGGAAGTAATCGTCGGAAATCGCTACCGCATGCTTGCAGCGTCCTGCCCCGCCGGCCCGGCGTTCGAGGGCGCAGATGTCAAATTCGGCATGCCTGGGTACGACGGCGCGATCGAGTCTGTCCGCATCGTCAACGGCAATGTGCAATTCGACACGATCGGCGGCGCAATTCCGGAAGGGATTTGCGGCTCTGGCCTTGTGGATCTGCTGGCGGAGCTGGTCCGAACGGAAACCATGAACGAGCTCGGCGTGCTGGAGAACGGCGCGTCAGAGTTTGATGTGGTGCCGGAACGCGGCATCACCTTCTCGCGTGCCGACATGAGCGCGCTTGCACAGGCAAAGGCGGCCAACTACTGCGGCCAATGGATCGTTCTCCGGGAGTACGGGACTCCACCGGAAAGTTTGACGCGTATGTACCTTGCCGGTGGTTTTGCCAATTACATCGACGTCAAAAACGCCCGGGACATTGGCTTCATCGCCAACGTCCCGATAAATCGCGTTTCGCAGGTGGGAAACGCCGCGCTGGAGGGAGCGACGATCATGCTCACATCCCGCGTGAAACGGAAGGAAATTGAACTGCTCACACGCGACATCGAACATGTCGAGCTTGAGACCAAGCCGGACTTCTTTGACCTGTTCGTGGAGGGCTGCCAGTTCAAGCCCATGAAGCAAGATTTCGCATCAGCCTAGCCCTGTTTCCTGATCATGCAATCTTGTTTTCGATCTAACTTGACCAATATATAAGGAAATGTTTATATGCATTTACTTAACCAATTCTCATCGGCTCCGGAACTCCGGGGATAAGTGAACGATCCATGGAACAGCTTCTGGCGGGACTCAGGGCAGCGGGAGAGCCGACACGGCTTCGCCTGTTGACCCTTTGCGCCCATGCTGAGCTAACGGTGACCGAGCTGACACAGATTTTGCGCCAGAGTCAGCCGCGCGTCTCACGCCATCTGAAGTTGCTTGTTGAAGCCGGGCTTTTGAATCGATTCCGCGAGGGTCAGTGGGCATTTTACCGGATCTCAAGTGGGCCCCACGGCCCGCTCCTCGCCAAGGCTATCGTAGACCTCATTCCTGAAAATGATCCTGTTTACCTCCGTGACCAGGAAAGACTGGAAGAGATCAAAGAAGCCCGCGCGGATGCAGCCGCGTCCTACTTCCGGGAGAACGCCCCGCGATGGGACCAGATACGCTCCATGTACGTCGCAGAGGCGGAAGTCGAGGCCTGCATCCGCGACCTACTGGGGAGCGGCGACATCTCAGATCTACTGGACATTGGAACCGGCACCGGTCGAATCCTTGAGGTCATGGCATTGGACATCGGTAACGGTGTTGGCATCGATCTGTCTCATGAAATGTTGGCTGTCGCGCGCGTGAATTTGGGGACCCCCGGCCTAGAACATTGCCAGGTCCGCCACGGCGATATGTACGAATTGCCGTTCGACGACGCCTCACAGGACGCTGTCGTGTTCCACCAGGTGTTGCACTACGCGGAGGATCCGGCTTCCGCCATCGCAGAGGCATCGCGGGTGTTGCGGCCTAAGGGGCGCCTTGTGGTGGTCGATTTTGCCCCTCACACACAGCACATCCTCATCGAGGATCATGCCCACCACAGGCTCGGTCTGTCTGACGAGGAGGTCTCCACATGGTGCGAGTTCGCTGGGTTACGATCTGAGATGACCAACTCACTGAAAGGCGATCCTTTGACGGTGAACGTCTGGCTGGCGTCGCACACGACTTCAACTTCGTCGGACACCAGAACGGCACCTGACTCAGTGACAGCTGCGAGTTGACGTCTACCTCCCGCAGACTGCCGCTGGTGTCGTTCGAATTCTTTCCGCCGCGCACGCCTCACGCATCACGAACTCTCTGGCGATCTTTCAAGCGTCTTGAGCCGTACGGCCCTCGCTTCACCTCGGTAACTTACGGCGCCGGCGGCAGCACTCGCGAGCGTACCCATCAAATCGTCCGCAGGATGTTGGAAGAGAGTGACATTCCTCCCGCCGCGCACTTGACCTGTGTCGGCGCATCGCGCGACGAGGTTGATGAAGTGGCGCGTGATTACTGGGAAGCTGGGATCAGGCACATCGTGGCTCTCCGAGGCGATCCGCCGGCTGGCATGGATCGCTACGAACCACACCCGCATGGTTACCATTACGCATCCGATCTGATTGCAGGCCTTAAACGCGTGGCGGATTTTGAGATCACCGCGGCCGCCTATCCCGAGCCTCATCCAGAGTCGATTAGCGAGAAGGCGGATCTAGACAATCTGAAGCGGAAAATCGACGCCGGCGCCACAATGGCGATCACGCAATTCTTCTTCCAGCCAGAACTCTACCTCCGTTTCATGGACCGAGCGCGCGCTGCCGGAATTATGGTCCCGATCGTCCCCGGCGTGATGCCAGTCGTGGACATCGTGAGTGCGAGTCGGTTCGCCAAACGGGCCGGAGCCAGCGTGCCGGATTGGCTCGTGGCACGATTTGGTCGCGCCGGAAACGGCACCCAAGCCCGCTTGAGCGTGGCCATCAGCGTCGCAACAGAATTCACGCACCGGCTGATGCTTGAGGGCGTGGAGCAGCTCCACTTCTACACGCTGAACCGCGCCGCCGTCGTCGCACAGACCTGCGAAAACCTGGGCATCATTCCAGCCGAGGTGAAGGTAGTCGATTAGATCGTGATCTACCTACAGGATCCAGGTTAGCCGGTGTTCCGGCACAGGCCATGGAGGAATCCAGTGTCCACGCGCCAATAATCAGCCAATCTCGACCCAGGTTTTTATCGTCATAAGTTGTCGCCTTACCTGACAACGAATTCCTTGCGGAGGCGAGATTAGAAAGGGTGGATACCTTGGGGAAGCCTTTAGCGGTGGGCAGGAATACGGCCTAGACCTCTACCTATAACCGTTAACCCCGAGTCTACGGCGATGGGAGCGAGCTGCTGCGACATGCGAGTTTTGCCTATCCCGGGCTGTCCCACAAGCATGGCAGGTTCCGACCGACCGGGAAACGCCTCATCGAATCCCGCCATAGTTGCGAGATTGTAGCCCTCACGTGACGATGGAGCATAACGTCCTATAACAAAGGATTGACAGGGGCGCATATGAACACGCCGACCGGTGCATTTCGCGCTACCCTGTAGCGCCACCACCGCAGGCATCGCCATCAATCAGTAGCTCCCAAAGGAACGTGACTTGAGCAAAGTCCTGATTACCGACTACACGTGGCCGAACATAGACGCCGAGACGGCAATCCTGAAGACAGCGGGCATTGAACCAGTGGTTGCGCCGGACTCGTCTGTCGAAACTCTGACTAGGCTTGCCGCCGATGTGGACGCCATCATGTTCTGCTTCGCTCAGGTCCCGGCTTCGGTACTCCAGAACGCGCCTAACTGCAAAGTGGCGTCACGCTACGGCATCGGGGTCGACAACCTGGATATCGCCGCCTGCACCGAGCTGGGGATCGTCGTGACCAACATCCCGGACTACTGCATCGACGAAGTGGCCGATCATGTGATGGCGATGGCGCTTTCGTTTAACCGCAAGATCGTAAAACACAGCTCGATGGTCAAGTCATCTGGCTGGGGTTCCGTATCACTTACAGACACGATGCACCGACTGCGTGACAAGACGATGGGAATCGCCGGGATGGGTCGGATTGGTCGCGCTGTGGCCGATCGCGCAAGGGTCTTCGGCATGACAGTCCTTGCGCACGACCCATTTGTTGACCAGTCAGACGCTCCAGAAGGCGTCCAGATGACCTCGATAGATTCGATGTTGAAGGACTCAGACTTCGTGACGCTCCACGCCCCACTAATCCCGAAAACTACAGGAATGATCAGTGCCGACGAGCTGCGATTGATGAAGAACGATGCGTTCTTGATTAACGCCGCCCGTGGACCGTTGATTAATGAATCTGCGCTCGTGGAAGCGTTGAGCAGTGGCGAGATCGGGGGAGCAGGGTTGGACGTGCTGGAGGACACAGCACCGTCGGACGATCACCCGCTGTACGCCTTCGACAACGTCATCATCACACCACACACGGCGTTCTTCTCACAGGCATCGACCATCGAGCTTGAGGAGCGAACGGCTCGCGAAGTTGTACGGGTGCTGAACGGCGAGATGCCGGATGTCGTGATCAACCCGGAAGTGCTGGGCAAGACTCGAGCCGGCATCTAAGCCATGTACGGCGTTTATTTGAGGTTCGCGTGCGGCTTTTATCCAGGATCGGCCTATTCCGCCGCTACATCTTCAGGCAGGATCACCCAGGCTCAACAAACCCACTACGTCAGCAATCGGTCAAGCGCGAACAACGACAGGTCGTGCCGTGATTCGCCGTCCAGCAACAGTTCTGCGAACGACTCCCCGAGCGCCGACGCCATCTTGAAGCCATGTCCAGAACAGGGGCTACCGATCAATACAGAAGCGTTTTCCGGGTGGAAACCGATCAGGTAGTGCTGATCCGGTGTGTTCGTATACATGCACACCTCTGATCGGATCACTCGGCCCGATGCGTACGGCATCATGCGGGACAACTGTTTCCGGAGCATCTCTTCGTCTACGTCCGAAACTTCATCCCGGTCCAAGGAGTCGGGGTCTACAACCCTGCCATCATGGTGGCGGGCGATTTTGACACCGTCTCCAAGGTTCGGGAACCCGTAAAAAGCGTGCCCCGACTCGTACTCCCATATATAGATCGGACAGTGAGTCGGGTTGAAAAGGTCCGGGTTTAAGGCTGGTTCAAACCAGAACAGGACCTGCCGCTCTATCTCGACCGGCAGCGCCAACTCCGGAACAAGACCCGGCATCCAGGCCCCTGCGGTGATCAACAACTGGCCTGCGCTGACATCCCCACCGTCCGTATGTACGTTCACACCGTCTCCGTCTTTCACCCAGCCGGAAACCTGCGTCCCGTAACGAAGCTCTGCGCCAACCCTGATACTGCCGCTTAGCTGGGCGGAGATGCATTTCTCCGGGAACAGGATCCCGGACCGATCCTCATGTACGGCGGCGAACTGATCAGGCGCATTGAACTGTGGCCATCGCTTGCGAACCTCATCCGCATCCAGCACCTCATACGCCAGCCCGTGTAGCTCCGCCGAGCGTATTGCGCCAGAGACTGTCTCGCCCTCCGGCTCTCCGAGCATCAACCCACCCGTCTGTTGTAGAAGCGCCTCGCCGGCTTCCTCCGCAAGTTCATCCCATAGTTCGTATGCGCGTTGAACAATCGGCACGTATGCGGGCGATTCGTGATACGCCTCGCGAATAATGCGCGTATCGCCGTGGGAAGAACCCATCGTGTGTGGCGGCGTGAAACGGTCGAACCCGATCACACTTGCTCCGCGTTTCGCCAGTTGATAGGCGGCGGCAGAGCCCATCGCTCCCAGGCCTATGATGGCAACGTCGTAACTGGTCATTTCGTTCCGAATAACCTGTCTAGCGTCGTTGGGTCGAGTTCCTGGAATGATTCCACACGCATGTCCGCTGCGGAGAGATCGGCATCGAGCGTCATCTCGCTGGGAGCGGCGATGCAATACATTCCCGCTGCCTTCGCAGATGCCACCCCGGCCGTAGAGTCTTCCACCGCGACACACGTCTTTGGGGGAACCCCAAGCAACTTTGCTCCCGCCAGATAGGGGTCTGGCAACGGCTTATGGCCGCTCACGTCATCTACCGTGATCATCCCTGCGAAGAATTGCGTCAGGTCAAAACGCTCGAAAACGCTTTCGATATACCAGCGATCTCCTGACGTCACCAGAGCGCACGGCAGGCCTCTATCGGAAAGCTGGAGCAGTAACTCGCGCACACCATCTCGCAACTGAAGCTCTGTGGCGATCAATTCCTTGAAGAGGTCTTGCCGTGCTTGCAATACGATCTCCGGGTCAGGAATCCCGTGGGCTTCGGAGAGCTCAAACATCGTGCCTCTGACGGTCCGGCCGATGTAGTTCGCCTTCTTGTCTTCGTAGGTGAACTCCACGCCGCGCTCGGCCATAGCGCGGCGGTCCGCCTCGTAATGGATCGGCTCTGAATCGGCGATGACGCCGTCCATGTCAAAGCAGACGGCTTGCAAACGACATCTTAAATCACCGTTGTCAGAAGAGGCCACTCTTAGACCGGGTGGACGATCGACTCGAGCTCTTCGCCCCGAGCCAACCGGGAGACGTTTGCCATCGCAAAGTCGGAAGACCTGATCCCCGACTCTATTGAAAGGCTGGCCAGGTGCGGTGTCACGACGACGTTATCCATGGTCAGCAAAGGGTTGTCGCTGGGAGTCGGTTCCTGCTCCAGAACATCGAGCCCAGCGCCGAATATCTGGCCGGATTGCAGCGCGGCCGTAAGGGCTGCTTCGTCAACTACCGGGCCACGGCAGGCATTGATCAAGATGGCTGTCGGCTTCATCATCTCGAGCTCGCGCGTGCTGATCATGTGGTGTGTCGAGCGGTCCAGCGGGACGTGGAGAGTGATCAAGTCAGACGTGCTCAGCAGTTCGTCCAACTCGACACGCCGCGCCCTAGTCTCTTTTTCAACGTCTTCAGGAATCGAAATAACGTCCGAGTAGATAATCTCACATTCCCAGCCGCGCAACCGTCGCGCCACCCGGGATCCGATCCGACCCAGACCCACGATGCCGACCGTCTTGTCGACAAGGTTGTGATATTCGCCTTCTTCGCCAGTCACCCCCGCCATCCACGTTCCGGCCCGGGTGCTAGTGAGCTGTAAGTTCATCTTGCGGTAGACCGAAATCATGAGGGCGACGGCGTGCTCGGAGACCGCCACGGAGTTACCTCCGCCGTTGTTGGCAACGAGAACGCCGCTTTCGCCAAGCGCCGTCTTGTCCAAGTAATCGGTACCGGCCGAGGTGGTCTGGACAAGACGTAGGTTAGGCAACTTGAGGGCCAGTTCCGTCGTTATTGCTCGGGGCCCTGCCGGGATTACGGCGATGGCGTCTTTGGCATTTTCAAGGACTGCGGCGTCGCCAGAGGCGTTGTCTATCCAACGAACGTCGACCGATCCCCCATGCTGGCCGGCGAGCATTTCATATCGCTCTACAACGGCCTGGGTGCGCGAATCATTCGGTCCGATTATGGCTACCAGAGGCAGGGCCATGGAAAGAATCTCCTCAAGAAGAGTTGTGAAGCGCGATTGCGGGATGTGTTTTTGTTACCTGACCATACAAGGCAGGCGGATTATAGCTCCGAGATGGGCCGTTGTATCGATCTGATTGATACCGGCGAGACCCCAGGGCGCCGCGCGCCCTATAATCCGCGTCGTCGGGCTTACTCCACGGTCTATCGAGGCTTACTCCGGGGTTTATCAACGACCCAGAAGGATCATATGACGAACGCCTACGACTCCTCGACTATCAGCGCTGCGGCCGTCGTCGACGCCCTCCACGAACATGGGATTACCCACGCCGTCTGGCTCCCGGACAGCGAGACCAACTTCATGCACATCCTCCTCACTGATGATGACTCGATAAGTCTCGTTCCGGTGTGCCGTGAGGGTGAGACCATGGCCATAGCGGCCGGGCTCTGGGTCGGCGGAAAGAAGCCGGTTGTGATGATCCAGAACACCGGCGTGTTTGAGTCCGGCGATTCGATACGTGGGATGTCTCTCGACACCAGCATGCCGCTCGTGCTGATGGTCGGATACCGCGGTTGGACTAGGCACGGCGCCACGCCGGACTCCGCCGCTCGATTTATCGAGCCGATCCTGGACGCTTACGGCATCCGTTACTACCTGGTGGAACAGGGCGAAGACATGGAGCGCATCTCGATGGCGTTCACTGAGGCCGAAGAAACGAAAAAGCCTGTGGCGTTGCTGATGGGAAGAGAGTTCGGCGAATAAGTTTGAGCGATCTTCTACGACTATTCGCCTGACGACGGCGACGTCTTCTGCCAGGGCCGCCGGGAACGAATCGGTGACGAAACGGCGGAAGTCCTCGATACGATGGGCTCGGTCCGTGTACGCGCCGGTTGTATGTTCCGTGCCTAGTGACAAACGGACCCACGGATGTTGCCAACACCGTTGGCTTGTCCTAGCAACCTGAAATTAATCGGCTCACTACCCCCTCCGGTGAAATTGTTTGCTGCGCAGCACGTTCCAACTAATTGACGGTATCGGACCCGAAAGGGAGTCTGAACTGTGGAGCGAAGGTGTCACCACTTGGGACCAGCTCGCGTCGACCCAACCGCAGCACATAGAGGTACTCCAACAGGCTGAGCAACAGCTGGATGACGGGAACGCCCGCTACTTTCAGGACATCCTCGGATCCCGAGAGTGCTGGCGGTTTTACGCCAACTTCCAAAAGACCACTGCGTTCCTGGACATAGAGACGACCGGCCTGTCGCCTGAGGACTCGTACGTAACGATGGTCGGCATCATCGACTACACAGGGTTTACGGCGTTCGTCCGGGGCGAGAATCTGGACGAGCTGCCGGAGGCCCTTGAGAAGTACTCGCTGTTCGTCAGCTATAACGGCGCATCGTTCGACATGCCGTTCCTAAATAAGGAGTTTGGTCGGTTCGCGGTGGATGGCCACGACTCGCTGTTCGCGCATTCGGCACATCTCGATCTCCGGTACCCGTTACGAAGACTCGGGTTCAAAGGCGGACTCAAGAAGATCGAGCAGGCGACTGATCTTGGACGGCCGAGCGCTTTGTCCGGGTTGAGCGGGTACGACGCGGTGCGGCTCTGGAAGATGGCGAACGACGGCGAGCCGGCAGCGCTAACAACGCTTATTCGTTACAACGCAGAGGACGTGGCATCTCTCCCGCGACTGACCGAGATGGTGGTTGACGAAATGGCGTACGGAACTCCACTTTCCACCACGATGCCGCCAACTTTCCCGGAGTACGACACCGATGCCCTGCCATATGACTCCAGGCTGGTTAAATATCTGACTAGAAGCGACAGATCCCGTTATTGAGTTTGGCGATCCCTTTCGATGGGAATTTAGTATTGCTTCCGTCAACCGGGTTAATTCTTCTGGCGCGATGCTACACTCGCCTCCTAAACGACTGAGCCGAATCCGGCCCGGTGCCCCACCGGACGAGTGACGAACTAGGAGTGAGGCGCGCCGATATGGACAGCCTCGAATTCACCGAACGCCCTGAATTGCGGCGGACAATCATGTTGACCGCATTTGCCGGTTGGCCTGACGCGTCCGAGGCTGCAACACGAGCAATTAGATTTTTAGCCGACCAGATCTCGGCAAAAAAATTCGCATCAATCGATCCAGAAGAATTTTACAACTTTGTCGAGCAACGCCCGAAGATTAGGAACGGTGCAAACGGAGAACGGATACTCTCCTGGCCCGAGAACCAGTTCTACGCTTGGCGGAACACGGACGGCGACGGGCCTGATCTTTTGTTGTTCCGCGGGGTGGAGCCCCACTTCAAGTGGCGGTCATACTCGGCGATGATTTGCGAGGTCGCAGAGGCCTGCAATGTTGAGCTCGTCGTTACACTTGGTGCCCTGCTGGACGCCGTCCCGCACACGCGTCCCGTCAAGGTCACCCGTTCATCACAGACAAAGATCCTCGGGCCTGGCTACGGGCACCTTGAGTTCAAACAGTCCAGTTATCAGGGTCCGACTGGAATAATGTCCATCGTCTTGGACCGGATGGCGGCGGGTGGTATCCCCAGCGCCAGCTACTGGGGCCACTCCCCGCATTACGTTCAGGCCAAGCCGAACCCGAACGTCACGAAAGCATTGCTCGAAGCGGTCACAGAGGTCATCCCGATCAAGATCGATACCGAAAGGCTTGAGCGCCGTGCCGGTGACTTCACGCGACGGCTGACCAAGGCTTTATCTGATCAGGACGAGGTTATCAAGTACGTCGCCGAACTAGAAGAACGCTGGGATAACGAACAATCCACCTCCGATACGGTGACGGAAGGCTCTGACACAGCCCCGTTGATAGCGGAACTGGAAGCTTTTTTGCGCCAGGAAGCCGGGTCTCCAGCCGAAAATTCCAACGACGATACGCCGGAAGCCGAGGCCAGTGATTCCAACCAAGACGAAGGGAACCCGCCGAGTGTCTAAACTGACCGACCGATTTGACGCCCTCGGTCGCGCTACACCGGCCCCTATGGGGTTTGCGACGCGTCCCAGAACCAAAACATCCGCTACTATGTTACTTCTGGGTTCAGCACCGGCCAAAGACGCCCACAAGTACGCCGACACGGCGGGCGTGGACGCCATCATTCTTACCGGCGCGGACGCGCTGGCCAGTGACGAAAGCCCGCTAACAGACCTCAAGGACCAGATCTGGGGTGTTTCTGTCGGCGACATCGACTTCGATGGACTGGACCGGCTCAAGGAGAAGGGATGTGACTTCGTCGTCCCGTCTTCCGATGATCACTCCGCAGCAGTCCTCCGCGATGACGATATGGCGCGTGGCTATGAGGTAGACACGGCCCTCACCGAGAGCGTGGCCCGGGCGCTTGAGTTTCTCCCCGTGGACTTCCTCTGCCTGACGCCCCCAAAAGCGGTGTGGCCGCTTAAGTTATCGAGCTTGATCGAGTTGGAAAGTACCGTCGGCCTCGTCGGTAGTCACTTCGTCCTTAAGGTTGAAAATCCACCTTCCGTAGAGGATCTTGAAATCGTACGAAACCTGCCCGTAGATGCGCTGTTGATCGATCTAACTTCCACTTCAACCGGCGATCTCAAGAAGTACCGCGAATGCATCGACGGATTGCCTCCGCGCAAGAACCGCGGCGGCGCTGGCGATCATTCCGACGCGACCATGCCGCAGACAGGCGTTCCTGTGAGCGGTGATCAGCACGATCACGATCTCGACGACGACGATTGGGACGATCTGTCGACTGGACCCTGACCCGGGATCTCAGGCCTTACAGCATGTAAATCGGCAACCCGACTGTGATCCAGCGTCGTATACCTGACGAGAGGTCACCCTAACTGATGATCAGCGCCCGGAAGTAAGGTCCTGCTGTGATATTCTTCGCATAGTTTCAAAGCTATTTCTGATCCCGAAGACGGGTATTGGATGGATCTGCTCCGGTTGCAAAAACCCACGGCCGGATCTTCCGCAAGACATATCTCGGACAAACGGAGTACTTGACGCCGATCCTCCACTCGATTCACAAGGACTTCATGGCTGCCTTCCGAAGAGCCCAGAGGACCATCGCATGACGCAGGTAACTATCATCGGACTCGGCCTGATCGGCAGTTCGATCGGCATGGCCATTCGTTCCGCCCGCAAGAACGTAAAGGTCATCGGGTTTGATCACAACTCCGCCGTCCAGAGCCGTGCAAAGAAGATCGGCGCTATCGACGATGATGAGTGGCGTCTAGACAAGGCCGTAAAGGATGCGGACCTGGTTGTGCTGGCGGTCCCGGTCATGGAAATCCCGGTACTTATGGACAACATGGTAGGTTGGCTCAAACCCGGCACCGCCGTCACAGACACGGCCAGCACGAAATCACGCGTAATGGAATGGGCAAACGAGAAAATGCCCGATTCCATCGGATTCGTCGGCGGCCACCCACTTGCCGGTGGTGGCCGCGCCGGACAGGACTCCGCACACCCGGACATGTTTGTGGGTGCCTCCTATCCCCTTATGCCGGCCATTCGTGCGCCCGAAAAATGCGTGCAAACAGTCGTCGAGTTTGTTGAGCTACTGGGCGCAAAACCACGATTCGTGGACGTTTCCGAGCACGACAGCTACATTGCGGCCGTATCGAACGGCCCCCTGCTGATGTCCTCCGCTCTGGTTTTAACCGCGGCCAAAAGCCCAGCCTGGAGGGAGATCAGCGAATTTGCATCGGCCGAGTTCTCTGATCTTTCAAGGCTCGCCGGAATGGACCCGGAAACAACACACGGGATCTGCGAAACCAACCCGGAGATGATGCTGCACTGGCTCGACATTTACCTTGAGGAGTTGAAGGGGTTACGCAACGCCCTCGCATCAGTCGGTGATAGCAACAACGGTGGAGCCCTGAAGCCCCTGTTGACGCAAGCATACGAGCATCGTCTCCGTTGGACTGCTGGCGTCAGACCTGACACCGAAATGCCCGGGGACGATGTCGCAACCATGACCGAATCTCTTGGCATGATGTTCCTGGGCGGCGGAATAATGGGACGGCTCCGCGGCAAACGGGGCGACAAAAAAGACGAAACCGACGGCCGGAACTGACAAAATGGCCCGAAGTCGCCTGATTTAGTCAACGTTGTGGGGTTAATCTGGAGCCATGATAAGAGAGGTTTCCAGACCACAACGCCTTCGCGGCGCTATCGAGATACCCGGTGATAAATCTATCTCTCACCGCGCTGTGATGTTTAACGCGCTGGCGAACGGATCGGCGACGGTCACGAACCTGTCCGGCGGCGCCGACTGCACGTCTACCATCAGCATTTTTCGTGCGATGGGCGTCGATATAGAACGTTCCCCGGGCGCAACCGGTCGCGGCGATACGGTCCGAATTACCGGCGTCGGCATGCACGGGCTGGTCGAGCCTAAAGAGATACTGGACGCGGGCAACAGCGGCACGACCACACGCCTTATGTCGGGCCTGCTCGCGGGACGCCCGATCATGACCGTCATCACGGGCGACGATTCGTTACGGTCAAGGCCAATGGGCCGGGTCATCAACCCGCTGCGCAGCATGGGTGCCGAGATCTCGGCCCGGAACGACGGTGAACTCGCCCCGATCGTGTTCCATGGCGGGAATCTCCACGGCATCGAGTACGAAATGCCGGTCGCCAGCGCTCAACTGAAATCATGTCTGCTTCTGGCTGGCTT
>JAPYSM010000052.1 GCA_029936485.1 Dehalococcoidia bacterium
CATGAGATTTCGGGCCATGGGCTTTCCCATGATGCCTAGCCCGATAACGCCAATTCGTTCCTTGTCGGCCATTTCTTTCTCCAAGCAGTGATTTCTCAGGGGTGTTTGTTATTTCAGGGAAGGGACTAGTCGTCTTTCCAGAATCTCTCTTCTTCTACCTGGTACCCGGCGTTGCCCAGACGGTCTTTTACGTCTTCGATCATCTGGGGGTTGCCGCATGCGTAAACGATGGTGTCTTCCGGCTTTAGTCCGTACTTGTCAATGTACTTCTCGGTCAGAGAGTTGACCCGGCCTGTCTCGCCCGTCCACCCGGCGTTCTTCTCCTCGTTCGGCCTGCTGACCGTCGGCACGAAGTGAATGTTGTCGTGCTCACTTGCCAACTTCGTAAGCTCTTCGTCGTAGCCGAATTCGTCGCTGTAACTGGCGCCTTCGAGGATGTAGAAGTTAAATTCACCCGGTGATTGCATTTCGGATTCGTCGTCCTGTCCGGCAATCGTTTCGAGGTGGTACCGGAGGATGCTCACGTATGGGACAACACCGGTGACCGTGGCGATGAACAGGTGGTTCTTCACCGTTGGCTTGAGGACGAAAATCCCCTTGGCGCGTGGGCGAAGGGTGACGGTATCGCCGACCTTGAGATCGTCGAGGAGCGGGGTCAGCACGCCGTCCGGCGGCGGGACGAGTTCGATGAAGAGCTCGATTTCTTCCTCGCGCGGTGATGACACGATGGAGTAGGCGCGTTCGATTCCGTCTACGCCGATGGTGCAGTACTGACCGGGCTTGAACATGAAGCCTTGTTCAGGCTTGAGCCATATCCGCCACAACTCCTCGGTAAGGTCTTCCCGGCGGGTAATCGTCGCCGTCGTGAAACGACCACGACGGGTGGCAGGTGATTTGGCTGGCTGGGTCATCGGTCCTCCCCGGGACATGTGCAGTCTGTGCTCATTTAGTGGTATTCCCGGTCTCTCAGGGAGTACCACGGTGACCCCAAAACGCCGCGGATCGACGCTGAAGCGTGCATATCCTACTGCCTGCCGTAAGCACAGCGCCTGATATTTCCTGAAGAACATGGCGAGAACGACGGTGGAACGCGCGCAATCCGTACTAACAATTCATGCCGCGTTGTCCCGGGGCGAGTGTAAGATCGGGCCCATAATTACGAATTCAGGAATCACGACGACCGTCCAAGGCCGCCGTTTGTCTCCCCCTGTTAATTGCATTTCTGCATACACGGGGGACGGTTAGACCGAGGTAGGCAAGATGGTGAGCACAGGCCCCGCTTATAGCGTGACGATCCGAGCTGAGTACGACAACTCGCCGGGCATGCTGGGCAAGATAACGACATGTATCGGCAAGTGCGGGGGCGATATGGCGGGGATCGATGTGATCTCGGCAACTGGCTCCAAGATGGTCCGTGACCTCACCGTCTACGCATCCGGGGTCGAGCACACACAGAAGATCATCGACTCTGTGGGCGGCATCGAAGGGGTTGAAATCCGCAGCGTTTCGGACGCCACATTCCTGTTCCATCTCGGCGGCAAGATCGAGATGCGCAGCAAGGTCCCGGCGAAAACCCGGGAGGACATGTCAAAGGCCTACACGCCGGGCGTGGCACGGGTCTGCATGGCCATTCACGAAGATCCCGAAGCCGTCTGGGCGCTCACCGGCAAGGCCAACACCGTCGCCATCGTGACGGACGGAAGCGCCGTTCTTGGCCTCGGCGACATCGGCCCAGCGGCTTCGATGCCCGTCATGGAGGGCAAGGCCCTTCTATTTAAAGAACTTTCCGGCGTGGACGCCTGGCCTATATGCCTGGATACGCAGGACGTTGACGAGATCGTGGCTATCGTCAAGGCGATCGCTCCCGGCTTTGGCGGCGTAAACCTGGAGGACATCTCCGCTCCCCGCTGCTTTGAAATTGAAGAGCGTTTGAAGGCAGAGCTGGACATTCCGGTTTTTCACGACGACCAGCACGGTACCGCAGTCGTGATGCTCGCCGGGTTGATCAACGCATTGGCGGTCACAGGGCGAACCCCCGAGAACATTAAGGTCGCGCTGCTGGGTGTTGGCGCTTCAGGCACGGCTTGCGCCAAGATTATGATGAGCCACGGGGTTCAGAACATCATTGGATTTGACCGGCAGGGCGCGCTGACCCACGATCGAGACTATTCCGACAACCGGTTCAAGCAGTGGTTCGCCGATAACACCAACCCGGACAACGAGAGCGGTTCACTAGGCGAAGTGCTCAAGGGCGCCGACGTGTTTCTAGGACTTTCAGGTCCCGGACTCGTGACCAAGGAAGAGATCGCAGGTATGGCCGACAACGCCATTGTGTTTGCGCTCGCGAACCCTACGCCTGAAATAGCGCCGGAAGAGTTGCCGGAAAACATCATGGTGATGGCGACCGGCCGGTCCGACTACCCGAACCAGGTCAACAATTCGCTGGGCTTCCCGGGATTGTTCCGGGGGATATTTGACGTCCGTGCGTCGGAGATTAACGACGATATGAAGCTTGCGGCCGCACGGGCGCTGGCGTCCGTCATTCCTGAGGACAGTCTCGGGCCGGACTTCGTGATTCCCAGCGTGTTCGACGCTAACGTTGTGGATCGCGTCGCCGCCGCCACGTCGCAGGCGGCTATCGATAGCGGAGTTGCACGACGAACGAGTCGTTCATTAGAGGCCGATGCCGAAAGCTACACAAGCTTCCGCCTGCGATAGGGTTTCGAGTTAAGCCGTGCCTGATTCGCCAGACGTTGTAATAGTCGGCGGGGGCGTTGTTGGTTGCGCCGCGGCGTACTTCCTGACGCGTGACGGTTATTCCGTAACGCTGATTGAGCGTGACTCGGTCGCCAGCCACGCATCGGGGTTCGCATACGGCGGGCTATCGCCTATTGTCGGCATCATCGAAGACGATCCTGTGTTGCCACTGTCCGAAGCCTCTGAAGCGATACACGCCGAACTGGCGGAACGGCTTCCGGCTGAGAGCGGTGTCGAGTATGAGTACCGCCGCAAGACGTCCCTGACGCTCGCAACGAACCCGGTACAGGTGGACGAACTACGTGAGGCCCATGATTGGCTTACGAAGCATTACCAGGGCGTGGTCGAGTGGCACGACGAGACGTCTGTACATGCACTGGAACCGAGGGTCGGCCCGGCTGTGAGTGCAGGCCTACTGGCGGACCGTTCTGGCGAGGTCGAGCCGTATAAGTTCACGCTGGCGCTATGGCAGGCGGCGGAGCGCGCCGGTGCGGTGATGCGGAACGCAGAGGTGACCGGGGTGACCCGGGTGGGCGGGAATATCTCGGGAGTTATGCTGGGGACCGGGGAGGTGATTGAGGGGGGCGCATTCGTGCTGGCAGCCGG
The DNA here is from genome assembly GCA_029936485.1 of Dehalococcoidia bacterium. Taxonomy (GTDB): domain Bacteria; phylum Chloroflexota; class Dehalococcoidia; order Lucifugimonadales; family Lucifugimonadaceae. Next base: position 3,364 of record JAPYSM010000052.1, read on the forward strand.
CCCATGGATGGGCAAGGCAACCGAGTGGCTAGGCATCGACATGCCGATTTCGCCACTCAAAGGACAGATCCTTCGTTTGAAGGCCCCGGGGGATCCGCTTGCGGTGTCACTCTCCTGGTCACACAACTACGCGACGACAAAGTTGGACGGGCTGCTCTGGTGTGGGACTACCGAGGAGCGCGTTGGTTTCGATGAGACGCCGACGGCTTACGGTCGGGACACGATTATGTCCTCCGTCGTTGAGATACTTCCTTATCTCGCAGATGCCGAGCTTGTGCACCACACGGCCTGCTTACGCCCGGTTGCTCCCGACGGTCTGCCGGTCGTCGGACCAGCGCCCAACAACGCCGGTGTTTTTATCGCATCTGGAACCGGGCGTAAAGGGATTTTCCTGGGTCCGGCGATGGCGAAGGCAGTGGCCGAGATGGTGATGGGCAAGGTGCCGAATGTCGATGTGAGCGGCCTGTCACCGACCCGGTTTTCGGGCATCCGATGAGACGGCTGTTGCGGCGGTTCAGGTTTGTGCCGCCCGCGCGTAAGGCGACCTGGAGCGGGAATATATCTGGGGCTCTCGATCCGTCCCAGGAGGTGGATTCACCTGAGCGTGTGGCCGAGCTGTATGGGTTTGTGAGGTCCACTTTGGAGCGGCATGAGCCGGGTATTGAGCCGCTCTCGCCGATACGGGTGTCCCACCGGATGACTCGAACGCTGGGTAATTACAGGCCAGATAAGCGCCAGATCGCTGTCAGCTCACGGCTCCTGGCGTTTGGAGAGCAGTCTCATATCGAGACGGTGCTTCTGCACGAGACGGCGCACGCTATCACGCATCACAGGGACGAGACGGCCAGTTCACACGGCCGATTGTTCAAATTGGTCTGCCGGGAGCTCGGGATCGAACCGAATCGGTTTGTGAATGTGCCAATACGGGAGTGGGGCTCTCGACGGCGCTATGTCTTCACGTGCGCCGCTTGCGGGGAATCACTGGTGCGAAAACGGCTGGTTCGCATAGCACGCTGTAAATGCGGGACACGGCTCGAGGTGCAGCGCGCTGCGCGCGTGGCGGTAGACGCCGGTGGATGTGTGGTGCGGGTGGAGGGGTACGCGAGTCCGCGTGGGCGGTAGGAGAGAAGTGAGTCAGTGCCCGGCAGTGGCCTGGGGCTCTCGGAGGACCGCATTGGTGCATTAACGCGCTTGCCCTTTGCCATTTTCAAGTGACAACTCCCTCACTCCAGCCCTATCCCATCGAAAGAAGGATCTTGCTCCGTCTGACATTTCCGCCTTCATCATTTGTAATACCGGGTAGCCGCCCAATTCCCTTGGTGCTAACATTTATAAGACAACCGAGTGTTCCGGCGTGCTGCGTCGGGACGACCGGTGACCTTTAACTCAGTCCAGAGAGGCTGGCAAGGACATCCGGAACTTCAGCTTCGTACCCCCGAGGGCGGAATGCGATAGCTGTGAGCGCCAACCCTCGCCGCCTGGCACTGGACCAGGAATGACGAGGGTATTTTTGTGTCTCCAGGGCATCAAGATCGTTCTGAACCGGGCAGGTTGATCATGTCGGCAGATCAACTCCGCCGTGCACTGGTCCGTATTTCCCACGAGATTCTGGAGCAAAACGAGCGTCCGGTTGCTATCGTCGGGCTGCACAGCCGCGGCGTTGAACTGGCACGTCGGATCTCCGATTTGATCAGCTCGATCGAGGGCGTTGAGCCCGACTTTGGAACGCTTGATCCTCGGCTTTACAGGGACGATTCAGACTCCGCATCAATCAAACCGGTCGTCCCGAGCGAGATCACGTTCCCAGTAGATGACCGTGCGGTCGTGCTCGTGGACGACGTTCTGTACACGGGTCGCACCATCAGGGCCGCCCTCGATGCAATTCGCGATTTTGGACGACCAAGCTCAATACAACTCGCGGTGCTGGTCGATCGCGGGCACAGAGAACTTCCGATCAGGGCCGATTATGTGGGCAAGAACGTGCCGACAGCGCGAGGCGAAGACGTGCGAGTGATGTTGGAGGAGGTGGACGGTACTGACGGTGTGACGCTACTTCGTCAGAGTGAGGCAATTGCTTATGGTGGAGGTCAAGGGTAAATATGGCACGCACACGCGCTGCGACAACGACGCCGGAACGTCTTCGCGGTCAATCTGGCAACACGGAGAACGAGACGACCCAGGCCTCACCTGTAGCTCACCGCAAGCCTGGCGAGGCACGGCCCAACCAGCCTCCCATGTTCGGCGGGCTGTCCGGATCGAGAAGGAATGTGCTGGACTTGGACGACTTCTCGAAGGAAGAGATCGAGCACATCCTTCAGTCGGCTGACGGCATGAACGAGGTGCTATCTCGAGACGTTCGGAAAACTCCAACGCTGCGGGGCAAGACGATATTGACGCTGTTTTTCGAGAACAGCACGCGTACGCGAGTGTCATTTGAACAGGCCGGGAAAGTTCTTGGTGCGGACGTTATTAACGTGTCGGCCTCGGCAAGCAGTGTGTCCAAGGGCGAGTCACTCTTGAACACGGTGCGCACACTTGAGGCGATGAAGATTGACGTGCTGGTTATGCGGCACCCACACTCCGGCGCTCCCTATTACGTGGCATCGAAAATCGATGCCGCTGTTGTCAACGCGGGCGATGGCACGCACGCCCATCCGACTCAGTCGCTTCTCGACCTTTACACGATGCGCCGGCACCTTGGCGACATCGTGGGTAAGAAAGTGACGATTATCGGCGACCTCCACTTCTCCCGAGTGGCACGCTCCGACGTCTGGGGGCTGCGGAAGATGGGCGCCGAGGTGACCGTCTGCGGACCGCCGACGTTGCTGCCCTATGGACTGAGGCCCGGGACAGAACAGGCCGATAGCGCTGCATTTACCGGGATCAATGTGGTGGATCGGGTCGAAGAGGCGCTTGAGGGCGCGGACGTTGTGATGGCGCTTCGCATACAGCAGGAGCGCCAAGACTCCGGGAATCTGCCGGATCTGCGGGAATATTCAAAGTTATACGGCATTAATGCTGATCGACTCGCCCTCGCAAGCCCGGGAGCGTTACTTATGCATCCTGGACCGATGAACGAGGGCATCGAGATCAGTTCGGAAGTAGCCCACGGAGCGCAGGCGGTTATCGAGGAGCAGGTGAGCAACGGCGTGGCGATACGGATGGCCGTCCTCTACATGCTCTGCGCGAGGTCACGTGGTGGTGAATAAACCGATCGTAATCACAGGTGGGCGTGTAATCGACCCGGCTCAAGGGATAGATCGACTTGCCGACGTTCTGCTGAAGGACGGGGTTGTTGAGGCGGTCACAGATGCGCCCGGCACCGCCCCTGACGGATATGAGGTTATCGACGCGACCGGAATGGTGGTCGCCCCCGGGTTTATCGACATCCACACGCATCTGAGAGAACCCGGTCTTGAGCATAAAGAAACTATCGCCACCGGAACCCGGGCGGCTGCGGCAGGAGGTTTCACGACCATTTGCGCCATGCCGAACACGGAGCCCAACCAGGACAATGCTTCGACCGTGGAGTTCGTCCTGAGGACTGGACGCGAACAGGGGGTTGTGAGGGTGATGGCGATCGGCGCGGTGACGCTGGAACGGGCAGGCAAGCGGCTCGTCGAGATGGCGGAGCTGGCGGACGCCGGTGTCATCGGTTTCTCGGACGACGGAAATCCGGTCGCCGATCCCAACATCATGCGACAGGCACTGACTTACTCGCAGATTACAGGATTGCCGATCATCAACCACTGCGAAGAACCGTCTATTGCTGGTGCGGGGCTGATGCAGATGGGCGTGATCGCATCGCATCTCGGGCTGACCGGCGTTCCGTCCGAAGCGGAGACGGTGATGGTGGAACGGGATATCGCTCTGGCGGAGCTGACGGGTGGGCGGCTGCATATCGCCCATTTGAGCACTCGCAGGGCTGTTGAAGCGGTGCGTCGGGCGAAAGAGCGCGGGCTGCGGGTGACGGCGGAGGCGACGCCGCATCACGTGAGTATTACCGATGCGTGGGTGTATGGGCTCGGCGGAGCGACCCCGGACGACGGTGCTCTCAGCACGGTTGCGTATGACACGAACACGAAGGTGAACCCGCCGCTACGCACGAACGACGATGTGGATGCAGTTGTTGAGGGGTTGGCCGATGGGACGATCGACATGATCGCCTCGGACCATGCGCCGCACGCTGCGACCGACAAGGAATGTACCTACCAGGAAGCTGCACACGGCATCAGCAACATCGAGACGGCTTTCGGGTCGTGCATGGTTCCGGTACACGCCGGTGCACTGTCGCTGGAAGGTTTGATCGAACGTATGACCGCCGCTCCGGCGCGTTTTCTGGGCCCAACCGCCGGAGGCAAAGGCCTGGGATCTCTGAAACCCGGACTCCCGGCAGATGTTGTGGTGCTTGATCCGGCGTCCGAATGGACGGTTGACCCTTCAGCATTCTTCTCAAAGGGCAAGAACACTCCACTTGCCGGAACGACATTGAAAGGCCGAGTAGTGACGACTCTTTACGCCGGTGAAGTAGTGCATGAGGCCGGTGTGGCTGTTGAGTAGCGATCTTCACGAGAGACTCGCGGCGTACCTCGTCCTTGAGGACGGATCGGTCTACCCCGGGAAGCGTCTCGGGGCGGACGTTGAGGCCACCGGCGAGGTGGTGTTCAACACGTCGATGACCGGATACCAGGAGATGCTGACCGACCCTTCATACGGCGGCCAGATCCTCGTCCCGACATACCCGTTGATCGGCAACTACGGCGTGAACGACGACGACTGGGAGTCTCGTAGGATTCAGGTGCGCGGTTTTGTGGTGCGGCAGGACTGCGATCTGCCGAGCCATCGTGACAGCAAGTCGACCATCCACGAGTATCTGGTCGAGAACGGCATTCCCGGAGTCTCCGGCGTTGACACGCGGGCGATCACCCGGAAGCTGCGGTCGCGCGGCGTGATGATGGGGCTGGTTACGGCGCAGGAAGATATCGAGTACGGCCTGAAGCGGCTTGGCGCCGCGCCGCGGTACGGCGAGTTCGATGTCGTGGCGGACGTTTCTACCGCCGAGACGTATGCGTGGGACGGCGGTTCGTCCCGGGACGGTGGTCCGCACGTGGTCGTGATCGACCTCGGGGTGAAACACAACATCCTCCGCAATCTTGAGAAGCGTGGTGCCCGTGTGACGGTTGCGCCGATGGACGTGACGGCTGAACAGGTGATGGCGCTAGAGCCCGACGGCGTACTCTTGTCGCCCGGTCCCGGCGACCCGGTGTTCCTGGAGTCTGTTGTGGACGTAGCAAAGGCGCTGTCCGAGCAGGTTCCGATGTTCGGAATATGCCTGGGACACCAGGTGATAGCGAAGGCGTTTGGGGCTGAGACCTTCAAGCTTAAGTTCGGACATCGTGGCGGCAACCATTCGGTGATGGACGAAGAGTCAGGCCGGGTCTACGTGACGGCGCAGAACCACGGGTATGCGGTGTCTCGAGAAGGTCTGTCGGATGAGGTGATAGTGACGCACCGTGATCTCTCCGACGACACGATCGAAGGGTTGCGGCACAAGTCCCTTCCGATCATGACAATTCAGTATCACTCCGAGGCGTCCCCGGGGCCGCAGGACGCCGAGTATTTATTCGACCGGTTCATGGGACTGGTCTCAAGTTCACAGAAGGAAATCGCTTGAGCGAGTCTGCTCCCAAGAAAGTTCTTGTCATCGGCTCTGGCCCGATCATCATCGGGCAGGCTGCCGAGTTCGATTACGCCGGCACGCAGGCATGTAAGTCATTGCGTGAGGAAGGAGTCGAGGTCATTCTCGTCAACTCCAATCCGGCTACGATCATGACCGACGAAGACGTGGCAGACCGCGTCTACATCGAGCCGCTGACGGTGCCAGTTGTCTCCCGCATTATCGAACGAGAGCGACCTGACGGCGTCTTGCCGACACTGGGTGGGCAAACCGGGCTGAATCTGGCTATCGAGCTTTCGGAGGCCGGGGTTCTTGAAAAGTACAACGTCCGTGTGCTTGGCACCCAGATTGCCTCCATAGAGATGGCCGAGGATCGGGAGAAATTTCGCGACCTGATGGATCGGCTGGGCGAGCCTGTACCTCCCTCCGTGGCAGTCGAATCGCTTGATGCCGCGGTCGATGCTGCGGACCAGATCGGTTACCCGGTGGTTATTCGCCCTGCCTACACACTTGGTGGAACTGGCGGCGGTGTCGCCGGAGATCAAACTCAACTCAGGGAGATCGCACAGGGTGGCCTTTCGGCGAGCCTTGTCGGACAGGTTCTGATTGAAAAATCCCTTGTCGGTTGGAAAGAGATCGAGTACGAGGTAATGCGTGACGGCGAGGACAACACCGTTACGATTTGCAACATGGAAAACTTGGACCCGATGGGGGTCCACACGGGGGATTCGATCGTTGTGGCGCCGAGTCAGACGTTGTCAGATAAGGAGTACCAGCTACTCCGTACGGCGTCGCTGAACATCATCCGTGGTCTCGGAATCGAAGGCGGCTGCAACGTACAGCTGGCCTTGCGCCCGGGTGCTGACGTGGAAAAGACACTGCCAACCATCCCGGCGGGTTCGCCGCATTATTACGTCATTGAAGTTAACCCTCGTGTGAGCCGCTCATCTGCTCTCGCGTCCAAGGCGACCGGTTACCCCATTGCACGTGTCGCTGCGAAGATTGCGCTCGGGAAAACGTTACATGAAATTCCGAACGAGGTGACTTCGCGTACGTCTGCAGCGTTCGAACCAGCGCTGGACTACTGTGTGGTCAAAATTCCCCGATGGCCTTTCGACAAATTCCCGACAGGGGATCGTTCTCTGGGAACCCAGATGAAGGCCACCGGAGAGGTGATGGCTATTGATCGGTCCTTCGAGGCCGCGTTGCAGAAAGCTGTCCGCTGTCTTGAGGTCGGTGGTCGCTCGTTACTTTGGCAGGATCCGGAGTGGGCGGATGGTGACCTCGATCTTTCTCCAGACGACAACCGAATCTGGAAGTTGACGGCGGCACTCAGGCGGGGTTGGTCCGCGATGGAGGTGAGCGAACTCACAGGAATCGATCCGTGGTTCACCCGTTCTCTGGAACGGATCACAACGATGGAGCGGCGCTTGCTTGCCGAAAACTTGACCCGAAATTTGCTATGGGAGGCCAAACGATTGGGCTTCTCTGACAACCAAATTGGGACGCTTTCCGACCTGTTGCCTGACCAGGTCCGGGCACAGCGGATCGAGTGGGGACTCAGGCCGGTCTACAAGATGGTTGACACCTGCGCCGGAGAATTCGAGGCCACAACACCCTACTTCTACTCGACCTATGAGCAGGAGAATGAGGCATTGCCGCTCGGTGGCGATAAAGCGATAGTGCTTGGGAGCGGTCCGATCAGGATCGGCCAGGGGATCGAGTTCGACTACTGTTCCGTCCACGCCGCCTGGGCACTACAACGCAGTGGCGCAGGCGCCGTAATGGTCAACTCAAATCCAGAAACGGTTTCTACGGACTTCGACACGTCAGACCGGCTGTATTTTGAGCCGCTGGACGATGAGTCCGTCCGGGATATTATCGAAAATGAAAGTGGGCTTGGGGCTGGGAGTGACGAGGGGGAAGGTGACTCGCCCAGAGGTGCCGGTCTGGCATCTACGATCGTACAGTTCGGTGGGCAGACTGCTATCAACCTATCGCAAGGGTTGGACGTTGCGGGGATGCCAATCATGGGCTCATCTGCCTCTGCTATCGATGCAGCGTCGGACCGCGGCCGTTTCGAGGATCTCGCCGCCGAAGTAGGTATCCCTCTGCCCCCAGCGGGGACTGCGACGACGGCAGAGGACGCTCTTCAGATTGCAAACAACATCGGTTACCCCGTGCTGGTCCGTCCTAGCTATGTGCTTGGCGGGCGGGCGATGGAGATCATTCAGAACGCATCGGAACTGGTGCGTTACTTCGGCAACCTTCTGACAATTGGAGGTACGCCGGGTGAGGCGATTCTTGTCGACCGATACCTGGAAGGTATCGAAGTCGAGGTTGACGCCGTGTGTGATGGTGAGAACGTATTGATCCCCGGCATAATGCAGCACATTGAGCGTGCCGGCGTGCATTCTGGAGACTCGATGGCGGTGTACCCGGCTCTGAGTCTGACCGACACCGAGGTCGACACCATTGTCGACTATACGAGGCGTATAGGCGTGGCGCTTGGCATACGCGGGTTGATGAACATCCAGTTCGTCATCACCGGGGGTGGCGCGTACAGGTCGCTTGCAGACAAAGGGTCGGCTGAAGCCGATTCCGAGGTCTACATCATCGAGGTTAATCCCCGTTCCAGCCGGACGATTCCTTTCATATCTAAGGTCACGCGTGTGCCGATGATCGAGATAGGCGTCAATGTGATGCGTGGGAAGAGCATCGTTGAACAGGGCTACAGTCCAGGGCTCGCGCCACGCCGCCATCTGGTTGCGGTCAAGGCACCGGTGTTCTCGATGTCCAAACTTGTTGGCGTCGACACTTTCCTTGGGCCCGAGATGAAGTCAACCGGCGAAGTGATGGGGATCGACACCGAGTACCGGGGGGCTGTCGCAAAGGCCCTGATAGGGGCAGGCCTTTCGATCCCCGAAGGAAGCAGCGTGCTGCTGAGTATTGCCGACTCTGATAAAGCAACGGCTCTGCCGTTTGTGCGGTCGCTCGTTGAAAGCGGTCACCCACTTTACGCAACTGCCGGAACTGCGGAACTGATCAAGTCTGCCGGGCTACCCGTAGAGTCGATCGAGAAGCGCCTTTCGGAAGGGCATCCGAACGTCGTGGATATTATCGAGGACGGATCGATTGGGGCAGTTGTAAATACGGTGACAGGTGATCGGTCAACCCTTCAGGACGGTTTCCACATCAGGCGTGCAGCGGCTGAGCGGCGAGTACCGATTTTCACGTCTATTGATACCGCCCGAGCAGCTGTCGAGAGCTTGGCCCGTGGTGAGGCTGCGTACAACGTGATGCGCCTGGATGAGTACCTGGACCGTCAAGAAGTTGATGCGGATTAAGAGATAACGGTGACATTGCTTCCGGGCGAATCCTCGCTCGCGAAGAAGCTAGTAATATTCTTCGGGCGTGATCTGCTGACGTGCCTCAGTCTTATCGACCCGATGGCGGATACTCATTTGACCCTATGGTGTTGTTGTGGACTGGGACTTCAGCCTGATCGTCCCCTGATTGAAGATACACATATAAGAATCGCCCCGGTCAATTGACCGGGGCGGTTTATTTCACAGTTTTGGGCGGCTCGCTGGTTATGCCCGTGAGGCTACGACCATCATCCAGTTGCGTGGCACGGTCTCGAGCCCCATCTCGTCCCAGGTTTCCTTGCAGGCTTTCTGCAGGCATTCGCGGGCGATTTCGAGTGGTACGCCGGGCATGACACCCTCGATGAAGTCCTGGAACCCGCTGATGTCATACCAGCCGTCGATCGGGACTTCGATGCGGTGAATTTCTTCGGCAGTGATCTCGAAACCACCCTCGCGAAGGAGCTCGTAGTACTCTTCGGGTGTGAGTTGCTGTCGTGCCTCGGTCTTGTCGGCTCGTGTGGCACGCAGTCCGTAGTCACGCTTCAACATGCGGAGTGACTTCATCATCCATTTTCGGGCGAACAGATCGGTCTCCGGTGGGTGTGCGCCCTTGAAGAACGAACTGTTGAAAACGAAGGTACCACCGGGCTTGATGGCGTCCCTGATCATTTTCAGAAGCGCGACCTTGTCCGGGACGTAGTGGATGGCGTTGAAGTAGACAACTGAGTCCACCTTTTCGACGAGCAGGTCCGAGAGGTTCTGTACCTCGCCCTGCATGTATTTCACCGCGGTGTCTGTTCGCTCTCCGATGTTCTCTTTTGCGTCGCGCAGTGCGGAAGCCGAGTGATCGATGGCGTAGATAACGCTGTGTTTGGCGTCCTCAAGCCTTTCGAGAATTTGCTTTGAGATGGCACCGGGTCCGCAACTAAGATCGACTATGTTGCGCTGTTTGCCGATCTGAGCCAGATCTAATGTTGCGGCGTTGACTTCGGCGTAGAAGTCCAGGCCAGCGAACTTGGAAAACGAATAACCTTGAGCTGTCTGGGCCAAGGGTCCCTCCTGAGGGGGATACAGTTCGTGTTGTCGAGGTGGCAGCGGGAGCGACCATGCGGATGGCGGGCGACCGCCAAAGAACGCGTCAATTCTAACATGTCACATCGTATCTGGCCGCATCGTGATCGTTCCCTCAGAGTTGAACTGAATCATATGCATATGCGGCCTGAACCGAATCAATTACTCATGTCGAACATGCCCACGGAAAATTGGACTTGATAGGAACTGCCCGGATACGGGCGGCGGTGACGCGAGTGACGGCGGCGTTGATTGCGTCTTTCGTGGCTTTGAGCATCGGCTGTGGGGGAGATGGCGAAGGTGATTCCATCCTCGTTCTTGCCGCGGCTTCTATGAGCAATGTGCTCGTCGAGGTCGGTCAAGAGTTCGAGAACGAATCTGGGGTGGAGATCGGATTCAGTTTTGGTGGCTCGAACGCCCTGGCCCGCCAGGTTGAACTGGGTGCTCCGGCGGACGCCGTAATCTTTGCGGGAAACGGACCTATGGATAGGTTGGAAG
>JAPYSM010000053.1 GCA_029936485.1 Dehalococcoidia bacterium
CTCTTGCACTGTACTCAAGATCAGGGTCGTGGATCACAACGTAACGACCAGAAGATGCTGAAATAGCTTTTTTGATCGACCCGCCCTTGCCAAGATTCCGGTCGTTGAGAATTACGCTGACATTTGCCTCGTCGAGACTTTCCAACAGCTCCCTTGTCCCGTCCGTAGATCCGTTGTCTACGATTATTATCTCAACAACTTCTGAGCGGCCCGGCGTGCTGGCGAAAAACTCTTCAAGTGCGTGGCCGATACGATCGACCTCGTTGAACGCGCACATGATCACCGTCAGATCCGAGTCGGCGGATTGCGACCTACGATTCATATCTGGTGGCACTAACTGGGCTGCACAGTCATTGCTGGTTGTTGCCCGGGGGTTATGTAGGACCCCAACCTGGTTTTATCGGATCCTTCGGTCAAGTACGTGTGAGCCTTATCCATGATCGGATCCAGCGAGTATGTGCATGGGGCGCTCAAGTCCCATACCTCAAGTCCCGGGCTCCTGCAGATACCGGCAGCCCCAATCTATGGTCTCTTGCAGACTATTCTTTCGTTCATAGGTCGGCGCCCACTGAAGCATCGTGGGCACCTTCTCGGAGGGCAAATACTGCGCCCGGATCTCGCCGACGGCCGTATTCTGGATATCAGGTTTCAGGTCTTCCCGTTCATTTGGTTGAAGGATTTCTATCACGAGTGCGATCACCGAGACCGGCTCTTCGTATCCAATGTTGAACGCCTGACCGGGGATTCCATCACACTCTAGCGCCCGTGCAAGAGTCATGTAGGCATCTGCAGCTTCCTTCACGTAAATCTAATCCCGCTGAAAAGAGCCATAACTTCTAATTACCGGTGCGATTCCATCCAGCACGGACCTGATGGTGCCGGGAACCAGTCGGTTCCAGTTAAGGTCCCCGCCGCCAAAGATGTTTCCACATCGTGCGATGGCAACCTTCAGGTCATACGTGTGGGAATAAGATTGGGCGATCAAAGTCGCAAGAGCAGGGTAGGCAATGCTCAACTCGAACCTTGAGAGCACCACGGCCCACCCGATAAAGCTTGCGCCGTACAACGGGCCTGCCAATAGTAGCGCCGGGGTTGTGATTACTGAAGTGATTACGTCCCAGGGATCGCGCACCTGTTCGAAGCCGATCATGCCGACCTGGTCTATGCCAACCTTCAAGAGAACGTGAGCGGGAGCGACCGGGAGAACAATGCCAAGTAGAACGAGCCAGATGGTGAGTTCGCTCATCGACAACTTTCTGTTGACGAACCACCAGCCTGTATAATTCAGCCTTTCTTAGGCTTTTGTTTTCGGCACGAAGCGCAAGATCGAATGAGGTGAGTGCACGGAGGACGTCGAGCGGCTGAAGTGTTGTTATGTGTGCACCTCTGGCCTGTTTCAAGACAGGTTGATCTCTGGTAGTTTTGTGCTGTAAGTGCAAGTGCGCTAGGCGGATAATGATTGTAACGGTTTGCGCTGTAAACAAAGCTAAAACGATGCGGGGGTAGCTCAGTTGGTAGAGCACGACCTTCCCAAGGTTGAGGCCGCGAGTTCGAGTCTCGTCCCCCGCTCCAAGCGCCCTTGAACCGCGTCTGGTTGGTCTAAGGCAGCCGGTTGTCCGGCGGTGGGGTATTTGTCCAGTGCTCGTGACTTCTACCGTTCAGATCCCACGCCACTACGCCTTCCCGCACCGTCATCTGTGGCACGAGCCTGCGATCCGCCTGCATCACCCTGAAACCCGTGCGTCCTCCGTCGGTTAGCCCGAAGGACCCCGTAGAAAGCTCCAGCACTGCGATATCAGCGTCGGCTCCAACGCTTAACGACCCGAGTTCAGGGTGACCAAGTTGACGGGCCGGAGCAATAGTAGATCGCTCCACAACGTCCGTAAGCGACATCCCGATAGCCAGCAACTTTGTCATTGTCTCTGGCATAGTCGCGAATGTTGACAAAAGGCTCTTACGACGGGTATCGGTCGAGATCGTGTTCGGCAAAAACCCCTGTTCAATTGATGGCTTCGCCATGGCGAAAGAGAAGCTATTATTGCCGGAGCCGACGTCGAACTGAACGCCCCGATCCCGCGCTTCACGGAAATGTGATTTCACCTGCCCGTCATCGCCAATAATCGGCTTGTTCCAGGCGAAACAGTGTGTTGCGACATCACCGGGTCGCAGTTTCTCCAGCAACTGGTCTGTGGTTCGTGTTTCAACCGCGTTCTGGTCGACCATCACCCATGTGCCGGAACGCTCAGCCGCCTCCAACGCTCGGTCTACGTTCTCCCATCCGGGACCCCGGAAATGGGCCGTCTTAATGCCTACGACGATGTCCCTGCGTTCCAGAATCTTCTCCGCTGTCGCGCCAGCGTCCATGTCCGACACATTCTGCTCGGCATCGTCACCAGCCATCCCGGCCCCTACGATGTTCAGTAGAGCAAAAACGCGTGTCACCGCAGGGACGATCCGGGCGTTCCTGAAGTCGTCAAAGTTGCGCCATCCGGAACCGCCTGCGTCCAGCATCGTCGTCACGCCATACGGGAGACACATCTCGTCCGGGAACATTGCCGCCACGGAGCCCCACGAATGCGCGTGCAGGTCGATCAACCCCGGGGTAACGTAGCAGCCCGACACGTCCGCCACTCGCGACGCCGAGTTGGGCGGTATGTCCGGGTTGACGGCCGCGATTTTGATTCCAGAAACGGCGACATCCATCGGCCCATCGATGCCATTAACGGGATCGATAACATGACCGCCCTTTAGTAAGAGGTCACACTTGATGGGCGTGCTGGACGTCAATTGGGATCTCCTCTTGGACTGAATAAAGGCAAGCGGCCCTAATCTATCCGCACAGTGCGCCCGGTGTCTGACGACTCTCTCACGGCGTCGAGGATCTGCTGACAGCGCCATGCGTCCACAAAGTTAGGCGCAGGCGAGGTGCCCTCTTCGATACCGCGATTGAAGTCCCTGACAAGAAGCCGGAAAGCCATCAATCGTGGGTCGCGATCATCCGAGAAGGGCACCAACCGCGCCGGAGTTTCGATGGCCTCCAACGGTCCGCCGCCCTGGCTGCCCAGTATCCCGCCGTCTTCGGCAGGGTTGGGGCTATTCTGCTCGGCGAACAATGTTCCATGACTCCCCATCACAGAGATTCGAGCACCCCGTGCAGGTGTAACCGCGGAAGAGCAGATCATCGTCGCCGAGCCACCGTTTTTGAAGGTGAGTGTGAACGTGAAAGAATCGTCCGTCTGAGACTGCACGATCGCGCCAGAATCATCGGTCCTGTCTGGCTGAAACGTGTCTAGCCTGCCCGTGACCGTGTCGACATCGCCGAACCAGTAACGTAAACCGTCGATGAAGTGGGATCCAAGGGCACCAAGGAAACCGCCCCCATCGGCCCGACTTGAAGCCCATGTCATCGTGGGAGGCGTTTCACTGCCACCACGACCCAGATACAGCTCCAACGAAGCAAGTTTGAACTCGCCGATGTAATTGTCGTCGATCAGCTCCTTGATCTGTTCTCGCTGTGGGGTGTGACGAAACTCGTGGGCGACCATCGCTGTCCGCCCGGAACTCGCGGCAACGTCCCGCATTTCGGCCGCCTGCGCAGCGCTCAGGGCGAAGGGCTTCTCGCAAAGCACGTGCTTCCCCGCATTCAGCGCGGCGATAGCGAAGTCGTGATGTGGGGTCGGAGGCGTTGCTATTGCGATAGCGTCCAGGTCGTTGCGACTGATCATCTCGTAAGCATCGGTATGAAAATCCGACACATCGTTTTCACCAGCCGCCGTTCGAGCACGCTCCTCTTTACGGCTGTAGACCGCAGCCACATCCCAGCCTTCCGACCGGAACCCGGGAATGTGAACATCCGATCCAAACCCGACTCCGAGGATTCCGATCCTTCGATTTCCGCTGGTCAAGTTACGTCTCCCACGACCTCAGATCGATTCGTTTGTTACTTTGCCGGGAGAGCCTATCACGGTCTCCTGAGCCTGCCGGGAGTCCAAAGTTGGACGAACCGATTCGTCTGATCACCATAGGCAATCGTCGCCGAGTATGTAGGCGGCGGAGGTCCGTCCATTTTCACGTTTACTGAGGTGATAGTCGTGACATGAGGGGTCGTAACGAACCGTGTCGCCGTGGCCTCAGTGGTTCGACGAAGCGTCACGTTCATTCGATGAACACTTAACCCGCACAACCAGGGCGGTAGGAAGCAGCGCTATTCTCGTATTTTTGACCGACCAACCGAAGAATAAGACTGCATGCGGCGCTTTTGAAAATTCAACGCGGCTGACCGTCAGCTCTGCGACTCAAGATCAAACGCCTCGGACAGCAATTCGTAAGATCGCTTTCGATCCTCGTAACGATGCGTGATAGTCAATACGATCACTTCATCCACCTCGTATCTCGCCGCCAACTCGAGGATTTCGCGCTTCACAACATCAGGGTCACCCTCGATCGCCCGTTCCTGCTGCTGCGCCATATACGCCAGCTCTTGCTGTGAGAACTCTCCCTCAAGCGCCAGTTCCGGGGCCGGAACACCGTCATATGGCTGCCCCTGGTCGCGTCGGAGGCGCATCAAGTGCCGACTCAACCCGAGCTTGCGCGCCTCTTCCGTAGTCTCGGCACAGGTTGCGGATATACCGATATTAACGAGCGGCGAGTCCAGCCATTGAGACGGCTGGAACGTCTCTCGATATCTGGCCACGATTGCCGGCCCGTCCTGTGTAATGAAGTGCGCCCATGACAGCGGTAGACCGAGCTGTGCGGCCACAGTTGCGCTACCCATCGATGAGGCGAGCAGCCATGTCTCTGGAGATGTCGGTCCTGACGGCATCGCCGTGATCCCGTGATACGGGTGGTCTTCAGGAAGTTCCCCGTCCATGTAGTTCAGGAGATCGTTGACCTGGTTGGGGTACGACTCGAGCGGAGGACCTACCGGCCCGGGTTGAAGGGCGATAGCGGTATATCGGTCGCTGCCGGGCGCTCGCCCGAGTCCAAGATCGATCCGTCCGGGATGAAGCGTTTCCAACATCCGGAACGACTCGGCGACCTTCAGCGGCGAATAGTGGCTTAGCATCACGCCGCCACTTCCGACACGGATCCTGGTCGTCGCAGCCGCAAGCGCCGGGATCAATATCTCGGGCGTCGGGCTCGCGAGTGTTCGCGTGTTGTGATGCTCGGCCAACCAGTAACGGGTATAGCCAAGTTTGTCCGCCAGTTGAGCAAGTTCAATTGTGGCGAGCACCGCATCTCGCGGAGTACCTCCCATCCGAATAGGAGACTGGTCAAGGACGCTAAGTTTCACGCTGGGATCCTCCGTATGACGACGTGATTCACACCGCCGTCCGGGAGGATAACCCGTCAGATTCCTATATCCCCTTCGATTTTCGCCAACTACTCTGGATAATGATTGGCCCGACGGAGGGATCTGAACGGCCTGCCCGGGGTTCCCTGACAAGGTGCACACACGGCAAAAAAGCGATTGTCCATACGGAACTCTCCCACGAAACGCCATGTAACGTAATGGGGGCGGAGTATGCTGGGTTTCGACGACGGGGTTCTGGATGTGCCTTGTCCAGACGTGTAAATGAGCCAGGAGCAATCAGCTGAGGGCGTTGAGCGACGTTTCCCGCATGAGCGGACGAACACGCTGGATCGTGCTTGTTCTACTTCACCTCATTCTCGTGATGGTGTCGTTCTGGGCATCCTTCGCCATACGGCTCGATTTCGATATCGACCGTATCCCGAGCGATATCTTCTGGCAGTCGCTACCGGTGCTTCTTGCCGTTCGCCTCGCTTCCCTTGCCGGGTTTCGTCTCTTTAGAGGTATGTGGCGCTACGTCGCCATCCCGGACCTCGTGCAGATTCTCAAGGCGACATTAGTCAGCTCTATCGCGTTCGTTATTCTCCAGATCTGGCTCTTCGGGTTGGTCGGCTTCCCGAGAAGCGTCTTTCTCATAGATTTTGTCGGCAACATTTTCCTGTTGTCCGGTATCCGGCTGGCCGTCAGAATCCTCCGGGAACGTTCTATGGTTAGCTCGTATCCCGATGCCGGCGGTGGGAGACTTCTCATCATAGGAGCGGGGGACGCCGGGGCGTCGCTCTGCTCGCAGGCGTTTACCACCACGAATTTCCAGTACGAACCGGTTGTGTTTGCTGACGATGATCGCAGCAAGATCGGACAGACGATCATCGGTGTGCCGGTTGCTGGCCGTATCTCAGAGATAGCCTCTCTCGTAAGCAGGTACGACGTGGATATCGCCGTAATAGCCATCCCGTCGGCAAGTTCATCTCGAAAACGCGCAATAGTTGAGATATGTGGTGAGGCCGGCGTCGAGTGCAAGATCCTCCCCGCTACGTCGGACATTGTCGACGGGTCGGTCAGTATCTCCGAGATAAGGGAAGTCGAAATCCTTGACCTGCTTGGGAGGCCCCAGGCGAACCTGAACGTTGATCTGATAAGGGACTCGATCCACGACAAGAAAGTGATGGTGACGGGCGCCGCTGGTTCCGTCGGCTCAGAACTCGTCCGTCAGATAGCTGCGCTTGAGCCAAGCCTGTTGGTGCTGGTTGATCGAGCGGAAAATCAGCTTGTTTATTTTGAAGTCGAGATCAAGCCTTTCATCCTGCCCGGCACAAAGTTGACCGTCCGAATCGTGGACGTGAACGACCAGCCAGCCCTGCTTCGCTTGATGAAAGAGTGTTACCCGGACACCGTGTTCCACGCCGCCGCACATAAACATGTCAACCTGATGGAAGACGCACCGTCCCAGGCGATAGCCAACAACGTAGGTGGCACGCTCTCCGCCGCCAGATGCGCGATAGATGTCGGAGCGGAAAACTTCCTTCTAATATCGACTGACAAAGCGGTAAACCCGACCAGTGTTATGGGTGCGACGAAGAGATTCGCTGAACTCGTTATCAGGGAGCTCAACAGCACCTCAGAGACGAGGTTTACCGCCGTGAGATTCGGCAACGTCCTTAACTCTAGCGCCAGTGTTGTACCAATCTTCCGCCGGCAGATAGCGAATGGCGGCCCTGTGACGGTGACCGACCCGGACGTAGAGCGCTATTTCATGAGCGGAAGTGAAGCCGTAGGTCTGATCCTCCAGGCCGCCGCTATTGGCGAAGGCGGTGAAGTGTTCATTCTCGAAATGGGTGACCCGATCAAGATCGTGACCCTTGCAGAGACCTTGATAACACTTTCCGGGCTGACCCTGGGCGACGATATAGAGATCGTGTATATCGGCCTCAAGCCAGGCGAGAAGTTGAGCGAGGAGCTGAGTTTCTCTGGTGAAGATGTAACCGACACCGGCCTGGACAAACTCTGGGTGCTGAACGATACCCAGAGCGAGCTCGGTATGGTGGCAAAGGCCGAGAGGCTGCTGGCGGATCTCCCAGAACTGGACGAGATCGCTGCGCGCAACCGCATCGAAGAGGTCGTGTCGGGATATCGCCCGGCGTCCGCCTCTGATCTTATCTAACGTAAATCTCCGAATGACGCGACCAAACAGACGCAGATCCAAGGATCCAGCGACTCGTAACCAGCACCGGGTTCCTGAATTTGGTTTCGCATGGTTCGCGCCGATAATTGACCATTGATCTAACATCCACGGCCCGGGCGAAAGTCACAACGACACATGTGGGTTTTGTGTCCACGGATTCCCAGGAGATGGGACATCATGGGTATGCGCGGTCCTAAACAGCATGGGTCACCGTGCTGCCCACACACCCGTGTCGGTACTCGGTGTTCGCGAACCGGAGCCCAGTTGCGTAAGACCTCAGAGGGTACGTGGCTCTGAGGTCTTTAATCTCAAGTTATCGGTAAAAATAAATATGCCTGCCGGAAACTCCGGAGAGGACCGGAGCAATGCGGTTCCGTCAGATCACTACTTCACTGTCACCGTAAGCACCGGCGATCCCCCTAAAAATGGTTTCTGCATTACGCAGGGTTCGTCATTATTTATTTTCGTTGGCCTCGGACTACCGAACGCAAAAACAATTCCAGCGCAGATTCATATCTTCCTTCGTCAATGTTCCAGGCGTGCACGTGTTTGGCCTCCCGGACGCGTTCATATGTCACGAGATCGGGCCGAGCCGCGGCCAATTCATCGCTTGTCTCCACCGGAATTCGATCGTCGTTATCCCCGTGGAACAACAGGACAGGCGCGGTCAACTGATCGACCGCTTTGAGGTACGCCATGTCATCGAACTCGATATCGAAACGCTGCTCCGTGATAAATCGCGCCGTGGACGTGATAAATCCAGGTACCTGAAGCTCGGCGGCCGCCTGGTCAATCACCCTTGATAGATCCAGCATGGGGGCGTCGAGGACCACGCCGGAAACATTTGGCGCAAGCGGCGAGTTGTAGAGGAATGACATCACAATCGCTCCGCCCATGCTGTAACCGTAAGGGATCACCGATTCAGCGCCCTGATCA
Source organism: Dehalococcoidia bacterium (assembly GCA_029936485.1). Classification (GTDB taxonomy): domain Bacteria; phylum Chloroflexota; class Dehalococcoidia; order Lucifugimonadales; family Lucifugimonadaceae. The sequence goes on from JAPYSM010000053.1 coordinate 8,430, forward strand.
AGCGCGTACTGAACCGCGGCTTCCAAGTCCTCCCACTCCGTCGACCCGTACAGGTAATACCCTGATGGGTCTTCCGCCACACCGTCGTCGTTCCTGTAGTCGATAACGAGGGACGACAGCCCGGACCGAGAGATTGCCGGGACGGACCGTAGCGCCTCTATCCTGCCTCCCGCATGTCCGTGTACATGGATCACCCAGGTGTCACCGCCATCGATCAGCCACGCTCCCAGCGGGCTGAGCGCACCGGGGAATGTGACTTCCCTAAAAGGTATAGCGTGCGCGACGAGAGGATCGGTGCTGAACACTTCTCGGGTCATCCGTGCCGAGGTACCCGGCTTTGGACGCCCATTGAGTTCGCTGAATTCACGCGTCACGAGGTCGCCCTCGTTTGATAAAAGATCACCCACCCGGGCAAATCCATCGTCCCACTCGAAACCCCAGATACCCGGCTGCACCCATCGGCCGTCCCCGGACGGATGCTTGAAGCTGATCTGATTCGCGGATACTGAAACGACGTCTAGATCGAACTCATCCATCTCGTGGTCGATCTTGAAAGCGCCGTCCTCGATCAAGCCGGAGTAGTACCAGCTTGCCCCGAGGACCAGAATCCCGAATACAGCGAACGCCACGGCAACGGTGACGCCCACTCGTTGTTTTGTGATCCTGAACAAATTCACGGGTCCTTGGAATCTGGGGATTCTGCAGTTCTCACCATTATGGTGGACCAGGTGATTGGTGAGCGTAGAAAGTCTACCCACGCGCCGCGCCGATCGCACCGTACTGGGATTTCCAGAACACGGAGAGATGTTCGTTTTGGGCCCGACGATGTAGCCTGTCATGATGTCACCTCGGCCGAAAACGTCTCAAACCTACGGTCACCAGGACCCCAGATTCTGCCCGACCTGTGGCGGACCTCTCGAAGACGGCCACGAATCTGGATTTCCGGTCTGCAAGAGTTGTGGGCGTATTTCATACCTGGACCCGAAACTCGCCGGCGCGGCGATGGTCGAGATCTACGATAAGCTGCTTCTTGTTCGACGTGGCATTCAGCCGGCTTATGGCAAATGGAGCTTCCCGTCCGGATACGTTAACCGGGGCGAACAGGTAGAGCGTGCCGTGGAGCGTGAGGTTGTGGAGGAAACCGGACTCGTGGTCACAACTGACTGGCTCGTCGGTCTCTATTCAGAGCCGGACAAGACCGTTGTACTGGCCGTCTACAGCGCCACCGTTACAGGCGGAAAGTTGATCGCCGGTGACGAAACACTGGAAACCGACACTTTTCCTTACGACCAGCTGCCGGATCTCGCCTTCAACGGCGATGCGAAAATTGTCGAGGACTGGCTGGACGGTCGGGCAAAGCGGTAATCGCTCGCAGCACCCCGTTTGGGAGCGGCTTGCTCCGCCTGTCACTCATCTCTCGGACACCCATCTATGCCGAAGGCAACCCCAACCACTATCTGTCGTCCAACAGAATTTCAAATAAAGGAAACGTTAATTCATTTGATCGATCCAATGGAAGCTGCTCGTGTGTTCGCACGAGAGCGCGGAGATTCGATCGTCGTGCCGCATCCAGCGAATGAGCGCTACTGGGCGCAAGTTTCTGGAGCGCCGGAGCGAGACTTCCTGCCGCCCCAGTCGGATGGTGAAGAAGCCGCGTTTGCGCTGGGCTTATCGATCGCGAAGCCTGAAGACCGGCTAATCATGTTGGACGTGGACGAGGCGTTACTGTCCAACCTGGGCGTGCTTGTGACGATATCCGAAGCAGCTCCGCAGAACCTCGTGCACGTACTTTTCCAGAGCGGTGTCCGGTCTGGAAAAGCCGGGTTGCCCTTGCCCGGAGGTAGCGACACGGACTTCGCCACTATCGCTCGCGGCGCCGGCTACCTGAACGCATACCAGTTCGACGACCTGGAGGAGTTGGCCGGAGAAGCGGCCAGAATTCTCAACGAGTCTGGGCCGACCATGCTGGTTGTCAAAGTCGATCCATTTTCCGGGGGGTGGGATGACGCCAGCCCTCCACTCCGTCATGACATGAGCGATGCGATCAGAGACTACCGGGCCAATCTAGGGGATGCAGATAAACCTTAATTTGGTCATACCTTCGAGAGCCGATGCTATTTGGCGCATATAGCCCATCGTCTCCGTCGAAATCGCAACATCATGTGACGATATTCGTAACATGTGAACCTGCGCTTTTATGAGACGGTTATGGGGATCCCTGAGGCATGAGGGCACCCCGATTGTGGATAACCGGGGTCGCTCCCGTTGGTTAAACTAACTGGAGATTATTTCGATAAGTTGGACCTTGAATACCTCGATAGCGTTGAAATATCAACGGGGGTGATCACGCCACTTTCTGGAGATCCGCCGGATAGACGATCTCACGAGTAAGGCGTGTGAAGACATCGTCGCCTTCGGGTTGCGTTATCGGGTCGCTGAACAAGGATTTATAGCTCTTGCTGCTTGCTACCGGACCCGATGCCTCGAATGTCCGAGTAACCCGGTTGATCAAAGGGCGAACTATGTTGTTGAACATTCTTATATATCCTGTTATCCACAGGTCCTAATTCGCTGGACCTCTGCTAAATGATAAACATCACTGGTATAAGAGTTGCGCCGAAATCCGTATCCCGAAAGCATGAAATCGTCAAATTAGCATGGGATCCGTAAACTCACTGTTAAATGTTTGTGGGGCCGCTGGTAAACACGCTTGCCAGTGCAAAGTCCGGTGTGTCAACACTCCGAACAAATAACTAGACCAGAAAGCGGATCAGTCGGACGGCTTCGGATCCATCCATGTATTGGGAGACGGATCAAGCAGACGGATCACCGCAAACGGGTCCTGTCCCTGCTCCTTAAGCCATTTTTCACCCGGCTCACCGCCCATGTAGCGCTGCGCTATCGCCAGCGAGTATTTGTCCACATCCTCGTAATGCACAGTCGCCGTGCCTCTGTATCGGGCGTATGCATAGGGGCGTGTTTCCGGAGCAATGGTTATCGACACCAACGGATCGCGCGCTAGATTGCGCAGCTTGATAGCGTCTTTCAGTACGATCACGGAAATAACGCCATCGTCCTCCGCGAGGTACCAGACGGGCGTCGAATGAGGCACGCCGTTCGCACCGTTCGTCGTCATGATCGCGAGATGAGTTACATCAAGGAATGCTCGGAGCTCTTCAGCGGACATGGCGCCGTTAGCATCAGGCATTTCGATTTATGCCCCGGAGTACCAGCAAGTTAGAAACTATCGACCACACTTTTTCGGCAACCGCATCGGGTGTGGCGGATGCGCCCACCACAAACCAGCGTTCCGGCTCCGCAGATGCGAGCGCGCGGAACCCCTCGGTCACCCGACGATGGAACTCGATAGGCTCCTGTTCAAATCGAACCTGTTTCGGATCGTCCGTCCGACCCTCAGACCCGTCAGAGCCATCCACACGTGCGAGAGCCTGTTCGGGAGATATGTCCAGCAAGACAGTCGCATCAGGCATCAGACCGCCGGTCGCTGCGTGATTAAGCGCATGCACATCCGTAAGATCGAGACCCCTGCCAAAACCCTGGTAAGCGAGCGAGGAATCGGCGTACCGGTCTGTCACAACGACCCGCCCCGCCTCAAGCGCAGGGCGAATTACGTCCTGCACAAGCTGAGCACGCGCAGCCTCAAACAGGAATAACTCGGACATCGGGCAACGTTCGACATCGCCTTTCACAAGGCGTCGCACTTGCTCACCGAAATCCGTGCCGCCTGGCTCATGCACCAGCAGCGCGTCCACGCCGGATGCTTTGAGATGGATCATCACCAACTCGGCCTGGGTGGACTTACCCGCGCCGTCGCCGCCCTCAATCGAAAGAAAAAGACTCAAGATGTGTGATCCCGCGATCCCGTCACGACCGACTACCGCCGTCTGCGCCGGAGCACTACATAACGATACGGATCCTGGCCAGTGCTTGATGACCCGATGTTGTACCGCCCGCCGACCCCATGTTGGAGTCGCCGTATGAATGCCGGCTGCGGGTCCAGATCGATCCGATCCTCACCCGCCAGTACCTTCTGCGATGCAACTTCGGCCTCGGTCAATGCGGACCGCACGACGTTAGAGGTCCGCCTGCCCTGCGTTTCCTCGCGTATCTTGGGTTCAAATCGCTCAACGAACTGCTTGATCTGTTCGCCAGAACCCTTCCGAAGCACATACACCGGGAGGCCTTGTGCTTCCGCTTCCCGGATCGCTGTAGGACGACGGGAGTAGTGTGATTTAGTCGTCAAAAACATGTCCGCCTCTTCCGGAGTATCGACCACATCCACCGGCGCATTAAGGCGAGTTACCGCTTCCTGTAGATTCGTTTTTGGCACTCCGAAGGCGTACACAGCGGTGATAAGGGTCGGTTCCGGCTCTGGCTCCCGTTCCACTTCCCAGGCCGACCCCGGCAAGGCAGCGGCATGACTGCGCGTGTTCCGCGTTACCTGTGAATCGGGTGACAAAAGCGCGGGGCGTAACTTCGGCCCATCCTGTGGCACGCCGGATACCGACGAGCTCAGTCCAGACGCGCCCTGTACCACCCGGACCTCGTCTTCCTCAATGGCCCGAACTTCGGGCTCAACAAGGTAGCCACGGAGCATCGTGTCCACCACAGCACCTACGTCGCCGTGTACTCCTACACGATCGAATGCCTGTATCTCCACCACAACTTCAAACGTAGGCTTGTGCTTCCGTTCGAGCACCGTTTTCTGGGTCCGCCGTCGCCTCGCCTCGATATCGCCAAGTGTGACCGTCTGCGTCCCACCGACTAGGTCGGACAGCGTCGGGTTGCTTACGAGATTGGCAAGAGTATTACCGTGGGCGGTAGCGATGAGCTGCACGCCGCGTTCTGCGATGGTGCGCGCCGCCATGGATTCCGCCTCTGTGCTCATCTCGTCGATGATCACAACTTCCGGCATGTGGTTCTCCACCGCCTCGATCATTACCTGGTGCTGCTGCGGCGTACTCGGGACCTGCATCCGCCTTGCGCGCCCGATAGCGGGGTGGGGCACATCGCCATCGCCCGCGATCTCGTTAGATGTGTCTACAATCACCACCCGTTTACCGACCTCATCCGCAAGCACGCGCGCAACCTCGCGCAGCATCGTCGTCTTGCCAACGCCCGGCCGTCCCAGCAGAAGCACGCTCTGCCCGGTGCGCACCAGGTCGTCGATGATCCGAACACTCCCGAAGATTGCGCGTCCCACACGACAGGTAACGCCCACAGGTCGGCCGCCACGATTTCGGATGACCGAAATCCGGTGAAGAGTTCTTTCGATCCCGGCCCGATTGTCGTCGCCGAACTCGCCGACGCGCTCGACGACCCATTCCAGGTCGGCGTCGGTCACTTCCTGCTCACTCAATAGGAGCGATTCGTCCGGGAAGCGCGCCTCCGGCGTGCGGCCGAGGTCCATAACGACCTCAAGTAGCTCGCTGGAGCGTGGGTGCTTGTCTAGCGCGCTCTGGATACGCTCGGGGAGCGCATTGATCAAAGCTTGCAAATCGTCCGTTATACGTTGGTC
>JAPYSM010000054.1:0-3075 GCA_029936485.1 Dehalococcoidia bacterium
TACGTATGGTGCCCCGGGTGAGAATCGAACTCACGACCTGCGGTTTAGGAAACCGTCGCTCTATCCCCTGAGCTACCGGGGCACGAAAGAGATTTTACGGCGTCTGGGGCATGTGGTGTACCGGGTGTGGCGTTGGATTCGGTGTGAACGAAGCGCAGGATCAGCCGTTTTCGCTCAACAAGCTAGCCTTTCGAAAGCTTGGTGAGGTTCACAACCGTTCATAACGACACTGCAGAGGCGGCCCTTGCTGCGCCCCTGTAGCGATCACAACCGTAAGGGCGTGTGGCAATACGCCCACCCGCGCCAGAATCTTGAGGTTCTCGAAGGACCTGATTCGTGCAACAACGCGCTCGGCTATTGCCATTTTGAAAACGGCAGCCCCTCACCTCAATCTGAGGCACGTAACTTGCGTGACGACCCACGTGATCGACATGTTTGGGTCGGCATGCGGTACGTTACCCAAATCCGTATTACAACGTAAAAGTCGTCAGAATTAACGCCACCCGATAAACAAAAACACCGCCCTGAAAAGGGCGGTGTTTTATTTTTATCTGTATGTGGTGGAGATGGGGAGGATCGAACTCCCGACCTCTGCATTGCGAACGCAGCGCTCTCCCATCTGAGCTACATCCCCACGAAAGTCAGGACCGACGCCTTGCAATGCGCCGATCCTCACTAAGTTCAAGCGTAGCAGTGGCTACGAATGAGTGTCAACGAAATACGCAACTCCACCCTACTCGTCGGAAACCTTGATGAGCAGCTTGCCGAAGTTCGCCCCACCCAATTGACCGATGAAGGCTTTTGCCGAGTTCTCGAACCCTTCGACAACGTCTTCTTTGTATTTGATCTGGCCGTCACGAACCCACTGTGCCAATCGCGATCGACCTTCTTCGTACCGGTCGGCCCAGCGAAACACCAGGAACCCTTCGACCGTAGCCTGTGCCGCATGGACGTACCGCAATACCCGCGGTCCCATGGAAGGTAAGTCGTCGTTGTACTCGGAGATTCGGCCGCATATGGCCATCCGGGCGTACAGGTTGAAGTGCGGCATCACGGCCTCGGTGATCTCGCCGCCGACATTGTCGAAATAACCATCGACGCCGTTTGGACAGGTCTCCCGTATGGCCGCCGATACGTCCTCGGTTTTGTAATTTATGCCGGCGTCGAAGCCAAGCTCGTCAACGATGTAGGACACTTTTTCGTCGGAACCGGCAATTCCAACAGTGCGGCAGCCCATGATTTTGGCCAATTGGCCGACGATGGCCCCGACCGCCCCTGAAGCAGCGGACACAACGATGGTATCGCCCGCCTGGGGCCTGTTCACTTCAAGTAAGCCGAAGTAAGCGGTCAATCCGGGCATCCCAAGCACGCCGATCGATGTCGAGATCGGGCCAAGCGAGGTGTCCACAACGTGCGCGCCCGTTATTCCAAGGGTGCCGTATTCCTGCCAGCCGATGTGCCCACGTACGATGTCGCCGGCTTTAAAGCCATCAAGGCGGCTTTCCATCACTCGCCCGACAGATTCACCCTGGAGCACGCCGCCGATGGGCACGGGCGGAGCGTATGAAGGTCCGTCTCGCAGCCGCCCACGCATGTACGGATCGATCGACATCCACAGGTTCTTGACGAGGACTTCGCCACGCTTCGGCTCCGGAATAGGTGATTCGATTAGATCGAGATCGCTTTCTTTTGGCATTCCGTCCGGTCGGGTCTTGAGGATCCACTGTCGGTTTACGTTCTCTGGCATTTCGTGGCGGCCTTTGTGGTTGTTGCGGGTGAGTCCGGGTATTTAGCGCTGGGGTTTTAGGGGCGGATAGTCGTGCGCCCCTACGGCATTGTTGGTGACTGAAGTTTAAGACGCTAAGGGAATCCTCAACGAGCTACCAAACGCGACCCACCTCCAAACTTCCTTTGGAACATTGGCCTTCTGGAAAGGAGGAGGAGGATTACCCCCTCAAAATGTAGGAGGGAGGTTAGGGGATGGTCAGCTTCATGCCCAATGGGGCCCTACTCGTCAGAAACCTTTATGAGTAATTTCCCGAAGTTGGCGCCGCGTAGCTGGCCGATAAAGGCTTTCGGGCAGTTCTCGAAGCCCTCGATGATGTCTTCCTTATACTTGATCTCCCCACTCTTCACCCATCGAGCCAGCTGCGCACGGCCGTCCTCAAACTGCGCCGGATACTGGTTGACCGTGAAGCCCTGGATGCGGCTTCTTGTGCTATGCACGTAGCGCAATATTCGTGGGCCCATTGACGGCTCTGACTCGTTGTACTCGGAGATTCGGCCGCAGATCACGGTCCGTGAGTACATCGCCAGGTGCTCCATCACCGCTTCGGTGATCGGCCCGCCGACGTTGTCGAAGTAGCAGTCCACGCCGTCAGGAGCGACGACACCGAGCGCCTCGCTGACGTTCTCGACCTTGTAGTTGATGCCGGCATCAAAGCCCAGTTCATCGACTACGTACGAGACCTTCTCGTCAGACCCGGCGATTCCTATGACACGGCAACCGCCGATCTTGGCAATCTGCCCGACAACGGCGCCCACAGCGCCCGATGCGGAGGACACGACCACGGTGTCACCCGGCTTCGGTTCGCACACGTCCAGTAGCCCGAAATACGCCGTCAGACCCGGCATCCCGAGTACTCCGATCGAGGTAGAGATCGGTCCGTAGTCCGGGTTCACGGGGTTAGCAGATGTCACATCAAGAAGACCGTATTCCTGCCAGCCGATCCTCCCCCGAACGATGTCACCGGCACTTATTCCCTCCAGCCGACTTTCCATCACACGTCCAACGGCCTCGGATTCGATCACACCACCTATGGGCGACGATGTGATTCTGCCCCTCATGTACGGGTCCATCGAGTTCCACAGGCTCTTGATCAGAACCTGGCCGTACTCAGGCGACGGCATGGGTGAGTCAATGAGTTCGAAGTCCGCTTCCGTCGGCATGCCGTCCGGTCGGGACTTGAGTACCCATTGGCGATTCTCGTTTTCAGGCATATGACGGCCTCTGTGTTGTTAGGGTGAGAAATATATCGTCTGGCGTGCAGGTCGTAAGGGCGGGCAGCGGTTCGC
>JAPYSM010000054.1:3175-13485 GCA_029936485.1 Dehalococcoidia bacterium
TCATTAAGCCAACCGATCAGCGCCGCTAATGCCTCACCATCCAGCGTCCGGCCAAATATGTTGTACGTTGAGAACCCGGTCTCGACAGCATCTGGCGAAGTTGACTTGAGAACACGGTCAGCGCTCGGCGGGTAAATAAACCCCGCACGCGGGTGCTACAATCCCGCGCGATTGGTGCCCGTATTGAAGGTCAACCGCTATCGGGGACACCCGTTCCCGATATCACCATCGAAGACTCCCCAAAAAGAGGTAGCACGAATTGCTGAAGCATTTCCAGGTCCCGGATGACATCGCTGTCCGCGTGAGAATCGAAAACTTGACCGCAGCGACCAAAGCCGTGTTCCTCAAGATGGGCGTGCCGGAGGACGACGCAAACGTGGCCACCGACGTCCTCATGAAGGCAGACTTGCGTGGTGCGGACACTCACGGTGTTTCCAACATGCTGCGTGCATACGTCGCCTCTTACGGCGATGGCCGTACGAACCCGACTCCTAACGAGAAGATCGTCCGAGAGACCGCTTCCACGGCCGTGTACGACGGCGACAACGGACTCGGAATTATCACCACCCCGCACGCCATGGAGATCGCAATCGCCAAGGCGAAGAACACCGGCGTCGGCATGGTCACGATCAAGAACTCTGGCCACGCCGGGATGATGGCCTACCACGCGCTGATGGCCGTCAAAGAGGGCATGATCGGCACGGCATACACCGCAGGCGGCAACTCGATGGTGCCGACCTGGGGCGCCGAGCCGAAGCTGGGCACGAACCCGATCGCATTCGCCGCCCCAACAGGGACCGAAGAGGCGTTCAGCTTTGATGCGGCCACCACGTCGATCGCCGGCAACAAGATCGGACTCGCAAACCGTCTAGGCCACGGCCTTCAGCCGGGCTGGGTCGCAAATGACGACGGCTCCCCGGACATGGAAGGCGCTGCCGTCTCCGACTTCTCCGCCGGCGGCGTGCGCATGCAGCTGCCGATGGGCTCCACACGTGAACTGGGCTCCCACAAGGGCTACAGCCTGGGCGTGATGGTGGACATCATGTGCGGCCCGCTCTCCGGCGCAGCCGGGTTCGGCGCGGCAACCAAAGAGCGTCGGGCGCACTTCGTGGCGGCGTATGACGTGGAAGCCTTCGTCCCGCTGGACGAGTTCAAGGCTGACATGGACGGCATGATGAAGGGACTTCGAGAGACGAAGCCTGCGCCGGGTCACGACCGTGTCGTGTACGCAGGAATGATCGAGGTCGAGACCGAAGCAGAGCGCCGTGAAATCGGCATTCCGTTGCACCCGGAGGTCGTCGACTGGTTCGAAGGCATCACAAGCGAGCTGAACATCCCGTTCAACTTGCGGGACTGAGGGTCTCGAAGGGCCGGGGTGAGGGCGACGCGACTTCTCCCTAACCCCAGCCCTCGCTCGATGGGGGAGGGGGCATAACGAACTGCTAGATCAGTACAAGTGTCCAGAGTGTTGGGCCCTTGTTTTTCAAAAACAACAACAGCCATAAGGCCCGCAAATGAAGATCACCGGCGTCGAGACTCTCTACTTCTCCGCTCGCATATACACGGCCGATCGAAACTGGCTGCTGGTGCGCATCCAGACCGATGAGGGGTTGTTCGGCATCGGCGACGCCAGCCCGCTCGGCAACGAGATGCAAACGGCATCATTGATCGAGGAGTGGGCTGACAAGTTCCTGATCGGCAAAGACCCGCTCGACACCGAGGCGATCTGGACCGAGATTTACTACAACAACAACGCTCGTGGCGGACGCATCGAGACGACCGCGCTTTCCGGCATAGACATCGCCCTTTGGGACCTCAAGGGCAAGATCCTGAATCAGCCGATTTACAAACTCCTAGGTGGTGCTCAGAGGGACAAGATTCGGGTCTATGCAAATGGCTGGTACACCGTGGCGGCCGATCCGAAGCTGAATGCCGAGGAGGCCAAGAATACGGTCGAGATGGGCTACACGGCCATGAAGTTTGACCCGTTTGCCACAGCCAACTTCTACAACATCTCGCTGGAAGAGGCGCAGGCGGCCGAGGATCGGGTGGCGGCCGTGCGAGAGGCGGTGGGGCCGGACGTGGACGTGATCATCGAGGTCCACGCAAAGTTCTCTACAGGGGCCGCTATTTCGCTCGGGCAACGGCTCGAGAAGTACCGGCCGATGTGGTTTGAAGAGCCGACTTCACAGGAGAACGTGGGCGAGATGAAATACGTGCGAGATCGCGTGAACATCCCAATTGCAACCGGTGAACGGCTCTATACCAAGTTCCCGTTTTACGAACTGGTGAAGGCCGACGCCGTAGACGTTTTGCAGCCGGATATCGCAAACGCGGGCGGCATCACGGAGCTCAAGAAGATCGCCGCCATCGCTGAGGCACGCCACGTCAATATGGCGCCGCACAACACATGTTCGGCGGTCGGCACGATGGCCGAGTGCCAGCTTGATGTGACGATGACGAACTTCCTGATCCAGGAGTACCACGCCCAGTTCTACTCGCCCTGGTACATCGACGCCTTCGAGGGGTTCCCGTTGCAGAAGGACGGCTACATCACGCTCCCGGAAGGCCCGGGCCTGGGAATCACCCCGAACGACGAGTTAATCGCCGCGCATGGCTACGTCCCGCCGAAATCAGGCCGACGACCCGGCCGCCGAATTTAACCACCCTGAATCCCCGGATTCACGAGGCGTTCTTCCATGAAAATCACCGACGTAGAGACGTTCATTTTCTCGGCTGCTCACCACAACGCCAATCGAAACTGGGTGATCGTCAAGATCAATACGGATCACGGCCAGTACGGTCTCGGCGACGCGAGCGGACTTGGGAACGACCAGCAGGTGATTTCGCTCATTAACGAGATGGCCGAGACGTTCCTGATCGGCCGGGACCCGATGGACTCGGAGGCGATCTGGACGCAGATTTACTACAACAATCAGTCGCGCGGCGGCCGGATCGACACCACAGCGCTGTCTGGTATTGACATCGCTCTCTGGGATCTCAAGGGCAAAGCGCTCGGTCTGCCGGTTTACAAACTGCTCGGCGGGGCGCAGCGCGAGAAGGTGCGCGTTTACGCTAACGGCTGGTACACCAACCCTGGCTCGCCAGAGTTGAACGCCGAGGAGGCGAAGGAGGTCGTGGCGATGGGCTACACGGCCATGAAGTTTGACCCATTCGCCCAGAACAACTACTACAACATCTCGCTGGAAGAGGCCCAGATCGCCGAGGATCGCGTGGCGGCGGTTCGTGAGGCCGTCGGACCACACGTCGATATCCTGGTCGAGGTCCACGCCAAGTTCTCGACCGGAACGGCGATATCTCTGGGTCAGCGGCTTGAGAAGTACCGGCCACTCTGGTTCGAGGAGCCGACTTCACAAGAGAACGTGGCGGAGATGAAGTTCGTCCGTGATCGGGTGAATATCCCGATTGCAACCGGTGAGCGGCTCTATACGAAGTTCCCGTTCTACGAGCTCGTGGCGGCGGACGCCGTGGACGTTTTGCAGCCAGACATCGCAAACGCCGGCGGCATTACGGAGCTGAAGAAGATTGCAGCCATTGCAGAGGCACGGCACGTCAATATGGCGCCGCACAACACGTGTTCGCCCGTAGGCACTATGGCCGAGTGCCATCTGGACCTGACGATGACCAACTTCCTTATCCAGGAGTACCACGCAGAGTTTTACACTCCGCACTACTTCGACGCCTTCGACGGCTTCCCGCGACAGGTGGACGGCTATCTGACAGTACCCGACACTCCCGGGTTGGGGCTCACGATCAACGAAGAGGTGCTGGCCCAACACGGGTACGATCCAACGGCGACGGCGAGGGCGGGAACGAGTCGGCGGATATAGAAAACCTATTTGGAATCAACACGTAGGGGTGGATCGCTATCCACCTCTACGACGATTTCATAGATAACGCTGCAACTTTGAAAGGACAAAACCATGATCAAGAACTCGATGTTCGCAAAGAACAAGCAGGGCAAGCAGGCGCTTGTATTCGCCATGCAGTACCCAGTCACGAGCGCTGTCGAGCTGGCCGCCCGGTCCGGTTTTGACGCCATCCACCTGGACGGCGAACACGGTGCCTTTAACCCGGTTGCCGTGGACGACATCGTGGCCATCGCGCACGCTTTCGGCATGAGCGTCACGGCACGCGTGCCAAATATCAATGCCAATGAGATCAACCGCTGGTTGGACCGCGGGTTGCAGGGGATCATGGGTCCGCACATCGAAAATGCCGAAGAGGCCCAGGGGCTTGCCGACGCTTGCCTGTTCCCACCGGACGGCTGGCGGTCGTGGGGCGGCGGTCGCGGCACGGAGCACGGCGACCTCGACGTGATCGAAGGCACGTACGGCAACAAGTTGGGGTTCGCGCAGTTTGCCAATGCCAACATGCTTGTCGGCGGGCAGATCGAATCCAAAGAAGCGGCAGCGCGTGCTGACGAGATCCTTGCAGTGCCCGGCCTGATGGCCATCGCATGGGGCCCGCACGACATGGCGGCGTCCCTTGGACACCCTGGAGAGCCGGATCACCCCGAAGTACTCGCCATTCATGACGAAGTCGAGGCAAAGGTGAGAGCGGCCGGCAAGCACCTGTGGTCTGACTATGGCGCCACCATGGACATGAAGGCGCTGCTTATCGGCGCTGGCCGGGAGTTCACAGCGGAACACGGAAACGACGCGTTCGAGTAGGGTCGTTTCCGTGTTAATAGATAATAGCGGCCGGGAGTGCAAGCCCAGAGGTTCTTCGTCTCGGTAACTGGAGACGCTGGCGTTGGCCTCAGTGCGCTGGCGCCGTCGCCCCGAGACACAGACCCGAAATTCCCAGATTCTGCGAGTCGCGCCACGCGCTACTCACCCGGGGCACTGATATCATCGAATAGTCGACCCTAGATCAGATCGGGAGCCCCTTTGGCAGTCGAAGATCAATTCCAGCAGCCATCAGCCTTTGAAACGGATGAAACCGCGCCCATCGTCGAGCCGGATTCGGTTATCGATGGATTTCGGCTTATCGAGGGCGAATCGGTGGTCGAATCACTGGAGGTCGGCGGGTCAGACAGGTTTGTACTCACCGACCGTCGTGTGATCTATATCGGTGGCGATGAGGACCACCGCAACTGGTCGTTCGCCCCAATCAGTGAGATCAGTTCGGTACGAGTCACGCGGGTGGTAAGAGAACGCTCTTCGCTGATCTGGGGTGTGCTCGGGTTGATCGCTTCGATAGGAGTCTGGCAGGTTGCGACAAACGAGCGGGTCGGGATCATCGGCGGCGTTGTCATGGCGGCGCTGGGTGTAATCCTTCTTTGCGACTACTACCTGAGAACCCCACCTTCACGCCTCCTATTCGACGCAGCCGGTAAGGATATCGGGGGTCCGCTTAACCGCTCGTCAGAGAACGGAGCGCGGGCGTTCGGTGACAGGGTGTTCGAGCTCAAGGCACACGACACCGAGAAATCTGAAAAAACCGCCCCGGCGAAACCGGCCGGGACTACAAGGCGATACCGCTATCCCGGGGCTTAACTAGCGACCTCTAGACACATGTAAGCGTTGGTGCAGATGGCGCCTCGTCAATTGTCAATCCCGGCGTGACATCAAGGTCCAGACCGGACCGATCGCCGCGTTTCAGGTAGTGAAAGGCCACCGCGGCGATCATCGCCCCGTTGTCCGTGCACAATGCAGGTGGCGGCGATATTACGGGGACGCTTGATCGATCATTCAACGCCTCCCTGAGTGCTGCATTCGCTGCAACACCGCCACCGATCACGATCCCCTGAACGCCGAACTCCTCGGCAGCCCAAGCCGTTTTGGTGGCGATCACGTCAGCGACCGCGTCCTGGAACGACCTGGCTAGCGCGGCCACAGCCTCTCTGTCAGGCCCCCCGTCGGGAGCCGGGTAAATCCCTTCGGCACGAGCGCGGTGCAACACGGCAGTCTTGAGCCCGCTGAAACTGAAATCCCAAGTGCCGCGAATCCAGGCCCGCGGCAGAGGATCGGACCGTCCACCACTCTCGGCGATCTTCTGGATCACCGGTCCGCCCGGATAACCCAGGCCCATCAAACGCGCGGCCTTGTCGAACGCCTCGCCCGCTGCATCATCACGCGTACGACCGATACGTTCGAACTCACCGTGCGCCTTTAGCAGCGCAAGATCCGTGTGGCCTCCAGAGACGACCAGGCAAAGCAAGGGGAAGCCGCATCGATCTTCCGGCGGAGGCGAACGCGGATTCCCGTCCGCCGGGTCGTACAACCACGCGGCGTATGCATGACCTTGGAGGTGGTTTACACCAATCAAAGGCTTGCCTGAAGTGGCCGCCAAACCCTTTGCCATGTTGAGTCCGACGATGAGGGATCCGGCTAGGCCAGGGCCGCTCGTCACGGCGATGGCGTCGACATCCCCGAGTGTCATAACCGCTTCTGAGAGTGCGGCACGCACTACCGGCACGATCTGCTGGATATGACTCCGAGACGCTAACTCCGGGACAATCCCGCCATAGCGCGCATGTAGTTCGGCCTGAGATGAAGCGACGTTGGACCGTATCTCACGACCGTCAACCACAACAGCGGCCGCGGTATCGTCACATGAAGATTCAATGCCAAGAACGATCATTTCAGTCGTTTCCCATCCTACCCACAGAGATTCCACCGGGTTCAGAGCGGAGATATACTCGGAACAGATTACCGAATATTTACGTTGCTTTTGATTGTAAGCGGTAATAATATCTTCCACTCCTGAACCAATCCGGTTGGAAGAAATTAGTGACGATTACCAGGAGGATGACGTGGCCATTGAGAATTACCCCGCCTGCAAGGCATGCGCAGACGGAGATCTGGTACCCCTGTCCGACTTTGGCGGCCAGGGATCTGCAGTGCACTACAAAGCTTGGATATGCACAAACCCCGATTGCGGCTTCAATCTAAAAATCAGGAACGGCGACGTATACTTGAACGAACCGATCCTCACCGAAGCGGACCGCCACCGAAGACAGGCGGCCCGGCAGTAACGTAATAGCTCCCCGGAGAACTTCGGGGGCGATACTACGGATCCTTAGAGGACGGCTTGCGAGGAAATGAGCCGACTTTGAGTTCAGCAGTCGCATGCCCGAACCACCGGGAGTTTGCGCGACCACCCCGCCCGCCATCTAATAAACGCGGCCGGATCGCTATCGCCATGATCGGCCTAGGGTCTCTATTTACGCTCGCTGGGATTGGTTACCTGATCTACGCCGAGATCGCGAGGTCAAGGTTGGGCGATCTCGTTTACGAAGTATCGCCAGTTGAACGTGAGGGTTGGGTCACAGCCCCTCTCCCGGCTGTTGGACCCTCGGACTTCCCGACCTCGAGCGACTCTTCACAAGACCCCGAGTCCGACGGATCTAAGAGCGGTTCCGTAATTTCCGAGCCCCTCGAGGCGGCACAATTATTCCCCGCACGGTGGACCAATCCCAGGTACTGGTCTGAGCCGGAATGGGCGGGATCATTGCCGTACGGAAGGGCAGACCTTCCGGACGGATTTGTGTACTTAAATTCGGCGGAAATTATCAGGGATCCAGTCGTTTCCTCGGCGGCCGACACTCTTGAGGTACCAGCCATTAACCTCAGAACGTCCGTCTACGGGCTCGCCGTCTACGACGACGGCGGCAAACAACTCTGGGAGAGCCCGGTCGATATCGTCGGACACATCCCCGGAACCGCGCATCCCGGAGAGATCGGCGCCGGTTGGTACTTTGGCCACCTGGAGAGCCCTGTCCGCGGCGAGGGCAACGTGTTTCACGATCTTCCGGACATCGTGGAGCTAATCAAACATGATCCGGTAGATATCATCATCGGCAGCGCCGATGGCGAGTTCCTTTACAGGGTGACCGAGACCGGGTTCATACACAGGGATGACCTCGTCCTTGACCAGACCTCTGCCTCTACGGTCACGCTGGTCGCCTCCTATCCGAAGCTTGTGTACGACCATAGAATCCTCGTAACCGGTGAACTTCTGGCCTTCCGCCCTCCCGGCTAAAGATGCTGGCCTCTCGCGTCGGACAAAACACAGACGATCTCACACTGATGAAACGGAGCAGCGCGGCTATAATTGACGGTGTTTTGTGAAACAGAGCGCAATCAACTGATCGAGGTTCCTGCAACCAAGTGGCTACCCTTCAAAGTGACGCCCATCCGGATGACCAGATGAATGGCATCTCCGGCGTAATCAACGATAAATTGTTGATCGTTGTACTTGCCGTGATGGTCGTTGGAGCAATCATCCAGATCACACTGGGCGGGGTGGTTAGAGTCACCGAGTCCGGGCTGGGATGCCCGGACTGGCCACTTTGCCATGGGTCGATCATCCCGAAATGGGAATACCACACGATGATCGAGTGGAGCCATCGCACGGCCGGCTCAGGGGTTGGACTCTTTTTTATCGCAGCGGCAGTGCGCGTCTGTATATCCCACCGCCAGAATACTTTCCTTGTCGCGGTCACGACCGGGGCCCTAGTGCTGATCGGTATCGTCGGAGGTATCGGCGGCGCTGTTGTGCTGTCCGAGGTAGAACCGGCGCTCAGGACACTTCACCTCGGCCTCGCCGAGCTTGTGGTTTTGGTGGCATTGCTTGCGCTCGCATCTGCGGCAACTGGATGGATGCCGGGCCAGATTTCAAGCGTTTCGAACGGCGCTGCAGAGGTGGCGGTAGAATCTGCCCAGAACCTGCGAGATCTCATCACGATCCAACGAATCACCACACTGGCAGCAATACTCGTACTTGTGACCCTACTATCCGGTTCATACGCGGTTTGGCGGGGCGCTGGGGCCGTGTGCCCAAGCTGGCCGCTCTGCGGCGGGTCGATCATCCCGGAGTCGGAACTTGTATGGATCCACGCCGCACACAGATTGATCGCCGCCGCCGCCACGCTCGTAACGATCTACGCCGCTCACAAGGCGTTCCGGCTACCCGGTGGCTCCGATCTCGTCCGATTACTTTCAATTGGCGCTATGGTTATCGCGGTGGTCCAGATTCTGGTTGGAGCGGCGAACCCCTGGTCGGATTTCGCGGAATGGGCACAGGCTATACACCTGTCCATGGCGACGATCATGTGGGCAGACCTCGCCCTTCTGGTAGCGGTGCTGGCGATGCGACCTTACAGCGGCGAAGTCACACGAGAGTCAGGTGTGGGATCACAATAAAATGTCGGCTCCTGATCTATACGGTGCCCAGTCCGGTTTCGCGCGTATGACGGCCGTGCTTCGAGATTACGTATCTCTGACGAAGCCGCGGGTCATGTCCCTTCTGTTGCTGACCTCGATAACCGGGATGATCCTCGCCGCTGGAGGATTCCCGGACGGCGTCGTGTTCGTCGCGGTTATTGTGGGTGGGATCTGCGCGTCCGGCGGCGCAAGCGCCCTGAATCACTGGCTGGACCGTGACATAGACCTAGAGATGAAACGTACCGCCACCCGCCCCGTCGCAAGTGGTCGAGTCCGGCCCATGAGCGCGTTCGCCTTTGGCATCGTCCTGAACATAATCAGCTTTGGCGTGCTCTTTGCGTGGGCCAATCTACTGGCGGCGCTGCTCGCTATGTCGGGCACCCTCATCTACGTGATCGTCTACACCATCTGGTTGAAACGCTCCTCCGTCCAGAACATTGTCATTGGCGGTGCGGCCGGTGCCATCCCTCCCATGGTCGGTTGGGCTGGGGTGGAGAACAGCATCGGACTTGAGGCCTGGTACCTGTTCGCCATCATCTTCTTCTGGACCCCGCCACACTTCTGGGCGCTCGCTCTCCTCATTAAGGACGAATACAAGGCGGCAGGAATACCAATGCTGCCTGTGGTCGCACCCCGCTCGACGACCAATATCTCGATCATGCTGTACACCGTGCTCCTGGTCGCACTGACACTGGCATTTGTGTCAGCTAGCGATATGCTCGGGCTAATCTACTTTGTACCTGCGGCCATTCTCGGGGCCATATACATTGCGCTCACTGCACGCCTGTTCCGGGACGATACCCGGCCGGCCATACTCGGGCTCTACAAGTACTCGCTGCTGTACCTTGCCCTGCTGTTCGTGGTTGTGATGGTCGATGGCACGATCGGCTAGATAAGCCAGCGGCTCCAGCGGCATAACCAAGTTGAGCGCATAAATAAAAAGGACGCCCCTTTCATGGGGTGTCCTTTTTATATTCTTCTTATCTGCCGGTAAATCCCCTGCAAAGGGGCGGTATCAGGCGGCCAGCGCCTCGCTCGCCACACGGGCGACTTCAGCAAATGCCTCCGGCTCACGAACCGAGAGGTCGGCGAGCTGCTTGCGGTCGATATCCACAC
>JAPYSM010000055.1 GCA_029936485.1 Dehalococcoidia bacterium
CGATCGGCCGGGGTTGAGCAACCCACCTTCCAGCGGATGCACCAACTCGGAGGATCACTCATGGCGGACGTAGTAATCGTCAGCGGCGCTCGGACAGCTGTGGGCAGGTTTGGCGGCGCTTTCAAAGAGGTTCAGGCCTCCGACCTTGGCGCCACGGCAATTAAGGCAGCCGTCAAGCGTTCCGGCATCGATCCGAGCGACGTCGATGAAGTGATCCTCGGCAACGTGCTCCAGGCAGCGGAGACCGGGTACGCGGCCCGCCGGGCGATGATTAAGGCCGGGCTCCCAGACACGGTACCGGCGATGACCGTCAACCGAGCTTGTTCGTCCGGGCTGGAGGCGATCAACTTTGCGGTGATGGCCATCATGACGGGACAGGCCGAGGTGATCGTTGCCGGCGGTACTGAGAGCATGAGCACGGCGCCTTATCTGGCCCGCGGGATTCGGTTCGATGGCCCTCGGATGGGTGATTTTGAGATGACGGACAGCGTAACGATGGGTCTCGCCTGCCCGATCTACGACTATCACATGGGCGTGACGGCGGAGAACGTTGCCGAGAGGTATGAGGTCAGCCGGGACGCGCAAGACGAGCTGGCGGTATCCAGTCACGCCCGTGCGATTACAGCCCAAGAGAACGGCTACTTCGACGAGCAGATCGTCCCCTTCGAGGTTCCTAGACGCAGAGGTGATCCAGTAAGCGTGGCGACAGACGAACATCCGCGTCCAGATACCACGATCGAGGGTCTTTCGGGATTGCGGCCGGTGTTCAAGAAGGACGGCACGGTCACGGCGGGTAACTCAGCCGGCATAAATGACGCCGCCGCGGCGGTAGTGGTCATGTCCGCCAAGCGCGCCGCCGCTGAAGGAATCACCCCTCGTCTGAAATGGGTCGGAAGAGGCGTCTCCGGGGTTGACCCATCAGTTATGGGAATCGGCCCGGTTCCCTCCACGCGGAAGTTGCTTGAGAAGACGGGCATGACCATCAAAGACATCGATCAGATAGAGCTGAACGAGGCATTCGCCGCGCAGGCCGTCTACGTGATCCGCGAACTGGGCCTGGATCCTGAAAAGACGAATGTAAATGGCAGCGGTATATCCCTGGGCCACCCGATCGGGGCGACGGGCGCCATCATGACGGTCAAGTTGATGGAGGAGATGACACGGCGGGACCATCAAATGGGATTGGTGACGATGTGCGTTGGCGGCGGGCAGGGTGTATCCACCATCTTCGAACGGCTCAATTGAAGAAGCGTGCGGGACTGTTGCCTACGGCCTCCGAATCTCTCCCGAGATACATGTATCATCCGGCGAATTACGAAGAATGAGCGGGTTCGTCAGGATATGTTCGGCGTCGGTCGCCAACAAGGTTTAGAGTGTCGCTGCATCTGGTTGGCGACTAAACACGAAGCCCCGAATGTCTAATCGGGAGGGTGATATGGCACGCAAGTACAAAATTCTGATTCTGGGCGCCTCTTATGGCTCGTTGCTGGGCGCCAAAATGGCGATGGCCGGCCACGCGGTCACACTGGTGTGTTTGCCCGAAGAAGTGCAGTTGATCAACGACGAAGGCGCTCGCGTGCGCATGGCTGCACGTGGTGTCGATGGACTTGTCGAATTGAACACCCAGACGATGCCCGGGAAACTGTCAGCCGCAGGACCGGGGGAAGTCAATCCGGCCGATTACGATCTCGTCGGGCTGGCCATGCAAGAGCCACAATACGGTGTGCCGGTGCTACATGAACTGCTGAATTCTATCGCCGCGGCGAACGTCCCCTGCATGTCGATTATGAACATGCCCCCGCTGACGTATCTAAGGCGCATCCCAGGGCTGGATATCGATGCGATCAAGAGCAGTTACACCGACGCCTCTGTATGGGACAACCTTGACCCTGCCTTGATGACTCTGTGTAGCCCGGACCCACAGGCGTTCCGGCCGCCGACCGAGAAGATCAATGTCTTGCAGGTCGGTTTGCCGACCAACTTCAAGGCGGCGAGGTTCGATTCTGACGAACACACAGGGGTGCTTAACCAACTAGAAGCAGACATTCAGGCTGTTCGATTTGATACCGGAAATAGAGAAGTGGAGCTACCCGTCAAGTTAAGGGTGCACGATTCGATCTTCGTCCCGCTGGCGAAGTGGAGCATGTTGATCGCTGGCAACTATCGCTGCGTCCAGAAGGACGGAATGCGAGCCATCAAGGACGCCGTGCATACCGATATCGACGCGACACGTACGGCATACGAGTGGGTCGTAGAACTTTGCGTCTCGATGGGCGGGAGTGAGAGCGATTTCGTCCCGTTCGAAAAGTACTCCAATGCGGCGCTGTCGCTGGTAAACCCATCTTCTGCGGCCCGTGCTCTGGCAAACGGTGCCCCGAATATCGAGCGGGTGGACAAGATGGTGCAGACGATCGCTGCGCAGAACGGTATGCAGTCGGATTCGCTAGATGAGACAGTTGATCTGGTTGATGGGTGGTTGGAGGCAAATCGCGCCAGGGCGTAATGGGGATTCCCAAACATGGGTTGCTCACGCGGCCGACGCGTATATGCCACTCCGAAGCCCCACGTCCAATTGGTCCTGAAATCAAGGATTCTTCCGGCCAGCACTCCACCACGTTCGCGTAGTGCAGTTAGACCGTTTGTCATTCTGAGAGGCTTGCGGCGACGTGCATCACAGATAAATGGCGTTGTTACGACGAACCTTCTCGCGCTCTATGAGCCGGGAGATCCTTCACTTCCACCAGGGAATGACAAGATAGGCGTCGTGTACGTTTCCAGACGTCTTCGATGGAGTAGCAGGGGCGGGGAAAACGCTGCCCCTACGATGTTGTTGCGCTATCTACCCTTCAAGAGCCGCAGGGTGGGCTTACGCGAGCACGGTTAACGCGCAATGAATCGGCGTATGCGAGCCGCTGCCCACCCTTACGCGGTTCCTACATCAAGCATTACGGTACCGATGGCGTGCGACTCGACCGCTCGTGAGGCTTCCACCGCCTGGTCAAGGCTGAAGTGTGGGCCGTGGAGGTGGGTTAGCTGTCCGTTTGTGATCCACTGAGTGATGTCGTCTACTGCCGCTTTTTTGGTCTCTTCCGGCATGGTGTACACCATCACGAATCGGACGTTGATGTTGGACCTTCTGAAGCGGAATGGGACGCCGGGCGGTTCTGTCGCACCATCTCCGAACCCGTAGACCGCTATGCTGCCATTGTCTGCAATCACTTTCCGTGAAACGTCGAAGTTAGCAGGGAACTCGACCTCGACGATGCGATCAACTCCGAGATCGTCGGTCAGTTCATTGATGCGTGCCGTGACGTCCTCGGTCCGGTAATTGATCGTCGCTTCCGCGCCTGCGTCCCGGGCGATCCGGGCCTTCTCTTCCGAGCTGATCGTGGAGAACACCCTTGCCCCGCCGAGTTTCGCCATCTGAATTGCGTAGTTGGCTACCGCGCCCGCACCCCCGGTTACGAGAACCGTTTTCCCGGTCACCGGCCCATCAGCGAATATGGAGCGATGGGCGGTCATGGCCGGAACACCCAGGCATGCGCCGTCGGAAAACGACGCGCTATCTGGAAGTGGCACGGCGTGTTTTGCGGGCTGCACGGTGTACTTGGCCGCCGTCCCGTACGCGCTGTCAAAATTAGACTCGTAAAGCCAGACACGCTCGCCAACACGAGATGCGGGAACGCCCTCACCCACGCTGTCTATCACGCCCGATCCGTCCTGATTCGGAATGATCTTCGGGAAACGCATTGCGCGCTCCCGCATTTTCCAATCGGACGGGTTAATGCCCGAGATAACGACTCGGACACGGACTTCACCCGGTCCAGGATCCGGGTCCGCCATTTCACCGATCTGAAGCACGTTTGCGTCGCCGCTTTCGTCGTACCAGACCGCTCTCATTTGCGCCCTCTATTCATGTCATTCCCCATTCTCATACCGGCCAGCGATTATGCTCCCGACATCTCCCGGCGTGACCAGTTTTCTTAGGCGATGGGTTTGAGATGCGCTCCTAGACTCCCATCTGCGTGGCAGCGACGGTCTGAACGTGTGGAACGAATACAGATATGGTGGCGTGCTGGTGGAATGCCAGGTTGGCGTGATCGCATCCCATTGATGTTGTTCAGTGACGCGGCCCACTCCTAAATCTAGGAGAGGGTTCGATGGTGGTTAATTTCTGCCACCAGGCCTTTCTAGCCGCGTCCCATCGGCTTCTTGCCGGTCTTCTCTTCGTACAGCTTCCAAGTGTTCTCGTTGAAGGGGTAGTAGCGTCCGGGAGGTCCGGGGTTGGCCTCCAGCTCAGCTTTAACGACCTCTTCCACTTCTTCACGCTCGCGGGCGATTCGGATCACATCGTCCACCGTCTCGTGCGGTACTACGACCACGCCGTCTTCGTCTCCGACGATTGCATCGCCGGGTCGGACAAGCACACCGCCGCAGTTGATGGTGTCATTCACCCCCCACGGGACCATTACCGCGGGGCCTTGCTTGGCAGTTGTGCTGTGTGAGTAGACCGGGTATCCGTAGCCCTTAAGGATGGTGGAGTCTCGCACCGATCCGTCGGTAACGAGTCCACCTACTTCGAGCTGCTTAAGGCGCAGGAATTTGATGTCGCCGCCGATCGACTCCCATGGTCCGATGGCTGATGCAACGAGTACCTCGTACGGACCGCATTTCTCAAATGCGACGTACTCAGGCGAGATCAATCCCTTCGGCATATCGTCCCATATGTCGTTTCGCCACGGTACGAAACGCAGCGTGACTGCTCTACCCGCCATCTTCATTTCTGGGTGAAGCGGTCGTGCGCCGTGGATGTATGACGGCGGCCACTTCATTACCCACAAGGCGTCGATTAGCGTGGGTGTCGGAATAGTTTTGAGGGTCTCCAGGGTTTCGTCCGAGATCGGCGGAAGGTGATCGGCCATTCTTGGCTCCTGTGTTGGACAGTTGAGATAGTTAGTTAGCGAGGTTGTGTGCGCATGGTATGGGTCGGATGGTGTCGACCCCAAGGCCGTGTGCGTTACTCCTTATAACGATGGGAGAGGCAAGACGAATTCAAGGGTGAGTGAGGATTAAGGCCTGCCGATCAAGAATGTCTTTGCCGGAAAGCCTGTTGGTAAAGTTCTCTCGGCTTCACTGGGGATGACGGCGTCAGCGTGGTCGCGGATAGCAGGAGTCGAGCGCCGCCCCTCCGGGGTCGTTAGGTGGTCCTTATTCGAGCACTGCGCCATTTCGAAATTTCCAAAGAGATGTTACGAGTGCTGCGGAAGCTGCCACAGGCACGTTCAGCGCGCGTCCTTCGCGCACCACCATGCCCAGGAGATGTTCGATTTCCAGTTGATTCCCAGCTCGGAAATCACCCTGGAGTGAGGCCTGCGCCTCCGCCGCTTCGGAGATGCCATCACGCAGCTTTTCGTCCACCACATCCGGTGCGAGGTTCACACCCTTGGCCCGCGCGACTCGCTCAACGTCTTCCATCACCGACCGCACGGTGTACTCGCCCCAGGGACTGTCCAGCACCTCGACAAAGGAGCCTCGGGAAGCCGTCATCACAGTGCCGATCGGCCCTACGTTGACCAGCTTGGTCCAGAGGGTGACCGCTATGTCATCTCCGATATCAGGCAGGATGCCTTCTTTGTCGAGGAGGTTAAATACCGTCTCCGTGCGGTCACTCCGAGAGCCATCCTGCTCTCCAAACGTTATTCGCGCGGTCGAGCCGGACTGGTGAATCATTCCCGGTTCGGGGCGGCCCGTCTCGATGTAAGTAGCGCCCGCCATCACGTGCTTCCAGCCATAGCGCTCAGCGATCACGTCGGCGCTGTCGACGCCGTTCTGGATGGTCAGTACCGTCGTACCGTCCTTGAGTAGTGGCTCGATTAACGGTAACGCGACCTCGTTGTGGAACAGTTTCACGGTGTAAAGGACGAAATCAACCGGGCCGACCTCCGTGGAATCCGAGGTGACCTGTGGGTAGACGGTGAAGTCACCCCAGTTACTCCGGAGTTGGAGACCGTTTGCCTTCATCGCATCGAAATGGGCGCCGGGTCGGGCAATAAACGAAACCTCTTCGCCGTGGCGCGCCAACACGCCGCCGTAGTATCCGCCGACCGAGCCTGGGCCGATGACCGCTACTTTCATTCTGAGGTTCTTCCTTTGTCGATGCGGGGCAACGGATTCGCCCCCCTGCCCTGTTTCGTATTGTGAGATCTCTTAGGATTTGCGGGCTTTAACGATAGCGCAGATCGTGACTTCAGCGCGCGCGGTTGGACACGGTATATAGGGCGTAAAATTAAGGCCTCCTCAGAGATCAAAGTTTCTTGCACCCTCATCAGGCCTCAATTTCAGGATTTGTACATGACAGATTTCACGCGCCCAGACGGCCGCACCGCCGATGAGCCCCGGCCGATCACCATAGAAACAGGATTCCAGCCGCATGCCGAAGGGTCCGTCTTGATCACTTCCGGCAACACGCACGTCATCTGCTCGGCTTCAGTCGAGGAGTCGGTACCGCGCTGGATGCGTGGTAAGGGTCGGGGCTGGGTAACGGCCGAGTACGGAATGCTGCCTAGGGCGACGAATACGCGATCACGCCGCGAGGCCAGCGCCGGTAAGCAAGGTGGACGCACGCAGGAGATTCAGCGCCTAATCGGTCGGTCGCTCAGGGGCGTTGTCGATCTCTCAGCATTAGGCGAGCGTTCGATCACGGTGGACTGCGACGTGGTGCGCGCTGATGGCGGCACCCGCACCGCGTCGATCACCGGGAGCTATGTGGCACTCAGCATCGCCCTGCGCGGCCTGATCAATAAAGGCCTGATCGACAAAGACCCGATGATCGACTCTGTCGGCGCCATAAGCGTGGGCATCGTCTCTGGCACGCCGTTGCTCGATCTTTGCTACGAAGAGGACTCGGCGGCTCAGACGGATATGAACGTTGTGATGACCGGCTCCGGGAAGTTCATCGAGCTGCAGGCGACCGCCGAAGGCGTGCCGTTTGATCGATCGGAGTTGAACGATCTGCTGGGACTGGCGGGACTCGGCATCCGGTACGCCATGGATCAGCAGGCGACTGTCTTAAACTCTTAGTCTGCTGGGACGCCCTCCCAATGTCCATAAACCAGAATCAACAATCCGATGCCCGACGATTGAAAGCGAGCCTTTCTCTTATGCAAACAATTGTGGATGTCCACGCAAGGGAAATTCTTGACTCGCGCGGCAATCCAACCATCTACGCTGAGGTCACGCTGGCCGACGGGACCGTCGGCGGCGCCGCCGTGCCGTCCGGGGCGAGCACCGGACAGCGCGAGGCGCTGGAAATGCGAGACGGTGACACCGGCCGATACATGGGCAAGGGCGTTCAGAAAGCTGTCACCAACGCCAACGGTGCGCTACGTGAGGCTGTGCTCGGGTTTGAGATCGCGGACCAACCGGGTATCGACCAGGCGATGTTGGACGCAGACGGGACCGCAAACAAAGGGGAATATGGCGCTAACGCAATCCTCGGGGTTTCGATGGCAGCGCTTAGGGCGTCCGCGCTTGGTGCCGGCATCCCTTTGTACCGGCGGGTGGCCCAGCTTGACGGTTCATCCATCCCGACCGAACTACCGACGCCGATGTTCAATCTGCTTAACGGCGGCGCGCATGCAGTTGGTTCGACTGACTTCCAGGAGTTCATGGTCATGCCGGCCGGGTTCGACAGCTACCCGGAGGCGCTACGTGCCGCGGTGGAGATCTACCACACGCTCAGGATCCGGCTGGAAAATGACAAGTACCAGACCGCGGTGGGTGACGAGGGCGGCTTCGCACCCGCCGGGTTCGACACACGGATGGCCCTGCAATACCTTGTGGACGCGATAGAGGGCGCGGGATACCGGGCGGGCATCGACGTGTTCCTCGCGTTGGACCCGGCGTCAAGCGAGTTCGGACCTGAGCCTGAAGAAGGTTCACCTTACGAGTACAACCTCGTGCGTGAGGACAAGGTCCTCTCTACATCAGAGATGGTCAATCTGTATAAACAACTTGTAGCCGAGTACCCGATCGCCAGCATCGAGGACGGTCTTGCCGAGGGCGACTGGGATGGCTGGGTGCAGCTCAACGCGAGTATCGGCGACCGGGTGCAGCTTGTCGGCGACGACCTGCTCGTCACGCAGCAGCGTTACGTGGAACAGGGCATCAAGATGGGCGCTGCCAACGCTGTACTGGTGAAGTTGAACCAGGTAGGCACAGTCACGGAGACACTGGAGACCATCGCCACGGCACGTGAAGCAGGATGGGGGATCGTGGTCAGCCACCGGTCCGGCGAGACTGAGGACACGACCATCGCCGACCTCGTCGTCGGCACGCGATCAGGCCAGTTGAAGGCCGGAGCACCGGCGCGGAGTGACCGGGTAGCAAAGTACAACCGACTGCTGGCGATCGCCGACGAACTTGGTACGGATGCCGAGTACGCCGGTCGGCGGTCTTTTCGCTAGTCCTTCCGTTAAATCGCCCTCGCCGGTAGACTCATGATTCCGATCGTGAATCGTATCTATTTACTTCCGGCCTCGACCCCCGGTTCAGACCTGATTGCCCGCCCGTAACTGGACGGGCAAATTTGTGGAGACGCCTAATGGCAGACAAGACGAGAGTCGGGATCAATGGATTTGGCCGAATCGGACGACAGGCGCTCCGGGCTATACGTGAGCGCGTTTCGGACACCATCGAGATCGTGGCGGTAAACGGTCTTACCGACTCCGAGACCAACGCCCACCTGTTCAAGTACGACTCCAATTACGGTCCTTACTCTGGGACGGTAGAGACGAACAATGGCGACCTGATCATCGACGGCGACCGGATCCGGGTGCTGTCAGATCGGTCCCCCTCGAACCTACCGTGGGGCGATCTCGGCGTGGACATCGTGATCGAATCCACGGGCTTCTTCACGAAGGCCGAGCAGGCGCGTGGACATGTCGAGAGCGGCGCCAAGAAGGTCATCATCTCGGCTCCGGCCACGGGCGAGGATCTGACGATAGTGCTTGGCGTGAACGACGATCAGTACGACCCTGCGAACCATGTCGTGCTGTCCAATGCTTCCTGCACGACGAACTGTGTTGCTCCGATGGCGAAAGTGCTACATGACAGCTTCGGCATCGAGCAGGCGTTGATGTCGACCATCCACTCTTACACAACCGATCAGAACCTCCAGGACGGGGTCCACGGCGATCTCCGTCGCGCACGTGCCGCCGCCGTGAGCATCATTCCGACATCGACCGGTGCAGCGCGCGCTGTGACGGTAGTAATCCCGGAACTCAAGGGCAAGATAGACGGCATGGCGTACCGGGTTCCGACGCCTTCGGTTTCGGTAACCGATCTAACGGCGACGCTTGAGAGGTCTGCAACCCTAGAGGACGTAAACGAGGCGTATAAGCAAGCGTCGATGGGTGATGGTTTGCACGGCTTTCTGGGCTACTCGGTGGAGCCGCTTGTTTCGATCGACTACAAGGGCAACCCGAACTCTGTGACCATCGACGCGCTGTCCACTTCATCGATCAACGACAAGATGGTGAAGGTTGTTGGCTGGTACGACAACGAATGGGGATATTCGTGTCGGACTGCAGACCTAGCAGCGTTCGTGGCTGCCAGGGGCGTTTAGGGCCGCGGGTATTGAGGCGTCAGGGACGTCTTTATGAGCGTTTTCGTTGAAGGCTGGGGGCGTATTGGCATACGACCCTACGGCGTCGCGATTTGCACCCGGTCCACCTCTGGATTCCCGACTACTCAGGAAAGATGGAGATGCCTGACGATAGCCATTCGACCCCGATTAACACCAGTCTGCGTGTTTATGTGGCCGACGGCTCTGGCCGGGCGTACAATTCCCTTGCGCTCAGATGAGCGGCCGCGCGGGTTCGGTGTCGCGCGGATATCGTCGCCCTCCCAGATATATTTCGTTTAACGATCTGGAATGGCGATCAGCAAATGGAGAAAAAGCCGATGGCTACGTCTACTAACGGAACTGCTACCTCCTACATCGAACGCGTTCGAGAGCCCCGCTGGCTGAACAGTCAAGACGCCGAGGTCGGCAGTTACGCCGTCAAGTCCGGTCTCGCCCAGATGCTTAAGGGCGGCGTGATAATGGACGTCGTCAACGACGAGCAGGCAAAGATCGCCGAGGATGCAGGTGCTGTCGCGGTGATGGCGCTTGAGCGTGTCCCGGCAGACATCCGCCAGGACGGCGGTGTCGCCCGCATGTCCGACCCCAACATGATCGAGGCTATTTTGAAGGCCGTGACCATCCCCGTGATGGCCAAGTCCCGAATCGGTCACTTTGTTGAGGCTCAGGTCCTCCAAGCGCTTGGCGTCGATTTCTGCGACGAGTCCGAGGTTCTCACCCCGGCCGATCACGAGTTCCACTCCAACAAGTGGGCGTTCAAGATGCCGTTCGTTTGCGGTTGCACCAACCTCGGCGAGGCGCTTCGACGCATCGGTGAGGGTGCTTCGATGATCCGCACTAAGGGTGAAGCCGGAACCGGCGACGTTGTTGAGGCGGTCACGCACGCACGCACAGTCCTTGGCGAGATCAAGCGGCTTCAGCACCTACCAGAGATGGAACTTATGACGGCGGCCAAGAACCTGGGCGCCCCGTACGATCTGGTTCTTGAAGTGGCCCGAACCGGCAAGCTCCCGGTAGTCAACTTCGCAGCCGGAGGAATCGCTACCCCTGCGGACGCTGCCCTGATGATGCAGATCGGCGTTGACGGCGTGTTCGTCGGCTCCGGCATATTCAAGTCCGGCAACCCGGCGCAGCGTGCTGATGCGATCGTCCAGGCGACGACTCACTTCGACAACCCGGACATTATTGCCAACGTTTCACGTGACCTAGGAGAGGCGATGGTCGGTATCAGCTCCAACGAGCTGCCGGAGTCTGAGCAACTCGCCAAGCGCGGCTGGTAGGAATATTGCCGCTTAACATAGGTGTCCTAGCTCTCCAGGGCGATTTCCAAGAACATCGAGCCGTGCTCGAGTCTCTCGGCGCTGCCGTCACCGAGGTACGCCTGCCCCACCAGTTGGAGGGACTAGACGGCCTGGTGATTCCCGGCGGCGAGAGCACGACCATAGTTAAGCTCGCCCATCGCTGGGGCTTTCCCGACGCGCTCCGCCACTTTGTTGATGAAGGCGGAGCCGTCTGGGGCACTTGCGCCGGGATGATCGTGATGGCGAACGCGTTGCTTGAAACAGAGCCTGAGCCGTTGTCGTTGATGGACATTACTGTGTCACGTAACTCGTTTGGTCGGCAGGTGGACAGCTTTGAGACGGATATCCCCGTCAAGGGCGTTCCTGGCGGGCCGGTCCATGCCGTTTTTATCCGCGCTCCCTCCGTTCAGGATCAGGGTGAAGGCGTGGAGTGCATCGCTCAACTGGAGGACGGTACGCCGGTTGCGGTGCGCAGCGGTAAACTTATGGCAACGGCGTTCCATCCTGAGTTGACACCGGATACTAGGATCCACGAGATGTTCCTCCGGCTGTCGGCGGGAGAGCCTTCACCCGTCTGATCCGTTCGTTTCGGCGTAATCCCATCGTACAGCGGGTCATCGGCATATCGATAGCGCATGATCAGAACCCTTAGGCCAAGCGATCTGACCCGACTACTGTTTCTCCGCCCCGCGGAGGGCCGCACGCAGGCGTTCACGCTCGATAACGCAGCGCACTCGAACGCGTGCGGGTACCGGCCTAACAGATACATCTCCCGCGCACTGGGCTGGCGTGCCAGGCGTGATGGGCTGATCGCATTCGGCAGATCCGGTGTGACTGGCGTTGTATGCATTCGGCGTCGAAACGGGCCTACCGTTTGGGAGATCAGCGAGTTGTTCCTCGCGCCCGGAGCTCAGCCAGAGGTAGACGGTGCAGAGCTGCTCAGTGAGCTTGCAGACGTCGCGTCTCGTTCGGCTATCCATCGCGTATTCCTACGCGTAGAGGATGGAAGCCCGATGGCCACGGCGGCCCGACGAGCCGGTTACATGCTGCAAGCGCGTGAAACAATGTATCGCCGGCCGCAAGACCTTAGAGGTCAGGATCAGCCTGCACACTACCCCGGCGAGTCGGGATGGCGCAGGGTCATGGATGAAGATCTGCACCGTCTCTTCAGGATGTACGGCTCCTCCACACCGCTTTCTGTACGTAAGACGGCGGGCATGACACTACCAGAGTGGCGAGACTCCCTGGAGCCATTGCCACGGTCCACCCCGAAGACATTCGGTACGGTTTTGGGCCGCTCAAAACCGCTCGGCGTTGATTCCGCGGAGATGATGTTAGAGGGGGTAGACGGCCCGGTCGCATGGATGCGCTATTCAGATGCCAGCAATGAGCGACTTTTCACGCTGATGGTGGAGCCCGAAACCGATGTAGACCTGAATGAGATCATGCACGGCGTGCTGGCGGGTGGTTTTGGCATGCCCGCCGCCATGCTGGTTCCACTATATGCACGTCAGGTAGCTGCGGCGCTACAGACCGCCGAGTTCGTGCCGGGCCATGATTACGAGCTTTTTGCCCACCAGACCGCCGAACGGACTAAAATCCCTCAAAACGCTATGGTCGCCGCGGGCGGCTGAATCGGAGATGGACACCCTGACATCTGAATCCGGTGACCAACGTATAACGGACGATCTGCAATCTCTGATCAATGCGCTCCCTGAGCGGATCCAGAGCGCACTGGACAAACACCCACGCTCCAGCGAGCTACTTGAGGTCGTGATGGACCTCGGACGCACTCCGGAGGCGCGCTTCCCGGACGAATCACTCCGATTGAGTGAGCAGGAAGTGACCGACGCCGACCTGCAATGGGTCGTTGAGCGCGTCGGTGAGTTCGGCGACGACAATCGGGCCGGAATTGAAAGAACCCTCCACCGGATTTCAGTTATCCGAAATCGCGGCGGACGTCCTGTGGGCGTTACCTGTCGTGTGGGACGAGCAATCTTTGGGAGCGTTAGGATCATCAACGATCTGGTTC
>JAPYSM010000056.1 GCA_029936485.1 Dehalococcoidia bacterium
ACCTCGTCCCACGTATCCAGATGCTCACCATCCTGCGTAAACACTTGCAATCGGGAGTTCTCACGATCGGCAACGTAGACACGTCCGTCAGGTGAGATAGTGACTGCGTGCGACAGGTTGAACTGCCCCGGCTCGTTGCCCGGCTCGCCCCACGAGTTCTTGAGCGTGCCGTCCGCGGCGAACCGGTGAACACGGGCATTTCCGTAACCGTCTGAGACAAAAATATCGCCGTCCGCGTTCAGGGCCGCTTTTGTCGGCTGGTTGAACGGCGGGCCGCCGTGGGTGATCGTTCGATAGTCGGTCGTGATTCCGGTGTCCGATGGTTGACCCTTTGTGCCGATCGTCATCAAAACTTCACCCGAAGTCGTCGTCTTAGTGACGGTGTGCTCAGCCACGTCGACCGCGTACACGAGATCGTCCGGGCCGATGGTGATGTTGTGCGCCCGGGTGAAAAGATCTCCGCCCCACTCGTCGTGAAGCGTGCCATCTGGCTCGAAAACCATCACGGGGTTCTCGCCTCGATTGAAGACGTACACGAGACCCTGAGAGTCGACCGCGACCCCTGCGACTTCCCGGAACTTGTGGCCATCAGGCCCGGGCCAGTCCGGGACGACCCTGAACTTCATGTCACCAGCGGAGACGATCTTGTCTGGCATCCGGGATCCTTTGTCTTGTGGTGAGGGTGGGGGAGCAGCGCGTATGGCGAACGCAGTCTAACGCAGCGGCCCCATCAATCTATCGCTGGTTTACTCGGCCTCGGCCAGAAGCTGCTGTACAACGCCCGTAAGGTTCTCCGCTCGGTAAACACAACATTCCTGATGCAGCAACGTCTGCGCCCGAAGTCCATCTCCGCTGAACGCGCTGGCAATTGCGATGCAGCGCATTCCGGCACGCACGGCTGACTCCAGTCCAGTTGCGGAGTCTTCGACAACGATTACTTCGTCCGAGGAGACACCCAGCAGTTCGGCTGTTTTCAGGTAAATCTCGGGGTCCGGCTTGCCGTTAATCACCTGGTCACGGCCGACAAGCACGTCCAGAAGGTCACTTATCCCGATCTCTTTTGTAACCCGGTCCGCATCTTCCGTCTGAGATGACGTAGCAACCGCGACCGCCATTTCGGAAGCGGCCTGATCGCGAAGCAGATCTATGGCGTGATGGTAGACGACCGAACGTAGCCTGTCTCCCGAAGCGACGTCTGACCTGTAGAGCTCGGTCTGCAACCGGCTGAGCGCCTGCCAGGGCTCTTCTGCGCCCTCATGCATGGCTGAAGCCAATCCCAGCTCATCGACCATCGCACGGGCGGCTGTCTCGTCGGTCGCGCCGACGATGCGTCGATACACATCGATGGCGCGTTCGTCGGGAGCATCGAGACCGAGCAGAGTTTGAGATACTGCCGCATAAGCCTGTGCCTTCAACATCTCGGTCTCGACCAGAGTGCCGTCGAGATCGAAAATAAACGCGCGAATCAAGAGGCTTGCCCGTTAATCGACTGGCCGTCCAAAGAGTTTGGGGTCTCCCAATGTTTGAGGCGAATCAGGCGACGTCAGAGGTCGAGAGCGCGGCGGTGTAACTTGTGTAAGCGGCGTTGTAGCGCTCCGCTATCCGGACGCCGGCCTCGCCACGATCAATCTCTTCCTCGTTGTATGCGCGGAGATGCTCGGCGTAGATCGCCGGACCGACCACGAGCCCCCGGCACCCCGGCGTACGGGCGGCCAGGCTGATCAAATCCTGATCAAGTTCCATCTCTCCGGAAGGGTCTTCGCCAAGTGTGAACAGCACGCCGGCCTTGCGGTCATCGACCTGTGCCTGAGCGGTGGCCGTTGCCATAGCTGCCGTGTTATCGATCCCGCGTAAGGCCCACAGATCCGGCTCAACACCGGCATCCTGTAGCTCGCGGATCGCCTGAACGATCAGACCCGGGCGGACATCGGTATCCCACGCTTCGACGCTGCCCGACTGATCTAGTTGAGCCTGGGTCGGCCGCATGATCAATTCGAGCGTCAGACCGGGGCTGCTGGACCGTGCGATCTCGCTCAGCCTGCGCAATTTGCGTTGCTGGGCCTCGTTCACTATGGACTCTTCACCCGGGTTGTAAGGCACACGCGCAGCGGCGTACGTGACATCAAGGACAGACATGCGTTCAGAGAAGCCGAGAGCGTCTTCAAACCGGAACTCGGCGACCCGTGCTCGTTCTACTGACATCATCGTGTTGAGATTCATGCCGCGACCACGTAGCAATATCGACTCACCCAGATCGGAATCTGTCCAGACGGCGGCCTCAGATTTTGGCACGCCGTTCTCGACGGCCTTCAGCAACCCCTCAAAGACGACCTGCTTGAGGCTGGCGGCGCGCTCCCGCTCCGCTGCCGTCGGGTGCACCGGGCTGGCGGAAAGGAGTTCCGTAAACAGGGCAAAGCGGTGGTCTATTGCGAGAACCATTTTTGGTGTGTCAGAGCTGTCTGTCGGCATACTCGAGGGTCCCTCTCAGACCGCAGGTCCCGTCGTGAAACTAACGGCTTCGTCGGATGGTGGCGCCGGAAATGATCTCCGGCTGACGTTCCATCTGAATCTCTCGATTGTCCCAGTTTACCCCCAGCATATCCTGCGGGGCGGCGATTCTAGCACGGGATTTCCACCCCGATTTATTACGTCCTGCGCACGGTCCTGAACCCACTACTACTGGCCCTCATTGAGTGATGCAGTAATGTTTTGTATCGCCTTTGCGTATGGCGTTTTCAATACTGTCATCATGTTTCGATGGGCCTTCGCACGTAGGGCTTCGAGGTCTCCAAGGAGCTGAGCCACGAACAGCGACTCGAATCCGTAGGCGATCTCCGTTTCCGTCCCTAAATCCGCTCTAGGCGCGGCCAGAGCGTCTTCGTTTCCCGCAACGAGCGCAAGGCCAATCACCCCATCAGGTCCGCCTTTATGAAGCTGTCCGGTGGAGTGAAGGTATCGAGGTCCATAGCCAAATGTGGTCGCGATTCCTGTGCGGCGTGTGATGGCGGCACGTAGTTCTGACACAGCGCTGTCCACTTCAAGAGACTCAGGGAGATAGCCGAAAATGGCGACGTAATCGCCGGGCCTGGCGCTTGCGACCGATTTCACTACTTCGGCAATATCAAGAGCGCCCGGCAACGTCTGACCTGTCGCATCATGCGACTCAAGAAGGTTGCGTGTGAACACCTTTCCGTTTTCCACGTCAGGCTGATCGAACGGGTACACAGAGATCACCGTCGCGGCTATCGCGACTGCAAACTCCCACCGGAAGAACTCAGCGCCGAGGTCGTAGTTGTGCCCCAACTCAATACGCGTCACAGGCAGGCCAGCGTTTCCGAGCGTTGACACGTGGGCATCGGTTCCGGCGTTCTCGTCCCCGGCGAGACGTATGTACACGAAGTTGCGATCGTCTCCGTATTCGGAAACGCTGTAGAACGTCTCATCAGCCACGGGCACGAGGCCGCGGCCGTTTTTGCCGGTGGATTCGGCGAGGAGTTGCTCGACCCAAAGCCCGATCGAACTCAGTCGCGGTGAAGTGACGATAGTGACCTTGTCTCGACCGATCGCCGCCAACCCTCCAAGGGTTGCTCCAAGCAGCGCGCCTGGGTTCGTCTCAGGATCGTCGCTCGCTCGGCACGCCTGCGCCATTGCAACCGCCGGCCCGAGTAGTTTCTCTAGGTCCACACCGATTAGCGCCGCCGGTAACAGACCAAACCGGGAAAGCACGGAGAACCGACCGCCCACGTCTACCGGGGTGTCAAACACCCGTTTGAACCCGCGTTCATTTGCCATCGTGTCAAGGAACGAGCCCGGGTCAGTAGCGACGATGAACCGGGTGTCGGGATTTTCTACTCCGATCTCCTCCAGTCGTTTACGGAAAAAGGCCGTCAATCTCAACGGTTCGATCGTCGTGCCCGATTTACTGGAGATCAGGAACAGGGTTCTGTGTAGATCTATCCGGTTCTCGACGGCCGTGATCTGTCCGGGCATCGTGGAGTCCAGCACATGCAGGCGCAGGTAACCCGGACTTGTTCCGAACACCCGCCCGAGCACCAGTGGACCGAGGCTGCTGCCGCCCATGCCGAGTAGAACAAGGTCGGTGAATCCGTCATTCCGGACCTCGTCGGCAAACGAGGTCAACTCATCGACAAGATTGGCGATTCGGTCCGGGAGATCGAGCCAGCCGGTTGCTTCCTCAGCTGGTGCGCCGCCGGTGGACGGGGCTACCCATGCGCTCGGATCGCGCCTCCACAGGGCGTCCACAGTGCCGCGATTCTTCAGCGCGTCTAACTCGCTGTTGACCTGATCTTGCCAGCCCAACGTCCTAGGAGTTCCGGATTTCTCTGGCAATTCAATCTGACGCAGGCGCGACGGAATGTTCACGCAGTTTGGAGTCTATAACTCCGATTAGCCCTTCGAAAGCATCTGCAAACGTCTTCACCCCGGCGACGAGTAGATCGTCGGTGATGGCGTCCAGGCTAATTCCCAGCTCCTCCAGGCGTGCGATCTGGGACCGTGCATCGTCCACTCCAACGGTCACCCTCTCGGATACCTCCCCGTGATCCAGGAAGGCGTCCAGCGTTGCCGGTGGTGCGGTGTTGACCGTGTTGGACCCCATGAGTTCGTTCATGTAAAGCACGTCTGAGTAGGCCGGGTTCTTGACGCCGATGCTCGCCCATAGCGGCCGCTGCGGCAACGCTCCACGGGCCGCCAGCTCCTGCCACCGTCCGCTCGCGGTCAGCGTCTGAAACGCTTCGTATGCAAGACGGGCGTTTGCGATGCCGATCTTTCCGGCGATCTCGTCGCCGCCGGTCACGTCTTCCAGGGCGGCGTCGGCAGAGGTGTCGACGCGGCTGACAAAGAACGACGCAACGCTGGAGATTCCTCCGAGGTCGTCCCCGCCAGCCTCCACGTAGTCGGCCAGCCCATCGACGTATGCCTTCGATGCGGCTGCGTACGCGTTGAGCGAGAACAGCAACGTCACGTTGATATTTATGCCTTCTGAGATCAGTTTTCGGATGGCCGGCACGCCCTCAGGCGTTCCCGGGACCTTGATCATGATGTTCGGCCGGTCGATAGCCGCGTGAAGCCTGCGCGCCTCAACAATCGTTTCGTCTGTCTTGGCCGCGAGCAGCGGGTTGACCTCGATGCTCACAAACCCGTCGGCGCGGCCCGAAGAGTCGTATACCGACCTGAGGACGTCTGCCGCATCACGAACGTCATCGATGGCCACCAACTCGAATATGCCGGCAGCATCGGAAGCCTGTGCGCTGTACCGGATTAGCGAGTTGTCGTAGTCGCTTGATCCGGAAATTGCGCTCTGGAATATCGCAGGGTTGGAGGTCACCCCTCGAACCCCTGACTCGACAAGCCCCCGCAGTTCACCGGAATCGATCAGGTTCCGGCTGATGTAGTCGAACCAGATCGACTGCCCGATCTCGTTGGCCTGCCAGATAGAGTTCCGTGTGCTGCCGGTGTTGTCAGACATAGCGGCCTCTTAACCTTTTATAGCGTCCTGTTCCAGTTTGATCACCTTGTCCAGGCGACGTTGGAATCTCGGGTGCTTGTCCATCTCTGCGCCAAGAAACGCATCGACCAGCGCCTCGGCCAACGCTACTCCGATAATTCTGGCGCCAATACAGAGTACGTTCATGTCGTCGTGTTGGACGCCCTGCGCGGCGGAGTAGGTGTCATGGCACATGGCGGCCCTAATGCCCGGAATCTTGTTGGCGGCAACCGACGCGCCGACTCCGCTCCCGCAAACGATTATGCCTCGATCGACCTCTTTGCTAGCGACCGCATGCGCGACCGGCGCGGCGAGGTCAGGGAAATCGTCGTCTGCATCGTACTCAAACGCGCCGTGATCTACGGCCTCGTGACCCAGACCGGATACGTAGTCCAGGATGTAGTTCTTCATCTCAAGCCCGGCGTGGTCGCCGCTTATGGCGATCTTCATGTGTTCTCCGTGTCTGGCCTGTCATACGTGGGAGGTTGAGCGAAATCGCTCTAGGACCGACAGCGCGGTGTACTGAACATTCTCCGCCGTAAACCCGAACCTGACCAGTACCTCCGCACCCGGTGCCGACGCATTGTCCTTAGTATCCTGAATCTTGAGGGGTTGAATTCGGGGGCTACATCAAATTGGGTCGTGATCACACTCGCTGCTGTAGCCGCTGCTCGGGGTCAGCGAATCGAGTAGCGAGTGATAGAGCCGATGGTGCCGTTCAAGGCCGACCCGGTAGGCAGCCGCAGACGTGGCGTTGGGAGTGTATCGCCTGCCACGTTGCGTCAGAAGATCGTCCAGGGAGTCGATAATTCCGGCGCTTTCCAGCGCGAGGATTGCACTGCCGCGACTGGTTGCTTCGGCTTCTCCAGACTCCACGACGGTCCGGTCCAGTACATCCGCAAACATCTGCAACCAAGTAGGAGAACTCTGGGCCGCTCCACCGCCGACCACGATCTCAGGTCCGGGGGTGACGACAGTGGAGAGTCGATCTGCGATCAATGCGAATCGAAATGCGACCGACTCCAACCCGGCCCTCACGATCTCCACCGGTGAGGTGCTGGCGCGCAACCCGACCACGGCTCCCGTGGCGTCATCCAGCCAGCCGGGGCTGCGTTCGCCTCGCAGGAAGGGCAGTACCGTGAGGCCGTGTCCGTCCGGTGGGAGTTCCGATATCTCAGCCTCAAGCGTTTCGGCATTCGGCACGCTCAGTGTGTCGCGCATCCATGCGAATAGCCCTCCAGCGTCCGTGACAGCTCCGCCGAGAAGGATTCTGTCGCTGGACAGGTTGTAGACACTCAACCCGCGTGGCACTTCGGCCAGCGGAATCGGAACGCCGGCGCGCACCGCGCCGGTCGTGCCCACGGTCAGGGCCGTAGATCCGGGCGCAGAGCAGCCCTCTCCGACGTTTGCGGCGGCTCCGTCTCCGATGGCGAGGCAGAACGGGACGTCACCGAGGGCCGGCCATTTCGAAGCGAAACCTGAGGCGAGCCCTGACATCACATCGCCGTAGTTGGCGACTTTCGGAAGCTGATCCGCCGAGATACCGGTGTAGTTCAGAAGCTGAGCGTCCCAGTCTCCAGTCCTCCGATTGAGTAGTCCGCTCCACGAAGCGACCGAGCTGCTACATGCCGCCTCACGCCCGAACCAGCGTCCGTACAGGTATGTGGCGAAATCGGTCCAACGGACGGTTACGTTCCATGCTTTCGGGTCGGTGCGCCGTACCCAGAGCAGCCGTGCGGGAGCGTAGGCCGTATGGAGGGTGACGCCGGTGCGCTGGTGGACATCGACCGCGTCGAGATCCCGCCGCATCTGGGCGACCTCTTCCAGAGAGCGCGTATCTGCATATGTGTAGACGGGCGTCGTCGGCTGGCCCTCGGCATCCAACCCGAGCAGATTGCCGACGAAAGTGTCCAGCCCGACGGCGACGATGTTGGACGTGACTTCCCCCGCCAGATTCAGCAGTTTGTCGATAGTCCGCTCAACGATATCTGCAAGAACCAGCGCGTCGTCGGCCGCACCGCCATTTGAGGATGTGGGAGTCACGTGTGGAGTGGAGACGCTCAGCCCCGGCAACGCATTCGCAACTGCGTCGTAGACGGTAGCGCGCACAGACGAACTGCCGACATCAATCGCTAGAACGTAAGGGGTATGTGGCTGTGTGGTCACGATTGCGGGTGTCAATCTTGATTCGTTTCGGAGTAATTGTGGCAACGGTATCAGGACACTAGTGTTCGCCTCACAGCGATAGCACTCTTCTCATCCACGTTCCCTAGGGCCGCGCCGCACGTCTGGCGTTCACCTCGATCGAGTACGCCTCAGCGTTCACACCGATGAAAAGCGTCGTCCCATCCGGGCCACCGAAGTCGAGGTTGGCGTTCCGGTCGGGCGTCAGAATCTTGCCCAGCAGCTCCCCGGCCGGGTTGAACACCTGAACACTGTCACCTGCCGAGGTCCATACATTGCCGTTCGTATCCACCCGAAACCCGTCCGATTTTCCGGGCGTCGGCTTGGCGTAAATCCTGTGATTGGAGAGCGTTCCGCTCGAAGACGCGTCGAAGGCGTGGATCGATGCCTCCGGAGAGTCCAGCTCGTAGCCGGTGTCTGCGACGTAAAGGATCGACTCGTCGGGTGAGAAGGCGATGCCGTTTGGCATGTCGAAATCGTCGATCATGATCTCGATTGTGCCGGTATCCGGCCAGAGCCTGAAGACGTAGTTTGCGCCAAGCTCTGAGTCCGCCTTGTGTCCCTGCCGGTCGCTCAGAATCCCGTACGGCGGGTCGGTAAACCAGATGCTCCCGTCGCTCTTCACGACCAGGTCATTAGGCGAATTGAGCTTCTTGCCTTCGTAGTTGTCGACGAGGTTCACCACCATGCCATCGAGTTCGGTCCGACTGATCCTGCGGCCGCCATGTTCAGCGGATACCAGCCGACCCTCGCGATCCAGCGTGTGACCGTTGGTGTAACCGCAGGGTTGCCTGAAGATGGTTGTGCCGTCGCTCTCTGACCATCGCAGCATTCGGTCGTTCGGGATGTCGCTCCACAGGAGATATCCGCCGCCTGCTTCGGCCGAATCAGGAACCCAAGTCGTGCCCTCGGCCCAGAGGTACCCATCGCCAAGTTTGCGCAGGCGTGCGTCCGGGTCGATCAGCGTCTTAAAAGCGTTGGAAAGGATCTCGTACTGCGGTTCCAAATGCGTGACTCCTGCGTTCAGCGTGTTGCATGATTCCTAGAAGGGGTATGCGCCCCTGGACTTTAACCGCACCATCCAGACCGAACTGGTGGCGCAAATGAAAAACGTCTGGCGATCCGCCATGCCAAAGCAGCAGTTTGCGGCAACCTCAGGCGTGAGGAACTTGCCGAACATCTCCCCTTCCGGCGTGAATACCTGCACTCCTTCTCCAGACGTGACGTACAGAATGCCGTCCGTATCGAGCCTCAGACCGTCAGGCACGTGCGGCGATATCTCGCAGACGACCCGGTTGCTTGCCAACCGCGTGCCGTCGACTACATCGAACGCCCGTATGTGGTGTGGACGATCGTTGCCGTGTGTGGCTCCGGAGTCGGATATGTAGAGCACCGATTCGTCCGGCGAGAACGCTAACCCATTCGGTTTGTCGAAATCCTCTGCGACCGCCGTCAGGTCTCCGGTGGAA
Organism: Dehalococcoidia bacterium; assembly: GCA_029936485.1. Lineage (GTDB taxonomy): Bacteria > Chloroflexota > Dehalococcoidia > Lucifugimonadales > Lucifugimonadaceae. Next base: position 9,160 of record JAPYSM010000056.1, read on the forward strand.
GGATCAAACCGGTAGACGCGATTGCGCTCTTGTTGCGGCGACTCCCCATGCCCCTGATCATCCATGAGCGCACCATAGTCGGGGTCGGAGAACCAGATGCTGCCGTCTGACTTGACGATCACATCGTTGGGGGAGGTCAGCGGCTTGCCTCCGTAACTATCTACCAGCATCGTCTCCGGCTCGCCGGGCCGAGTGATTGAGACGCGCCGCCCGCTCGTCTCGCACGTCAGAAGATTGCCGTCCGCGTCCACCGCGTTTCCGTTGGCGTTACGGCTCGGCTGACGGAAAACGCTCACACCGTCCGATTCCGACCAGCGCATGATGCGGTCGTTTGGAATATCGCTCCACACGAGATAGCCACCGTCATGAATCCAGGCAGGCCCCTCTGTGAAACTCATACCGTCGGCAACGAGTTCGATCGTGGTGTCGGCATCAACGATTCCTCGGAATCTTTCGTCAATGACCTGTATTTCGGGGGGCATAGCTCTCTCCGAACCACTCAAGTGCCAACGTGAGAATAAAAGTCTGAGATGATTGAGGCCGGAAGGCTAACATCGCGCCGGTAACCGGGCCAGTTGGTCCCAGACTCGACTCGTAGTCAATACTTCGAGAATTGAACAATGTCAGAGCACAGAGCGTCACTGAACTGGAACCGGGATAGTGACGACTTCAAGTACCCGACCTATACCCGGGACCACACATGGTCGTTCCGAGGCGGTGAGAGGGTTCGCGCGTCTGCGGCGCCTGAATTTCTTGGGAATGTCGATCGTGTGGACCCGGAGGAGGCGTTTGTCGCCTCGATATCGGCCTGTCACATGCTGACCTTCCTTGCGATAGCGGCCAAGCGCAGGTTTGTCGTGGACACGTATTCGGACAATGCTGTCGGATACCTGAAGGAGAACGACGAGGGTCGGATGGCCGTAACGCGGGTGGAGTTACGTCCGGAGATCGCATTCTCCGACGAGACATTGCCGACGCCAGATCAGATCGATTACATGCACCATATGTCGCACCAGGAGTGCTTCATTGCGAACTCAGTGAGCACGGAGATAGTTGTGCTGCCGCCAGAGACGCCATAGGGGCAAATGTTAGATGTACCGATGGTGTGACATTCAAATGTCATCCTGAGCCTGAGGTCAAGGACTCCATGTTCTACCGCGCCTATTCGCCCAAACAGTGCACGGGCGAATGACTATCCGCCCTTTGGATCGATGCGGATCGCCCCATGACAGTTCTCGTTCAACACACACATGTTGGAGCCCTCGGCCGGGCTCGGGATGACAATACAATCACTCCTGCGGAAACGCACGACACCCCATAACAGGAACCTACTTCTTGATTTCAGACCAGAAACACGACCACCAACTGCTCAGGGCTGGATATTCCGAGACCGTCATTACGCCGCCCATTGGATTCAATATCGCCGGCCCAGAACACTTGCCGCGACCGGCGACGAACGTGGTAGACGACCTCCTCGCTCGGGTTTTGTTACTAGATGCAGGTGGTGTCCGTGCCGCAATAGTGACGTTGGATGTTTGGGGCATCAGCGAAGAGTTCGCTTCGTTGCTCATAGGGCGCGTGTCGGCGGCGGCCGATATCGACACTGCCCTCGTATGGATTGGAGTGTCCGGCAATGCATCGTCCCCACCGCTATGGGAGAGCGATCATGCCGAATACATCGAATATGCAGCATACGTTCCGCAGCAGATCGGTGGAATTGCAGGACTGGCCGCAGACCGTATGCAGGACGCCGAGCTCGGCTTTACGTCGGCGCTCCTTCCGGACTTAGCCACCTCGATACGCGGCAGGCAGTATGAAATAGACGAGACGGTACCGATCATGATCGTCGATGGCGCGTCCGGGCCTATAGCGCGTGTGTTCGGGTTCGGGTGCCCGGGTTCGGTCGTTGGCGCCGAACCGGCAGTCTGGACCTCCGATTACCCGGGTTATGCCTGCTGGGCACTCTCGCAAGCTTCAGATGGATCCGGATGTATGTTCATACGAGGTCCGGCCCACGACGTGAGCCCCTTCGACTGGTACAACGACAATGTGGCCCCCGGGCACAGCGATAGGACCCAGGCGGATGTCCAGGCCCTGGGCTGGTTGCTGGCGACACAGGTGGGCGTAGCGACTCAGGGCGCTCTCCTGCGCAGAAACGTGGAAATCAAGCCGGTCGGAACCACCGGATCACTGCCCGATCTGGGCTGGACGAAGTCCATCGCCATAGCTGATGGACTCTTTGATTCCTTCTTCAGCCCACTTACGACTGAATTTGGCGTTGAACTACGCGAACAGACGCCAGACCAGACCGTTTTTGCGTGCGCCAACATGGGCGGACTTTCCTTCCAAGTGCCAGCTCCGGCTATCGATACCCGTGCCGCCGTAGAACGTTATCGGGCGCGCTGATTTTCCACTTCGGGTCGGTCAGATTCCTGAGCCCGGCAGATGTTTAGAACTGGGTGGGGATATTCGGACTCACCGGCCCGGTTGCGGGGGGCGAATATCCCTTGTAGTTCTGCGGGGTATCGAAGTGCGATTCCTCAAAGAGTGCCGAGGAAAGACCGTGAAATTGTTCTGGTGTGAGTGATTCCAGGGCACCCGCACTCAGTTGATGATCGTCCCTACGGATTCTGTTTGGGCCAGTTCACCAGTACTGCGCCGAGGATCACCGCAACAGCGCCAAAGACGAACGTTCCCGTTAGCGTCTCCTCCAGAAGTGAGGCACCCATGGCGGTCGCGATAAGCGGGTTGAAGTTCACGTAAATGACTACCTGGGTCGGAGATAGACGTGTCAGCGAGAACACGAACATCAACTGGGCGATCCCCAACGATCCCAGGAACACCATCAGAAGCGAATTCTGGCTACTGAAGCCACCGGTGTGACCAAGTGCAACCTCGACGATAGCGAGGGGCGCGAGCATCGTGACGCCGATCAGCATTGTCCATGCGCTCACGTTCAACGCCGAGTAGCGGGCGAACGCTGGCTGAGATGCGACGCCGTAGATGCCCACGCACGCCGCCGCGAACAACAGCAGCACCGCGCCGCCGATCGCTGCCAGTGCGCTGGCCGTTTCGCCGCCGCTTTCGGCCGGGGACAGGGTGGTCTCGCCAAGCACCAGTCCGATGCCGACCACCGATATGGCGACGCCCAGATACTGGCGGTTTATCAGCGATTCATGCCCGGTTATCCGGCCCAGCACAACGCTCCAGATAGGCGATGTAGCCATTAGAAGTGCACCGCGGGATGCCTCTGTCACCTGAAAGCCGAACGCCATCGACAGCGGGAAGGCCGTGAAGTAGAAGGCGGCGAGGACGAAAAACAGCTTCCAGTCGCGCCGCTCCACCCGCATTCCGTACCTGTGGACCAACAGCAC
>JAPYSM010000057.1 GCA_029936485.1 Dehalococcoidia bacterium
AGTTTCGCGCCTGTTCAGGCCTTATCGGAATTTTATCGGCGTGACTAACAAGCGTTCAATTGTCCTGACGCCCCACGAAATAATTCTCCGCGCCCGCGCGACGAGATGGGGTTCCAGATCCTCACTGCGTTTGGTAGAGGGCGTCTGCCCGGTTCAAAGGAAAAAGGAAGAAAGACGCAGTCATATGTTGAAGCGACCGACGCAAAGATCTACAACCGAGGGCGACGAGCGAGGCCCGCGTCAGGGTGCCGATCATCTCCGTCTTGAAAGAACCAACCGCGAAACGAGTTCTCTTCGTATAACCATTCAAGATTGGTTGGTGGCTTGAGGGGGAGGTTCAGAATCGCTTATCAGGTTATCGCGAGAAAGCCGCCCCTTACCCTAGATACCGGGTGCACAGAATACGTCGTGCGTGATTTCGCGTCTGGCAACGTCTAAAGCCGCCGACTCGACCAATTGACGCCGGGATCTTCACAGTTTCCGGATATCTGACCTCTAAATTGCATGCACATCATCGGGACAGACAGAATTCGCTGCTCAGGAATCCCGACTCAATAGCGACAAATGAACGGAGACTAGGGAATGCCGCTGATCGCAGCCATCCACACAAATAATCTCTCCCGATTTATCTCCGGGTTCGTAGGGCGTAAGGCGATGGTTGGCTGGGCCGGAGCGCTCATGCTCGTGGCCGCCGTTACATGTACAAGTGTTGGCGAGGATACGTCAGTGGCCGATGTTACGAAATCCGCCCCGGCCACGACTGCCTCGCTTCCAGTGGACAAGGCGAGTACGGGACATACGATAACCGCGTCGAACGGCGAGTCCGTTGACACGGTCATCGGCGATATTCCCTCAGAACCACAACAGAGCGAACTAGTACAGAAATTCACGGCTGACGAGATCGTCGCAGCATTTGAGTCCGTGATCAGCGGATTGTTCGCCGATTCTTTAGATTCCATTGTGGAGATCACGGTCTCAACGGCCGCGGGCGGAGGGAGCGGCAGCGGATTTGTCTGGGATTACCAGAACCACATCGTGACCAACCAGCACGTCATTTCGAACGCCCAGAGTGTCGAAGTGTCCTTCTCGGATGGCCGATCCTACCGGGCAACGGTGATCGGCGAGGACGCCGATGCAGATGTGGCGGTGCTGGAGGTGGACACGGACGATAAGCTCAAGCCGATCAAGCTTGGAGACAGCGACACGGCGGTACCGGGACAGATCGCCATCGCCATCGGTAACCCATTTGGCGAGGAGTTCACGTTGACCCAGGGAATCGTGAGCGCAGTCGGCCGCAACATCCGAAGCGGTAATCAGGGCTTCACGACGCCAGATGTCATCCAGACTGACGCAGCAGTCAACCCGGGCAACTCCGGCGGTCCGCTGCTCAACAGGCACGGCGAGGTGATTGGAATCAACGCCCAGATCCGTAGTGACAGCCGACAAAACTCGGGCGTCGGATTTGCCGTGCCAATAAACATCGCAAAGCTGGTCGTGCCGGACCTGATTGAGAGCGGAGAGTTCGTCTACGCATGGCTCGGCGTGTCCGGTCATGACGTTAGCCGGACCCTGGCGCTCGGGCTTGATCTGCCGGACGGGACGCAGGGCGCATACATCTCCCAGGTGATCTCGGGCGGACCTGCGGAAGACGCAAGACTGAATGATGCAAACCGAACAATCATGGTTGACGGACAGCCGATAGACGTCGGTGGAGACACCGTGATCGGGATCGACGGAACGCCGATTCGCAGCATGGCTGATCTCATTTCGTACCTAACCAGCAACACCCGACCCGGAGACACGGTCACGCTCGAGGTGCTTGAAGAGGGCGGTGACAGGGTCGAAAAAGACGTGAAACTCGGGGTGAGACCGTAGACGACATTGGCCTTAACGACATCGGCCGCGTGTCGATCCGCACCCGTTCCCCGCTTGTGTATGGCGACTACACGTAAAAACGGACACCTCGCAGCTTAATCCTGATAGACGAGTCGACCAATGACACAGTCGCTGCGTGGGGGCGGGCACGTTGGGGTTTGGCGAATTTGGAGACCCGTAGATAGCTGCTGCCGAACCCTCAAGCCCAATTTCAGCGCTAGCTGGTCTCCGGTCCTGTGCTCGCTCTTACACGTATCCACATACTGCGTGATCCCCCAACGCTCACTGCGTGGGCCGCGTGATGCGGTAGGTTGACCATAGGTGGAAGCTTAAGGCACCCCATATGCCTGATCGGTTTTGTGCTGAACGTGCACTGGGCAAAGCCTTGGGTGTGCCGGCCACCGACAAGGACGCCGAGATGGATGTCGCTAGCGACCATGAGGTAGACGAACCAGATTTACACACGCGGTCGGCCGGTAACGGCAGGAGTGTAATAGACAGGTTTTTCGTCTCGCAGACCGCGTCCATAAACTCCACGATCATCACGTTTCTGAAGGCCCGCTCCAGGCGTACACTTCCGTCCGCCTCAGCTTTTAACGCCCTTCATTCAGGAACGCCCACAATGATCGTTGACGTCCACACCCACCTGCCCACCCACCGAGACACTGTCCCGGACTCCGACCGAACATCCGAGGAAATGATGCGTTCCGGCGATGAAGTCTCGATGACGAACTCGATTGCTGATTACCTGTGCGCTATGGAGCCGGTCGACAAGACTTTCGCGTTTGGCATAGCCCCGCGGCCTTGGGGAGCAGAGCGAGAGATTATCGATGGCTCGGGCGATCTCACTGACGGCGGGAAGAACCACAATGATGTCGCCGCTGAGTTGCACAAAGCCTCGCCCGACAAAGTGATCCCGTTCATGTCGCTTCATCCGATGGACCCGGGGATGAACGACGAGTACGACCGGGCGGTCGGAGATCTTGGGTGCAAGGGGATCAAACTCGGGCCAAACTATCAGGACTTTGACCCGGTTGGGGATGCCGCATTTAAGCTATACGCACGCCTTGAGGCGGATGGGTTGCCGGTCGTTTTCCACCAGGGGACGTCGCCGATGCGGGATGCGCCTTTACGCTATGCTCAGCCGCTCGTAATGGACCAAGTGGCGATAGCGTTCCCGGAGTTGCGGATGGTGATGGCCCATCTCGGACATCCCTGGCAGAACGACTGCATGGCGGTTGTCCGGAAGCATCCAAACGTATGGGCGGACGTCTCGGCGCAGTTTTATCGGCCGTGGTCTTTCTGGAACGGAATGCAGGTGTTTCACGAGTGGGGCGCAACTCAGAAGATACTTTTCGCATCTGACTGGCCGGTGACCGTTCCTCAGGACAACATCGACGGGCTGCGCAATCTGAGCAAGTTCGCAAAAGACCATCGTCTGCCAGGAATCCCAGAGGACGAAATCGAGGGGATTATTAACCGGGACGCGCTGGACGTACTCGGGGTGGAATAACGCGTCCATTTGAGCGAGGACGAGTTAGAATTTTGGGGCCTTAGCGCTTGCAGCGCGATGCCACGCCCCTTGTTGAATAACGTGTATATCTGATCGCCGGAGTGATGTATTTGGCGAATGGCCAAAACAGTCCGAAAACGAACGAACCCGAAGTCGTATTTTACGGATGGTACATCGTGGCAGCGATGTTCTTCACAAGTCTTATCGGCGTCGGTTCCCGTCAGGGATTTGGTGTGTTCGTCAAGGTCTGGGAAGAAGACTTCGGGACAAGTGTCGGGATGATATCCGTCGCCGCCGGCATAGGTTGGACAGTCAACGGACTTGTCCAACCTGTTGCGGGTAGTTTGACAGATCGTTTCGGCGGGCGCCGGGTCATGACATTCGGGTTGATTGGGATGGGCCTCGCCACGATCGGGGTCGGATTGATGCCGAACGTTTACGGACTGATCGTGATGTACGGATTTGTACTATCGGCTCTAGCAGGTGGTGCATTCGGGACCCCTACGACGTCCGTCATATCACGCTGGTTTCAACGTAAACGTGGAATGGCAATCAGTTTCGTGATGGCGGGCGGTTCAGCCGGCGGACTGATAATGGTTCCGTTTGCGGCTTACCTGCTCGTTATTTCGGACTGGCGGACGGCGTGGTTCGTTATGGGCGGGATAATTCTTCTGTTCGGACTGCCCCTGGTAGTGGGCATAGTGCGAGACAATCCCGCCGACATGGGATTCGAACCGGACGGAGATTCGGCTGGCGACCCTGAAGAACCCAATGCGGTGCCTCACCAGATACGTGTGGCGCCTTTAGAGACAACCCACTGGCGTGATTCGGTTCACTCCGCTCCTCTGTGGCAGCTTTCCGTTGCCTTCTGGGTATGCGGCATCACTACCGGGATGATAGCCGTGCACTTTGTTCGGTGGGCCGAGTCACAGGACATATCTGCAGGTACGGCGGCGCTGGCATTCGGGGTTCTCAGCGTAATTAACGGTGCCGGGTTAATTGTTGTCGGCTGGATATCCGACTATATGCCGCGCAAGAACCTCCTCGGGGTCGTTTACTTAGTGCGCGCCGGCGCGTTCTTGGCGTTGATCTTTTTGCCAGGACAGGCGGCTCTCTGGAGCTTTGCTGTTCTCGGCGGTATGTCCTGGCTGGCAACAGTTCCTATGACGAACGGACTAACGGCAGATATTTACGGGCTACGAAATATAGGAATGATCAACGGTTTGATCATGATGTCCCACCAGCTTGGTGGGGGCGTCGCCGTGATCGCAGCGGGCGTCGTGTTCGACGTGTGGGGCACATACCACGCCGCATTCGTTGCCGGATTTGCAACCCTCGTTTTGGCCGGAGTGGTGAGCTTTTCTATCAACGAACGTAAATATTCGATCCGGTACCAGAAACCGCTACCAAACACCCCCACCGTGGCAACAGCGGCATCGGACGGGGACTGATAGTAGACATGTGGATTGAGACCACATTGCATTCAGCGCTCGGCCTGATTCTTCACCATTCCGAGTACGTTGACCCTACCCTTGTTGATTGGCTCAAGGACAAGATCAATCAGATCACTGGGGTGAGTGCAACAACTATTGTGGTCGTACTTGGTGTGGCGACCGCGGCGTTCCCGATCGGGCTGATGGCATTGGCATTACGGCGTGCACGAAGGGCGCGAAGGCACAACCGTTGAGGTCATGATCCCCCCGGGGGCTCTCCACGAACGGTTTTCACCTTCACCCTTCCCAGACAGGGCAGGTCCCCAGCCCTCTCCCACTGGGAGAAGGAAAGAACGATGACCGCCCCGACACGGCGAGCGATCTAACGGGTTACCACCGAGGATATACTGCGCGGGCAACGTGGAATCTGGCGAACACAAATGGCGCCGACTTATATTTTGGAGACATCGTTTGGCCCAGCAGACCGACGGGAAACAGGACAGCCGCAAGAGCGTTTTTTACGGCTGGTACATCGTCGGAACACTCTTCTTCGCGACTTTTGTGGGGGTCGGTTCTCGACAGGGTTTCGGCGTATTCGTTGAGGCATGGGAAGAAGATTTTGGGGCTTCTGTCGGTGCGATCTCGGTTGCAGCCGGCATCGGCTGGGCCGTCAACGGTATTGTCCAGCCCTTCTTCGGTAGATTGACCGACGAACTCGGTGGTCGCCGCGTACTGATCTGGGGAGTGCTGGCGATGGGTCTCGGAACCATGCTGGTCGCTGCCTCTCCAAACGTTTACGTCCTGATCGCCGTGTACGGGTTTGTCGTGTCATCCGCAGCGGGCGGGGTTTTCCCTACCCCGGCCAGTTCCGTCGTCGTTCGCTGGTTCCAGCGAAAGCGTGGTACTGCGATGAGCATGGTGGCGTTCGGTGGATCGGCCGGTGGCTTCATCATGGTGCCGTTTGCTGCATATCTGCTGGTCATTGCCGACTGGCGGACGGCCTGGCTGGTCATGGGTGCCGCCATCTTGTTCCTTGCGTTGCCACTGCTTTTGGCGATCGTCCGAAGCGCCCCAGAAGATATGGGTCTCAATCAGGACGGCGACGAAGAGCCGGTCAGCACGTCGGATGACGGGAATGACAGTTCAACCTCGATCCATATGGCACCGCTCGCAACAACCGGTTGGAGGGATTCGTACCGATCGGCTCCAATGTGGCAGTTGTCGTTAGGGTATTCGGTTTGTGGCATCACGACGGCCATCATCGCTGTGCACTTCATCAGGTGGGCATCCACTGAAGACATCACCCCCGGCACGGCGGCTTTGGCGTTTGGTCTTCTAATGGCTATCAACGGCGTGGGATTGCTAGTCGTGGGGTCGGTTTCCGATCGAATGCAACGTAAGAACCTCCTTGGCACGGTGTACTTGATCCGTGGCCTCGGGTTCCTGGCGTTAATAGTGTTTCCGGGAGTTCCTGCACTGTGGGCGTTCGCCGTCATCGGCGGGATGTCGTGGCTGGCGTCCGTACCACTTACGAACTCCCTTACCGCCGATGTGTATGGCCTGCGAAATGTTGGAATTTTGAACGGACTGATCATGATGGTCCACCAGTTCGCCGGTGGGCTTGCGGTGATCATCGCCGGGAGGGTTTTCGATATTTGGGACACGTACGATCCAGTGTTCGCGGCCGCGGCGGGTTTCTTGATATTTGCTGGAGTAGTCAGCTACTCCATCCGTGAGCGCAAATATTCAATCCGATTCCAGTCGCCCCAACCACTACCTACGCCCACACCGGTGGCGGCTTCGGCGGCCGACGGAGACTAGGCCATCGTGAGCGCCCTCAAGTTCGTCGCCCGACTTGTTGCGTCACCACTCCGAGTACATCGACCCAACCCTTGTCTATTGGATCAAACACGAGATCGACGACATATTCGGGCGACGTCATTTTGGTCGGCGATAAATGTCGTCCCCAGAGCGCAATCTATGCTTGCTACGCATCTAACCTGCAAGCGGCGGTTACAATCCGGTTTTCTCACGCTTCATCGCAATCCCACACCGGTCCGCCCGGTCCGCCAAACATATACGAGGAGCCCCCATGTCCGACACAATGCGCGCCGCACTGGATGACGGCAACGGAATCGTAAGCATTCATCAGAGTCCTATGCCGGAGCGATTCCCGGGCTCGGCCCTGATCGCCATGAAGCAGATCGGCATATGCGGGTCTGACCTCCACATGAACAACGAGCGAACGGCTCCACAGACGCTTCCCACCGGTCACGAGCCTGCGGGAGAGGTGATTGAAGTTCCGCCAGGCGAGATCCGAATTCAGCCGGGCGACCGCGTGGCTATCGAGACGATCGGCTCCGGGAAGGCCTGTGAAGCCTGCTACTTCTGCCGCACCGGCCAGTACCGGCACTGCATTGACAAGGCCGAAGAGTCAGGCGGCGCGTTTGCCGAGTACATGACCCGAACTCCTCTCGGACTGCACAAGCTCTCTGACAACATGTCCTGGGAAGAGGGCGCGCTTGTCGAGCCACTCGCCGTTTCCGTGCATGCGGTGCGCTGGGGCGGGATGCAGGGCGGCGACACCGTTGCGGTCGTCGGCTCGGCGACGATCGGGCTCGCGGCGATCGCAGCCGCCCGGGCGCTTGGAGCGCGAAAGGTCGTGGCGTCTGCACGGTACCCACAGCAGAAAGCGATGGCCGAGGCCTGCGGTGCGGACCTCGTTGTCGGGAGTGAGCCGGGCGAGCTGGAAGATGCTGCTCAGTCGATCACCGACGGTCTCGGTGCTGATGTAACGATAGAGACGGTTGGTGGCAATTCAATGGCCCCGCTTGAGACGGCGTGCGCCGCTACGCGATCCCAGGGCACGATCATCGTGGTCGGTGGGTTCCGGGGCGTTCTGCCTTATGCGTTCCTACCGCCCATGCTGAGCGAGCTGACGTTCAAGCTTTCTTCTTGCTACGGGATTGTTGACGGGAAGCACGATTACGACGTGGCGATCAACATGCTGTCTAACAAGGACACCGGGTTCAACGGCATCGTGACCCACACGGTGTCGCTGGATGAGATCGAAAAGGGCTTCGATCTTGCGTACGATAAGATGAGCGGCTCGGTGAAGGTGCACATAACCGTCTAGGGATACTCCTGTTGGACGGCAGCCGCGAGATAGAAGTTATTGCGCTCTACTAGCCAGGAGGTCCTGCGCGTCGGGCGGAGGAAGCGCCCCTCCAACGGTTCTGGATTATTCGTTAACGACGCGTCGTTCCCTTTTTTATCAATCCAGTTGGCGCCCCGCTGAGTCTGAAATGACCGACTCATTTTGTCGGGACGCGTGGTTCGGCGCACCGCCGCCGAAGGGGGCGCTGGCCTGGACGCGTTAATTAATAGTAGTTACAAATGGCATTTGCGCTCCGCAGTCCTACTTTCCGTCGTGCTGTCATGGAGTCCATAACGGACTTACGGCGACCAACGCGGACCAGCCACCTTCGGCCCCAGATTTCTCAATTAGAGTCCGGTGCTGCTGAAACGTGACGATTCAGAGATATTCCGGTGTCCTGAAACATTCTCGAAACACGCGCGCGCTAGGATCATTTTCAAACTAACTGGTCGTCCTCAAATTTATGAGGAGCACCCGTACAATGTCGGGCGCGATATGACAGCGAAGGCCGGAGATATATGATTCCGGCCGAGCAATTGGTGGACACGGACCGTCCAACGGAATGGACGGCGGTTAATTGACTGGAGACATGGATGCCCTACAAAGCTGAATACATCTGGATCGACGGCAATCAGCCGACGGCCAAAATGCGGTCCAAGACCAAGGTCATCGCCGACGGCGAGACCCCCGGAATCTGGGGATTTGACGGATCAAGCACGCAGCAGGCCACGGGCGACAATTCAGACGTCGTCCTGAACCCTGTACTTGTACTGCCAGACCCGCTCCGCGGCGGCGACCATAAGCTCGTCATGACCGAGACTCTTCTCACAGACTTGACCCCGCACCCGTCCAACACGCGCGCAGCCTGCGCTGCCGCTTCCGAGAAATACGCATCATTTGACATGTGGTACGGCATCGAGCAGGAGTACACCTTCTTCGACGGCATCAAGCCGCTTGGTTGGCCGGACAACGGATTCCCGGCCCCGCAGGGCGGCTACTATTGCGGCGTCGGCGCTGACGAGGTATTTGGACGTGAAGTCGTCGAAGACCACATGGACGCCTGTATCGAGGCCGGGATCCACATCTCCGGCATCAACGCAGAAGTTATGCCCGGCCAGTGGGAGTTCCAGATCGGCCCGATTGGTTCGCCCCGTGCGGCCGATGAGTTGTGGCTGGCGCGCTGGCTGCTTTACCGAATAGCGGAGGACCATGGAATCTCCGCCACCTTGGACCCGAAGCCGATAAAGGGCGACTGGAATGGCGCTGGCGCACACACGAACTTCTCGACGAAGCAGATGCGAGAGAGCTACCAGCCCTGCATCGACGCTGCGGAAGCGCTTGGCACGAACGTCGCTGAACACATCGCCAACTACGGTGACCGCATCGAAGAGCGACTGACCGGCGAGCACGAAACGCAGCGGCACGACCAGTACTCGTACGGCGAGTCAGACCGTGGCGCCTCGGTCCGCATTCCGTGGCAGGTTGTGAAAGACCAGAAGGGCTATATCGAAGACCGTCGTCCGAACGCCAACTGCGACCCGTACGTCGTAACCCGTCTCATCCTCGAGACGGTTTGCGGAGCGGCAAGTAAGTAAAGCCCGGCCTAGGGCCTGAATCGACAACCAAAAGCGGCGGCGCCTTCATGGTGTCGCCGTTTTTATTTGTCACTCAATCTTCAGAAATCTCAAGGACCGAACGTAATGGCCGGAAGCCCCCTACGGGCCGGCGCTTGCTCCGCCCGCGTACGATCACGGTTGTGTCGGCAATGACGCCGTAGTGGCGTATGTCAACACGTCCACGCGCGTCCTCTGATAAATCGATGTCGTCAGACGATACAATACGCCACATTCCACGATTGGAACGCTCTTAGTGGTACTCGATCTGAGTCCCGCCGCATCGCCTCAAATTCACCAACCAGTACGACAGGCCCATTACTTGAAACTCACCAACCAGGACCTGATTCGCAGTATCACTAGCGAGTGGAAGGGCGAGCGGGATCGTAATGGTCGGCCGCTTGTGGGCGCCGGCATCATCAAGCGCATGGAGAAGGTGACGAGCGAGGAGGCGTGGGGCACCCTTAGGCGCAACGGATACCACCACAACTTTGCCGGCGATTTCCACATCCTCCACCCTGAGAGGACCCTCGTCGGCCGTGCGGTCACCTGTCGGTTCGTGCCGACACGGCCTGACTTGAACAACGCCATCGAGCGTACCGGGGAGTTCGACGACCGTATCGGTGGACAGAACTCGTGGGTGATCGATGAACTGGTCGAGGACGACGTGGTCGTTGTGGACCTGTTCGGTAAGATTTTCGACGGCACCTTTGCGGGCGACAACCTTTCTACGGCCATCCGAGTGAGCACGAAACGCGGCATGGTGATCGACGGCGGGTTGCGAGATGCTCAGCGAATCTACGAGATGGACGGGTTCAACGCTTTTATCCGGGGCATGGACCCCTCCGCCATCAACGACGTGTCGATGCCGGACATTAATGGCATCATCCGCATAGGCGTGACGACCTGCCTCCCCGGCGACGTGGTGCTGGGCACGATGGAGGGGGTGATGTTCATACCACCCCACCTTGCGGAGGAGGTCGTCGTCAGCTCAGAGAACGTGCGATTGAGGGACGAGTTCGGTCAACAGCGGATCGCCGAGGGTGTGTACACGGCGGGCGAGGTAGACCGCGTTTACTCCGAGGAAATGGAACGTGATTACAACCAGTGGGTTACTAATCGCGAGTAACAAAACAGGAGGCAGTCATGCCGGCAGTACATGACCGTGGCGGATGGCCTACGGACGATTCGATCGACCGTGAGGAGCACGAATGGGCTGACTGGGAGCGCCAGACGCAGTCATTCAGGACCGTGCTCGACAGCAAAGGCTTCATGAATGTGGATGAATTACGTCGGGGCATTGAGTCTATCGACCCGGCGGAGTACGAGACGTCGACGTATTTCGAACGCTGGTCGGCAAGTATCGAGACGATGCTGGTTGAGAAGGGCGTGCTGACGATCAAGGAGATCGATGATCGGGCGAAGGCATTGCGGGATCGCTGGGGCTACCCGTCGTGAGCGCCGCGGCTGCTCCGAAGCTGGAATTCTCCCAGGGCGACAGAGTGCACGTAAAAGATATGACGCCGGCGAACCATCACCGGACGCCTTGGTACATCAAAGGCCGTCGCGGTGTGGTCCTGGAGTTCATCGGCATGTACGTCAACTCTGAGACCCGGGCGCACGGAGATTCCGGGATGCCGGAGTTGCCGATGTATCGCGTGGAGTTTGAACAGACACACCTGTGGTTTGATTACCCAGAGTCGCAGTCAGACAAGTTGTGGATCGATCTGTACGAGCACTGGCTGGAGCGGGACGAGTAGTTCGGGTTCCATAGACGCTCAGGAGAGTCATCTGATGAGTGAAGACAAAGATAGGGGCGGGTTTTTCGACACTGGATGGCGGCCCAGCGGGGACGTGCATCGAGACGAAGACGGTCGTCCGCACGACCACCCCGGTGTGAGGGAGGACGTCGGTTTGGGCGTGCGGGCATCACGGGCGCTCGCCATGCACGAGTTGCTGGTGGAGAAGGGCGTTATCGGCGAGGGCGAGGTCGACGAGGTGATTGAGGCCGTGAGCAAGCGGGTGCCGTCAAACGGTGCAACACTTGTGGCGAAAGCGTGGTCGGACCCGGAGTTCCGAACGAAGTTGCTCGAGCACCCGAAAGAGACAGTGATCGAGAGCGGGTTCGTGCCGGAACACAACGCAGACATCATCGTGCTCGAGAACACGCCGGAGGTGCAACACATGGTGGTGTGCACGCTCTGCTCCTGCTATCCGACGCAACTGCTTGGTCCGCCACCGGACTGGTACAAGAGCTTTTCTTACCGATCCCGCGCCGTCACCGAGCCGCGGGCAGTGATGTCTGAGTTCGGGCTTGAGCTTGATGAAAAGACAGAGGTGCGGGTGGTCGACAGCAACTCCGAACTCCGGTTTCTTGTAATACCACGCCGGCCTGATGGCACCGATGGCTGGAGCGAAGAGCAACTAGCAACGTTGGTGAACCGAAACAGCATGATCGGCGTGTCGGCTGCGACGGAACCGGGCACGGACTGACCCTGGCTTCTTCTATTTTGCGCGCTATGACCGAAGGCGATGTGGCTGCTTGCGCCGAACTGTTCGTTGAGCAACATGCCGCACGTCGAGCCTCTAACCCACTTTACCCGACGAACCTCGACACGGTTGAGGTGGTCGGAGAACTTATTTCAAGCTGGCTTTCGACCAGCGATGGGATCGTCGCTGAGCAGGACGGGACGTTGATTGGATACCTGACCGGCCGCGCAGTGACCGGCCTCGGCGGCGTCCGGATGTCGGTCATGTGGGAATGGGCGCACGCAACCTGCTCCGATGCTCCCCGGGCGCTGTTTTCGGAGATGTACACGGCTTGGTGCCGGCTGTCCGGTCGCCCCGAGACGACGCTGCATATGGC
>JAPYSM010000058.1 GCA_029936485.1 Dehalococcoidia bacterium
GACGCCCGCGCGCCGATGGTGATGGCGAGCTCCGAGGGCGGCGTCGAGATCGAAGAGGTCGCTGCCAACTCGCCTGACAAGATCGTCCGGGTGGCGGTTGACCCATTGATTGGCCTGACCGCATATCACGCCCGGGACATCGCAACCGAGATCGGCATACCGATCAACCTTGTGCGACAAGCGACCGGGCTGATAACCAATCTCTGCCGCGTATTCCAGGAACTGGACGCCTCGCTGGTGGAGATCAATCCGCTGGCTGTCACGACAGACGGCCGGGTGATGGCGCTCGACGCCAAGATCACTTTCGAGGATGATGCGCTGTTCCGCCACAAAGAGATCGCTGAACTGGGGGACCCGGAACAGAACGACGAGCTTGAGCAGAAGGCCCTCGATGCCGGTCTCGCGTACGTGAAGTTGGACGGCGGGCGGGTAGGCTGCATGGTGAACGGCGCAGGACTTGCGATGGCGACGATGGACATCACGAAGACCGCAGGCGCGGCCCCGGCCAACTTCCTTGACGTCGGTGGCGGCGCGGCGGAAGACAAGATTGCTGAAGCATTGGAAATCATAGTCTCGGACGGCGATGTCGAGGCAATCCTTGTGAACGTATTCGGCGGGATTCTCCGGTGTGATGTAGCCGCCCGGGGGATCGTGATGGGCGTTAGGAGCACCGGGACGCAAATGCCACTGGTGGTCGCCATGCGCGGCACGAACGCTGAAGAAGGACTTCAAATTCTGGCCGACGCCGGTCTGAACGTCACGACAGTCGGCGATCTTGGTGAAGCCGCAACCGCGCTTACACAGGTGCTTGGTGCCGCCAGCTCTAACGGAGAAACCTCTTAGATGGGCATCCTTGTTGACGAAAACACTCGACTGCTGGTGCAGGGCCTCGGCCGTGATGGCACTTTCCAGGCGAGCAGTTGCAGGGCGTACGGGACGAACATGGTGGCCGGGGTGCACCCGCGACGCGGCGGGACGAAGTTTGAGGACGAGGTCCCGATATTTGAGACCGTTACGGAAGCCGTCGAGGCGACGGGTGCCAACGTTGGCCTGATCTTTGTACCGGCATCGGGCGCGGCGGACGCCATTATCGAGCAGGTGGATGCAGGTTTGCCACTTGTGGTGTGCATCAGCGAGAGCGTGCCGGTCCAGGACATGGTCAAAACACTTGCCTACATGGAGGGCAGGTCGTCACGATTGCTTGGACCCAACTGCCCCGGCCTGATTCATCCTGGAACCAGGGCAAAGGTAGGCATCATCCCCGGTAGCATCTTGAGCGAAGGCCAGGTCGGCGTGGTGTCCCGCAGTGGGACGCTGACGTACGAAGCCGTGGTGCAGCTTACGGAACTCGGCATCGGCCAGTCGACATGCGTCGGCATCGGCGGAGACCCGTTGCACGGCACAACTTTTGTCGACGTGCTTAGGATGTTCGAGAACGACGACGAGACAGACGCGATCGTGATGATCGGCGAGATCGGAGGTACCCAGGAGCAGCAGGCCGCCGAGTTCATCAATAATCACGTCACGAAGCCGGTAGTAGGCGCGATCGTCGGCCAAACAGCGCCTCCCGGCAAGCGCATGGGACACGCCGGGGCGATCATCACGGGGGTAGCGGCGCTCGCCTCTGAAAAGATTCGGGTGCTCAGGGAAGCCGGCGTGCATGTGGCAGATTCGCCGGCGGTGATCGGGGCGAAGATGGCGGAGGTCCTGGGACGGTAGTTCATTTTGTGGGAGCTTCAACGGGAAGTTCCCCGATGAGCTTCTAAACCGAGAGATCTTTTACATGCCCAAGAAGGGCGGATGCCGATCGAAATGTGGCGAAGAGAGTACAACACGATCCCGTCTCATAGCTCACTGGGCCACAGGCCGCCAGCGCCAGAGACTTTCATGCCAGCCGTCCAACACAAGGCAGGACTAACATAATCCCTGGTACCACTTCAGGGGACAGGTGGATCGGTCATCTACTGGAATCGGGCCAAATCTGAAGAATTATCGCGTGTTATATACGTACCCCCCGACCGGGGGTCGCTGTATCATTGTTAGTCGTGGCGTAATCTGCGCCGCTCGGCCGGGGTCCGTTCTACCGATGGATTCGCCAACGGAGATGCCGGGCACAAATCGCCAGACGGTGCGTTAAGAAGACCGGACCCAACACCAAATTAATCGACAACTTCCGCGGCTCGTCCGCGGCCAGACCTGAACGCGTGCCTGATTTGATAGGCAAATGCGCGACAACCGAGAACAGATAGATGCTCTTCGCCAATAAATTAGCAATGTCGTACGGGA
The DNA here is from genome assembly GCA_029936485.1 of Dehalococcoidia bacterium. GTDB lineage: Bacteria > Chloroflexota > Dehalococcoidia > Lucifugimonadales > Lucifugimonadaceae. The sequence goes on from JAPYSM010000058.1 coordinate 2,287, forward strand.
CACAGGACCTGTTCGCCGATGTGACTTTTGTCATCGGAGAATCTGACCGCGTTGGTATCGTCGGGCCGAACGGCACCGGCAAGTCCACCCTTCTTAGGCTCATCTCTGGGCAGGAAATCCCAGAGGCCGGATCGGTCGGACACCGAAACGGTGAGATCGGGTTCCTGAAACAGGAAGCTGACCTCACACCGGACTTTACGTTGCTGGATGAACTATGGAAGGCGTTCCCAGAGGCGCTTGAGATCCGACATCGACTCGACGAAGTCGGCCGGATGCTGGAGATGGGCGAGGGCGACGTGATGGAGCTGGTCGACGAGCAAACCTCGTTGTACGAACGATACGAAATGCTCGACGGGTACCGCATCGAAGCTCGTATCAGCAGGGTCCTGGACGGCCTTGGCTTTGAGCGATCCGACTGGGAAAAACTTTGCGCTGATTTCTCCGGTGGATGGCAGATGCGGGTCGCACTGGCAAAGATCCTGGCCGCCGTCCCGGAGCATGCCCTGCTGGATGAGCCGACAAACCACCTGGACGCCGCCGCGCGAGACTGGCTGGCAACTTATTTGAAGGACTACCCGGGCGCGGTGGTGATCGTCACTCACGATGGTGAGTTCATGGACAAAGTCGTCACCAAGGTGATTGAGATCGATCACGGCGAGGTCACGCCCTACGCCGGTAGTTTCACGGCATACCTCACAGAGAAGAAGGCCCGTGCGGAGGCGCGAGAGCGTGAGCGTCTGCGGCAGCGACGTGAGATCGCCCGCCAGCGCCGATTCATCGAGCGGTTCCGCTCCAAGGCAACGAAGGCCGCACAGGTCCGCAGCCGTGAAGCCGCGCTGGAACGGATGGACATTATCGAGACGGTCCGGAAGGCTCCCGAGGTGCGGTTCGCCCTCCAGGCAAACGGCCGGACCGAGCGAGAAGTTCTAAAGATGCGTGGCATCGCTAAATCGTTTGGCGATGAAGTTGTGCTGGTCGATGTAAATCTGGATATTGAGCGCGGGCATAAGGTTTGCCTCGTGGGAGAGAACGGTGGAGGCAAGAGCACGTTGCTGCGCATCGCCGTCGGCACCTTGGAGGTAGAAGAGGGAACTATCGAGTGGGCGGAGCGCGCACGGCCCGGTTATTACGACCAGCACCAGGACGAGGCTCTGGACCCGGACCGAACGGTTATCGAAGAGGTCCGCGAGGGCTCAAACGGTGCACCGGATGTAAGGCTCCGTTCGATCCTCGGACAGTTCCTGTTTAGCGGGGACGATGTGTTTAAACCCGTGAAGGTGCTGTCCGGCGGAGAACGCTCCCGGGTTGCGTTGGCCAAGTTCCTGATTCAGCCGACGAACGTCCTTCTGCTCGACGAGCCTACAAACCACTTGGACCGAGCAACACGTGTTCGGTTGATCGAGGCGCTGGCGGGATACGACGGCACGATCATATGCGCCAGCCACGACCCGGGAATTGTCGACGGCATCGCAACGCATGTGTTTGAGGTTAAGGACGGCGAGGCGACGGAAATTCTCTCGATGCGCAAGGTCGATTCGATTAGCGACGATGGCCCGAAGACGGCACGCCAGCGGCGAGAGGCGAAGGAAGCCCGAAAGGCCGCCAATACCCGATAACCCCATATAGTCCGCCAATAAATCCGAGGGAGAAGAGGCGATATGCCAGAACCGTCCAACGATCGGCTCAAGATTGGCGTGGTGGGCGCTGGCGCTGCGGCTCAGTGGTACTACCTCCCGGCGACACAGCACTGGAACGACCGCCTGCAACTGACGGCGGTGTGCGATGTGGACGAGGCGCGCGCAGGCCAATTCACTGACCAGTACGGCGGTACGGCGTACGGCGACTACGAGGCAATGCTTCGCGATCCGGAGGTCGATGCCGTTGCAGTTTTAACACCGCACAGATTTCATACGGAACAGGTAACGACGGCGTTACAGGCCGGAAAGCATGTGCTTGTCGAGAAGCCTATGACGGAGGGTTTCGCGGACGCTGTGAAGGTGTGCGAGATCGCGGAAATGAACGGACTTTACGTCTCGTGCGCGCCGCCAAACATGCTCCATCCCGGGCAGCGACGTCTGATGGAAATCGTGTCCAAGGGCGTGATCGGCAAGATCAATCTGATCAAAATGAGCCAGAACTCGATGGGGCCCGGCTCCCGGCCCGGCGCTCCCACAGATTTCTCATGGTTCTACCAGTCTGGCGCGGGCGGGATGTCGAGCATGGCCGGTTACGGACTGGTTCGTCTAACCGGACTGATCGGCGGAGTAAAGTCGTTGGCTGCGATGTCGACGACCTCCATCCCGGAACGTGTGATGCGGGACGGGCCTGCGGCCGGAAAACGGGTGTCCGTGGATGTGCCGGACAACAACGTAATCGTGTTCGACATGGGCAACGACACGCTCGGCACAATGGACACAGGCTACGTGGCGATGAGTTCCGAGTCACCGATGATGTCGCTGTTTGGGACCGACGGCACGATCGAGGTTTACGGCGGGGACCAGGTGCTGCGTATCCGCCTGTACCGAGACGACTGGAAGACCGACGTCGACGGTTGGCAGGATGTGGACATCCCCGGCCTCGACACCCGATGGGCCCTCCATCCAGCCACGCTTTTGTCGCTTGCCGACGCGGTCCTGGACGGAAAGCCGCTACTCAACGGGCCGCGCCAGCTTGCGCACGTGATCGAGTTCATCGAGAAGGTGTGGCTTTCGGCCGAAAGCGGCCAGCGCTTGGACATGACGAGCGATTACACTCCACCAACATGGGGGGAATTGCCCATGGAGACCCGCGACGGAAAGTTCGGGCTGGCGTAAGTGTGGCGCTGATATGACGTGATAGTCCGAATATGAGACGAGTGTGTGCCTCTTAATCCGCGGTCTCCCTCACCCCAACCGTCTCCCACTGGGAGAGGGCGTTTATTGGTCCCAGTAAAACCTCAGCTAACCCCAGGAGTCCGCATGCCGCAGAACCGAATTTTCGCTGCCAACCGCGCCGGTAAGATTGCGCACCTGCTCCAATTCCACCACCCGTCCACGGAGCTAATTGAACTTGCGGCGATGGCTGGGCTGGACGGGGTCGATCTCGATGGCGAGCACGGCCACTTCACGCTGTCCGAGGTCGATGCGATTTGCCGGCTGGCAAACGCATACGGCATGACGGTCACAGCGCGCGTCCCGGCGATCGATGGCTCGGTGATCAACGGCTATCTGGCGCGGGGCGTGCAGGGCATCCAGGGCCCGCATATGGAGACGGCGGAGCAGGCGAAGATCCTGGTGGACGCCACGTTGTTTCTGCCGGAGGGCGAGCGGTCCTGGGGACCGGCGCGGGGGAATGTATACGGGCATACCGCCGTTATCAAAGACCTGCACGGCGGAAACACTGAGTTTTTGGCGGATTCGAACGCCAACATGCTTGTAGTTGCACAGGTCGAGTCCCGTCTTGGACTCGAAAATATCGACGAAATTCTTAATGTAGACGGGATCGACTGCATTACATTTGGCCCGAACGATATGGCGGCTTCACTGGGCCACCCCGGCGAACCGGGACACGCCGACGTTGCGGAGGCGCACCGGCACATCACGGAGCGTGTGCGGGCGCACGGCAAACGGCTCTTGTCGGACCGGATGACAACGATCCGTGCGACTACGATCGTACTGGACGCGCTACGGACGCACATGGCCGATCACGGCGATGACCCCGCTGGCGAGGGAGCCTAGGTGGTCAGACTGCCAAAGGCAAGAGAAACATCCCCGAAGGATTGAACAGTGACCGTTTACGTAATTGTGCAACTGAAGATCATTGATCTTAAGGGGTTCACCGAATATCGAGAAATGGTGTCCCCACAGATCGCCATGACCGGTGGTCGGGGCGTTGCCCGAGGCGCTGAAGTCGAAAAACTGGAAGGCGACTCGTGATCCTTGAGTTCCCGACGCGTGAAGACGCAGACCGTTTCTATAACCCCGAGGAGTATCAGTCGCTTCTCGCCCTCCGGGAGCGCACAGCGAACATCATCGTCTTGATGTCTTCTCGATCGACGCACCTGGTGGAGGCGACAAGCTGATTAACGGTAGCCAGCCACGTCGAACCAAATTCGGCGGCACGCCTATCGGCGCGCCGTCGCTAGACAATGTGCGCGCCGCGGCGGAACGTATTCGGAACGTGGCGGTCAGGACGCCGCTGCTCCCATTACGCTCTTATTTGGGCGCGGAGCCAGACATCTTACTGAAGCCCGAGACGCTCCAGCCTGTCACCTCGTTCAAGATTCGTGGTGCTTACAACTGGGCGTCCACGCTAACGGACGAGCAGCGATCACGGGGCCTATCGACGGTCAGCGCAGGCAATACAGCACAGGCAGTCGCTTACGCAGCCCGTCTGGTAGGAGCATCGGCGCGCAGCCGACTTCCCGACACGACGCCCAGGGCGAAGATCGAGGCTATCAATACGTATGGAATGGAGCCGGTCTTGATGCCCGAGGATGAACTGTTCGATTGGATGTTGTCGGCGGGCTGGGAGGACGAATCGTACACGTTCCTACACCCGTGGGTCGAGCCGCTGATGGTTGCGGGCAGCGCCACCATCGGGTTGGAGATTCATCATGACCTGCCAGACGTGGACACGGTTTTCGTTTCTGTCGGTGGCGGCGGACTGATCTGCGGAGTCGGTAGCGCGCTCAAGGCACTTAATCCGAATGTACGGATCGTTGCTGTGCAGCCAGAAGCGTGTGCGCCTCTTAGAGCGAGTCTATCGGCAGGGGCACCGGTCTGGGTGCATGCGCAGCCGACTTTGTGCGACGGGTTAGGGGTGCCGTTCGTTACGGACGAGATGTGGCCGCTGTTGCAATCGGTTGTGGATGACACTGTGACGGTGTCCGAGGATCAGGTGAAGGACGCAATCAGGCGACTGGCGCTGGATAACAAGCTGGTGGTTGAGGGTGCGGGCGCGGCATCTGTGGCTGCCGCTCTGGCGATGCCGCTGAGTCAACGGGGCCGCTCTGTGTGCATATTGAGCGGCGGCAGTATCGATGGCGACAAGTTGGCGTCGATTGTTGGTGGGTGAACCTGGAGTGGGCCCCACAGAGACCGTGGATCTTGGGAATTCGGAAAATCCTGCGCGGCGGCTCTGGATCTCAGGATTGATGTTGGCCGCTTCAATAATCCGTTTGTTTGATTCGCATTAGGGCGGATAATCATTCGCCCCTAGGTTATTGGCGATAGTCAGCTCCAGATGTCCATTTCGAATGACGCAAGTGATGTCCAGCGGCCTCCCCTGGACGGTGCGGTCCGGGCCATCATCTCAAGAGTCTCTACATAAAATCCGGTTCCCAGTCTCAACCCCCGTGCCAGTCGCATACCCTTCCCCGATTCCTCGGGCGAGGCGTCCTGGAACACGGTCATGTGGGGGTGGAAGTCTGAGCTGCCGAATTCGGTGTCAGCGAGCGGGCTAATCGCCGACTCAAGTGCCTGATTTACAGCGACCAGTTCCTGCGTGATTTTCACCGGGATGGCCAATGAAGAGCTATTGGAACCGCGTGATTCTAGCTCGGCCTCCAGCTCGATTCGAAATGGCTTTACGGACTCGCAAATCCCGTGAATCGCTTCCTGGATCTCCTCCACATTCGGAATCCCGGCGAAGAGGCGCTTCACGGTGACGTGAGCCGGAGCGTTGATGTATGCCGGTGGGTCTTCAACCCTAGAATACATCGCCCGACGCAATTCGGAGATAGCCGCAACCTGGGCGGAACCGGCAACTGCAAATACCGCGTATACGGCAAACCCGTGACGGTCGTTCTGGGCGTCGCGTGGGTTGAGATTCACGCGGCGCGGCCATCCTGGCCGTCCCCGGGCATATTGCCATACGCCTCTACAACCATCGGCACGGTTATCAACCTTCCTTCACGGCGCTCAAAATCCTCAAGCGTTGTCTCGCCAGCCTTGAACCGTTCGACGTTGTAGAAATCGGGGCCATAATGGATGTCTACGGTCCCTCCCCACATCGTCAGGTCTGTGGCTTTGTACTCATCATTTGGCATGGGTTTGGGTCATTCCTGTTCGTAGATCGCATCCCGCGGTAGAGGCGTATCGCTGTCCGCCGCTACGGTGTTATCGCTTGATCGGCCGCTCCTGAATGAAGTTCAGGACGACGGCCAGCGCGTCAGGGTAGAAACACGGATGTTGTCGCGGTCGGCGTCCTCGAGATCTTCAGAACACCTGCAAAGGAGTCGGATGCCAACAGTGTATGGGCGCGTGTGGCAACACACCCGAGGGCGGGCCGCTGCCGCCCCTACAGTGTTGTCGCATATTGAAAGATGCTCTGACGGGCAGGCTCGGGCAGAGCAAGCCCCGCCCCTACCGAACTTCTACCACCAGATCTTGCCGCCGACCTCAGACTCTATCTCTTTGAAAGTCTTGGTCCAGAGCTGCGTGGACATGTACTTCCAACCGCCGTCCGGAAGCAAAGCCACGATGTTGGCCTCGCCTGCAGCCCGACCCGGGATTTCGATCGTGCCATCGCCGATCTTGTCCGCCATCTTTCGGGCGCATGCGATTGCCGCGCCTGACGAGATCCCGGCGAAAATACCGCACTGCTCCATCAACTGCTGGGTCCAGAAGAATGAATCCTCGCTTTCCACAAGGATTCGGGCGTCCAACTTGTCTAGGTCCAAGATTTCCGGAATGAAGCCGTGTTCTATCGAACGTAGGCCCTGAATTACATCGTCCGGTGGAGGTGCTACGGCCACGATCTTGACGTTCGGGTTGTGCAACCTCAGTGCCTTGCCGTTGCCCATGAGCGTGCCGCCAGTGCCGAGCCCGCCGATGAAGATGTCTATCTCCGGCAGGTCTCGGATGATCTCGGGTCCGGTGGTCTCAAAGTGTGCCCGTGGATTGGCCTCATTGCCGTACTGGTACGGGAAATAGTAATCCGGGTTATCTGCAGCAATCTGCTTGGCGACGATAATCGCCTCGTTGGTGCCTTTGTCGGCGTCCGAGAAGATGATCTCGGCCCCGTAAGCAATGAGGAGGTCGATACGCTCCTGCGTCACACCTGCGGGCATCACGACCTTGAGGTTGTATCCACGTGCACGGGCTATCATCGCCAAAGACACGCCGGTGTTGCCCGAGGTGGGTTCGATGATGGTGTCACCCGGCTTGATCAGGCCGTCGCGTTCGGCGGCCTCAATCATGAACCTGGCCACGCGGTCTTTGACCGATCCGGACGGGTTCGATCCCTCAAGCTTGGCGTAGATCCGCACGTCCTCTACCGGGCTCAAAACGGATACGTCTACCAGCGGCGTATCGCCGATGGCGTCCACGATGTCCCGTTTCAACATGTTTGGGACAGGTTTAACTCTCAGGGTCACGCGCGCATCCGTTTACTTGGTCGAGTGGTTAGTGACAGGGATATCGGTCGCACACAATTCTAGGACGGAGCGACCGATCAAGCGACATCAAAAGATAAAAAGGGGGCAAAGTGATAATGCCACTCCACCCCCTTAACTGCGTCTAACTAGTCAGCAGTTACCGGCTCTTCTACGGGCTCAACCGTGGGAATGTTCACCCCGCAGAAGGCGTCGTAGTCGATAAGCTCGGTGACGGTCGGGTTGTCGCCGCAAAGTGGGCAATCCAGATTGCGACGAACCTTGAGAACACGGAAGTCCATCGACAGTGCGTCGATGATGAGCAGCCGTCCGGCCAGAGGATCACCGATACCAAGGAGAACCTTGATGACCTCGGTGGCCTGAATGGTACCGATCATCCCGGGCAGCGCGCCTAGAACACCGGCTTCTGCACAACTCGGAACCTCGCCCGGGGGCGGGGGCTCCGGGAAGATGCAGCGGTAGCAACCCTGTCCGGGGATGTAGGTGCTCGCCTGGCCGTCAAACAACAGGATGCTGCCATCAACAAGCGGCTTGCCTGCGAGGAACGATGCGTCGTTCACCAGGTATCGAGCCTGGAAGTTGTCCGCGCCGTTCACGATCACGTCGTAGTTGGGGATGATGTCCATCGCGTTGTCTGACGTGATGGGCTCCTCGTGGAGAATAACGTTCAGGTCCGGGTTGTATGCCAGCAACGTCTCTTTTGCTGACTCAACCTTGGGCCGACCGATGTCGCCCTCCTGGTGCAGGATCTGTCGCTGCAGGTTGGACAGATCTACCGTGTCGAAATCGACGATCCCAATCGTGCCAACCCCGGCTATCGCCAGATAGAGAGCGATCGGCGAGCCAAGTCCACCCGCGCCAACGATCAATACATTGGAACCTAGCAGCTTGCGCTGACCCACGCTGCCTACGTCCGGCATGATGATGTGCCGGCTGTAGCGCTGGACCTGGCGCGGCGTCATTGTTTTGATTTCTTTCATCCGTTATTCAGCCTCGTCGTTGTGTTTACTTGATTCTCTGAGTTCTCTGGCGATCAGAGCGGCCGGTTGCTTCTCGTTCAATCCCCGGTCAATTTCGATTTATTCCGGTGGTTGTCCGGCCCGGCAAATTAGGTTCTAGAAGGATCGTCCAGATGCATTTCAGACAAAATCCATGCCCACGAGTGTAGTCCGGTGGCAGCGAAGGTGGAAAGGGCATTGCACGGGCCAGGTACTGCTACGCCCCAGTTTGCGATCCGGCCCAGACCATTTCCCGTTGCTCGGCAACGAGATCAGAAACCCGCGTTTCACTCAGACGTTCCAGCAGCACCCGTTCCACATCACTCCAGAGCTCACGCTGCGAGCAAGCTCCGGAGAGCGTACAGTCCTCCGGCGAATCGACACAGTCCAACGGAGCGAGGGACCGGTCGAAGGTGATGAAGACGTCCGCCACGGTTATATCTTTTGCAGGTCTGGCGAGCATGTGCCCCCCGGATGGCCCGCGCCGCGACTCAAGTATGCCGCCTGCTTGAAGATCACTCAGTATGTGGTGAAGATAGGCTTCAGGGATTTTCTGCCGATCAGCTATCTCGCTGGCTGAAACCGGAACGGGCGTGGGCGTCTGTGCGAGGTGCATCAACACCCGTAGACCGTAATCCACTTTCATAGGAACTAGCACGACAGCGTCCGGTGCCGGGTTTCGGCGGCTTGCGCTTCAGGGTGATCGACATGTTCTGCCGGACGCCCGTTCAAACGTAACCCAAGTATACAGGAGGTATCCAAACGCCCAATTGGATGTCCGATTTCCGGGTCTCGAACGTGAAATTCTGAGGATCTGACCGGATGGGCGCCGATTCTGGCGGAGCGGAGCGTGTGGATGGACTCTGCCTCGTGTTACGATTTGTCGCTGCGCCTCCGCGCGCGGGCTTCTATTCATGAGCCGTTGGTCTCGCGCCATCGGCTCCCCTGATATTCCGCAATCTAGACTCCGCATGCCAGGCACCCCCCGGTCGCGGCTGAAGTAATTGAGATATGGCAACCGATAACGTCTCCCTTTCCGTCGACCCACGCGAAGTAACTGGCAAAAAGGTTCGGGCGCTTCGTCGTTCCGGGATCACTCCGGTCCACCTTTACGGCGGTGGCGGAGAGTCGCTTACGCTGCAGGCGGAAACTCAGGCGCTGCGTGCCGCCGTCAACACGGCCGGACGTGGTCAGCCCATCGCTATCGAGGTCGGGGGGGGGGAGAAAGCCCTGACCTTTATACGCGAGATCGCCAAACACCCGGTAACCGGTGAACTCCAGCACGTGGACTTCATCAGGGTGGACGCCACCGTGCCGGTTTCGGCCGAGGTGACACTCTCCATCGTCGGCGAAGCGCCAGCGACGCGTGGTGGTGGTGGTCAGTTCCTGCGGGGCATACGAACCGTGACGATCAGCGTTCTTCCCCTGGAAGTTCCCGACGAGATCGAAGTCTCCATCGATGGGCTCGAGAACATCGGAGACAACATACGTGTAGAGGACCTTATCCTCCCGGACGGGGTCGTAGCTATCAGCTCACCGGACCAGGTGGTCGCTCGAATCGCCATGACCCGGACCGCTGCCGTAGAAGTCGGCGAGGGCATGGAGGTCGAAGAGGGCGAAGAAGGCGAAGAAGGCGAAGAAGGCGAAGAGTCCGAGGAGTAACCCTGGCCGCTGGATATGCATAACATCGGGCGTTTCGTTCGGTCTCTTCTTACGAGAAGGCGGGCCGACGGGGGCGTCCGTTTTTATTTCCGAGTGTCTGCAATCAACAGGGACTGCGCTCCAGATAAGTT
>JAPYSM010000059.1 GCA_029936485.1 Dehalococcoidia bacterium
CGTCGCCAGCTCGGCGAACCGTTTCGGATGCGAGCCGTTGCTTGAATCGGCCAGCGTCGCGATCTGTTCATCCACAAAACGCGTGTGGATCTTCATTTCTGCGAAATCCGGGTGATGTAACAGGTTCTGCAGGAAAGTCAGGTTAGTGGACACACCCTCGATGCGGAACTCGCTCAAGGCGCGGTAGGTCCGGCGAATGGCGTCGCCGAAGTCGCTTGATTTGGAGTGGCCGATCACCTTGGCGATCAGCGAGTCAAAGGATGGGCTGGTGGAGTAGCCTGCATACCCAAAGGTATCGGTTCGCACGCCGGGACCAGTTGGCGGATCGAACGCTGAGAGTACCCCGACCGACGGAAGCGTTCGCCCGTCCGGCGTGACGGTCTCCATGTTGACGCGCGCTTGTATGGCGAAGCCCCGTGGCGCCGGGATGTCCGCCTGCTCAAGCCCAAGGTCGCTTAGAGAGTAACCGGCGGCGATGTTCAGCTGTGCTTCAACAAGATCGATTCCGGTCACGGCTTCCGTGACCGTGTGCTCGACCTGCAGTCGGGCATTGGCCTCAATGAAGTAATACTCGGAACCGTCTGTCAGATCCGTGGCGTCTACGAGGAACTCAAAAGTTCCCAGGCTCCGATAGTTCACCGCCGCCGCAAGCCGTTGTGCGGAGTCGATAATTCGCGCCCTCAAGCCGTCTGGAAGGTTTGGCGCAGGCGCAACCTCCATCACCTTCTGATATCGGCGCTGGATGCTACATTCACGCTCGCCAAAGTTGGAAACGGTCCCGGAGCCGTCGCCGAGAATTTGCACCTCGATATGGCGCGCCCTCGTGATCAATCGCTCCGCGAATAGCGTGCCATCGCCGAACGCGTTCATCGCCTCGGCCGTGGCTTCAGCGTACAGACTTTTTATATCGGCCGCATCGTTCACGGCCCGGGCGCCCCGCCCGCCGCCACCCGCGATAGCCTTCAAGATCATCGTGCCGCCATCGCCGAGCGACTCCAGAAACGCGATGGCCTCGTCGACAGACCCGAGTTCGCTGGAACCCGTCAGCACCGGCACGTCGTTATCGACGGCGATGGCCCGCGCTCGCACCTTGTCGCCAAACAGCTCCAGCGTCTCCGCCAGCGGGCCCACGAAAATAAGCCCGGCATCCAAACAAGCCTGTGCAAACCTGGCGTTCTCCGCCAGGAAACCGTATCCCGGGTGGACAGAGTCGCATCTCGTAGAAATAGCGGCGCTGATCACCTGGTCTATGTCTAGGTACGACGCTACGCCGCGCCCCTCGAGTCGAACTGCCTCATCCGCCTGTTGGACGTGGAGCGATTCTGTGTCGTCGGACGGGAAGATCGAAACGGTCGAAATCCCCATATCGGCGGCGGCGCGAATAATGCGAACGGCGATCTCTCCGCGGTTCGCTACGAGAAGTTTGGACAGAGTCATCTGGCGTTTTCGCTACCTGTAAACCTGGTGTCGGGGCCGTGCCACAGGGAATAATATCCGGCGCACGCGTACACAATACCCATACGAAGTGAAGTCGTGTGACTTCCGATCATGGAATGAACCAACAAACGGCTGAGAAAGCGACCATCGGGTGGTAAAAGCAAGATGTGACCTTGTTCTTGTGCCAGGTAACCAGGATTTTCGTGCAACCCCGTGCATCAGATGTACCGACCCCACGACCCTGTGATAGCTTGCGGCGCGCAGGCTGTCCTCGTTCCAACCATTGGAGTTTCTACTGTGACGACTTCGCAAGATCCGATTCGATCTCGACCGATCCAGATAAATCAGATCCCATGGGTCGAAGGCGCGTCCGGAATGCGCACTCGGCCGATCTGGGAGGACCCGGCAACCGACCGTAAGGCCCACATCGTCGAGTTTGAGCCCGGCGCCCACATGCCGCTCCACAGGCACGCCGGACACGAGCTCATCTACCTGATCGAGGGCTCGCTGACGGACGAGTTCGGCACCATCAGGCCGGGCAATATCGCCTACCGCCCGGACGGTTGTGTCCACTCGAACACAAGCCCTAACGGGGCGCTTGCGCTCGCCATCATCGCTGGCGGCAATGAGCCGGCCACCGAGATCGGCGATGCGCCGGGTTCACAAATCTTCGTGCCGGAAGACCTGCCGTGGGTCAAGACTCCGAGGGGAACATACACTAAGCGAATCGTCGCAAACGAGGCCGCCGATTGGGCGGTGGCGATCAACCGATTCCCGTCACGCGCAGGCATTCCTCTCCACCGCCACCACGGTGACGAGCTGATCTTCGTTATCGAGGGAGCCAGCGTGGACGAGGCCGGCTCCATCACACCCGGCAACATGAGCTACCGGCCAAACGGGACCGAGCACTCCGTCAAAACCGAACTTGGGGCGACGGTATTCGGCGTCGTCTGGGGCAGTACGGAACCGCTTTAGGCATCCACCACTCAGAGCCAGAGAGCGATTAATGTCAAGGATTCAACCCCTGAACGAACGCCATTAGGTGATCCCCGAAGGTCGTGAACAGTTTGCCGAAGCCCAGAAGGCCGTCCACGAATACTCGGAACTGACGACGAGCCTATACGTCTGTCGCCTAATCCGCGCCGTCCTGTGGCGCGTATCCGAGCACTTCCTTGGCGTGTGCGTTGTCCCTGAACATGCGTTTGTTGTCGGAAGTCGCCCAAAAGATGTCGAACTTCAGGCTGATGGGCGCTTCTATTATCTTGATAATTAGTTGTTGAAGATCGCGATAGCTCTGCCAGTTGGCCTGCCCACGCCCCGGCTGAGGGGCGTCTATCGGGCCTGTGTTGCTGATCCTGATATTGATAACCGACAGATCGGTGGTCGCCGCGTAAAACCGCCCGAGGTCCTCGCCGAAAAGCTTGGTCACTCCGTACAGATGGATCGGTTTCGGTTCCGATGCCTCGCTGACCATCTCCCATGATTCGGGTAGTGGGGCGTCTTCTTTGGATACTAACGATTTGTAAGGCTCCTCCCATTCGTAACCATTGGCCGTTGCACCTGAGCTTGCCAGAATCACCCGGGACACGCCGACCTGCTTAGCGACTTCAAGAACGTTGTAGCAGCCGACGATGTTGTACTTGAGCATCGTCTCCCAGCTGCCGTTCATCCCATCTGGGTCGCCTTGACCACCGGAAGCGGCGAGGTTCACCACGATGTCGATTCCCTCAAAGGCAGGACGGAGGGATTCCATATCGGAGACGTCCCCTATGAAGTTGCGATCTTCAGCGATGTCATCCACGCCGTTCCGTGACATGGAGCTGATTTCGTAACGCTCTTCAAGCGCGGGGCGCATAGCTTTGCCGACGACCCCGCTCAGTCCAGTGACAAGAACCTTTTTCCTGTTGTCCAATCTAGAAATCCTTGAGTTTTAAGGGTTCTCGGTATCAAGGGTCACGTTGTCGCCCCTAAGCGTGCGGTTCCGGATATCAAATCGTCCCGGGTAGCGCACTGGTAGATGACCGTCGTCAATCATCACGCCAAGTGGATGCACCATCGTTTTGACCGGCAACTGGACCTGTGTGTGAGTTCGGACCGATTCGTAAATGGCGTGCACCATCTCGAGCGCCTTGTACCCGCTCTCCCCGTCAGATCGATACTCTTCGGTAGCATCACCGTTCACCCAGTCCGCGAACGCGTGGGCTTGCTCGATACTGCCCTCGATCACCTCAAAGTTGGCATCGCCCGGCGTGGCGTGATTTCCGCGCGGCACCCGGTGATCCCAGCCGTTGGTACCGCCGTTCATGACCCTTAGATCTTGCAGGGTGAGGTTGATCATGCCCTCTGTGCCAAAGATCTCGGCGCCCCAGCCGTGTTTTGGCGTTAGCCCGGAAAGGATCATCGCCTCGGTTCCGGTATCGAAGCCAAACACCGCCAAGGCTTTGTCCTCGATGGGTATTGCACGTGCCCAGCGGTCCGTTTCGCGCTCCACGTTGCCCATCGCCCATGTGCACTCCGCATTGCTGAGTAGATACCGGAACAGGTCTGCCTGGTGCGACGAGTAGTTTGGGAGTCCGTCCCGGGCGTACACCTTGATGAAGCTGACCTCGCCGATCTCGCCGTCGGCTATCAGGTTCTTTGCCAACGTATAAGCAGGTAACCACCTGCGCTGGTGTCCGACCGCAAGTTTCACGCCGTTACGTCTGCAAACCAGCATCATGTCGTTCGCCGCACCGAGGGTGTCTGCCATCGGCTTTTCGCACAGCACCGCCTTGATTCCAGAAGACGCTGCCGCCCGGGTCATTGCGCTGTGCCCGATGTCCCACACGCCGACGGAGACGACGTCGAGGTTCGACTTCTCAAGCATCTCCAGGGCGTCGCTGAAGTGCTCCGCCTTGTAGTCATCCCATTCAGCGAAATGCTCGTCGTAATCCTTCATCGCCTGATCGCTCAGGTCCGATATCGCAACGATCTCGTACTTGCTCGAGTTCATGTAGCCGATGCCGTGGTTGACGGTCATCTCGCCACAACCGATAACCCCGACGCGCAGTTTATCTGCCAATACGCTTCTCCCCACTATTTTTGGAAGGTGCTGTTAGTGCCCGTGACACGTTTGTTTTTCAGACGATTTGCGACACCCATGCCGTGTAGCTAAAAACGAATCTGACAGGACTACTTACTAAAAATGAGCCGGGCCGCAGGGCCTTATTCGACCAGGTGTGACTTCAAGACATCCTCGTCGAACTCGATCCCTAGTCCTGGTCCGGTCGGCGGAGTGATGAACCCGTTATCCAGCACAAGCGGCTCCTTGAAGATCGTCTTGTGCAGCGGCCCCTGGTTCGCCTCCTGGATCAGGAAGTTCGGCGAGCAAGTGTCTATCTGGATCGCTGCAGATGACGCTATCGGCCCGCAATACATGTGGGGAGCGATCATTGCGTAATGTGCCTCAGCAATGGCGGCGATCTTCTTGGACTCGGTGATCCCGCCGCACTGCCCGACATCCAGCTGGATGATCGATGCGGCACCCTTTTCGAGCAGGTTGGAAAACTCGTACTTCGTAACCAGACGCTCGCCGGTGGCAATCGGGATGCTTGTGTGAGCGGCGACCCTTGCCATCTCGTCGATGTTCTCCGGCGGGACAGGCTCTTCGAACCAGTACGGGTGGTATGGCTCAAGAATGTCCGCCACACGGATAGCGCTGAACGTAGATAGCTGACCGTGCGTGCCTATTCCGACCTCAAGATCGTCTCCGACGGCATCCCGGATAGCCTGGAAAATCTTCTCAGCGTTCTTGATCTCCTTTAGCGTGATGTCTCGGGGAATCGGGTACATGGGCATAAAGGGGTCCAATTTGCAGGCCGAGTTGCCTTCTTCTACCAGCTTTATCGCGGCCGGTCCGGCTAACGATGGGTCTGCCTGTATCTCTCGCATTCCCGGCATGTATGCGTATGCGCGGAGTTGCTCGTGGTATTTGCCCCCGAGGAGGTTGTAGACCGGCTGATTCGTTGCCTTGCCACGGATGTCCCACAGCGCCATGTCGATCCCGCTGATGACCGGGGTCGCGTACAGGCTCGGGTGTCGGAAGTCGTGGCGGGAGGCGTACATCCGGTCCCATATCCGCTCGCCGTTGAATGGGTCCTCGCCAATGACGTACTGCTCGACCAGTTCCTTGATCAGGTGAACCTGCGTCTGCATATCGTCGATGTTATTTGAGTAAGCCCCGCCGGTGATGCGCTCACCCAGGCCGGTGATGCCTTCGTCGGTATATAGCTCGATGAACAGCCACCAACGGCCACCGATGAACGGCTCGACGTTCCTGACGACCTTGGTATCGAATCCGGTTACCTTCAACGTATTCTCCTGTCTTATTCAGCTGGCGACGCTGAATGGACGCTTCGCGTCTGTCTGAGGGGCAATGCGGCGGATCATACGCCTATCTATCACCTGCAACGGATGAGATCCGGGTCACGGGCTGTTGACCGGGCAGCCATGGTGATTAGGGGACACATCGTAGGGGCGGACAGGTAGCCGCCCTCGCCGGGACTACCCATGTGCACACTACAACGGCAACAGGGGACTTTGGCACGGAGAGATAACAGCAAGGACCGATCGGTCATCAAGGTAAACCGCCGATGCGCTGGCACTTTTTGAAGTAAAGTCTCCAAGCGCCAGAGGTTTCCAATCCGTTTCAGATATCAAAGGATCTTCCATTGAAAATCACCGACATAACCGTCACGCAGTTGAAGACTGGCAAAGGATTGCTCCGGGTACAGACGGATGCCGGGGTTGAAGGATGGGCAGAGTCGCCGGGCACGAACCCCGGTGTTCCAGGAAAGAACGGTGCCATCTTTGAGGCGTACCTGGAGAGCGTTATCAAGCCGGTCCTGATCGGCGAAGACCCGCTTCAGATCGACCGTCACTGGGAGACTCTGGCGCTCGGCAAGGACGATCGGCTCTTCAAACTCCCGGCGAACATCGTCGGCGTGATCGATGTGGCTTTATGGGACCTGATGGGCAAAGAAACTGGATTGCCGGTATACACCCTCATGGGTGGAGCAGCTCGAACCGACATCGAACTGTACTGGTCGACCGGATCAGGTTGGCAGATGCAGCCGGACGAAATGCTGGCGCTCGTCCAAAAAGGCTGGGACATGAACTTCCGGGCCTTCAAGATTCGGATGGATTGGAAGGGCTGGAGACAGGACGCCGATCCGGAGAAGGATTACCAGATGTTCAAGCTGGTCCGAGAGTTCCTGTCGGACGGCAACTACCTGGGCTTTGACGCCAACAACGGCTACTCGGTCTCCACCGCAATCCAACAGGGACGGCGATTCGAAGAACTGGGGATCGACCATTTCGAGGAGCCGATTCCAAACTGGAACCTGACAGGTCTGAAACAGATCGCAGACACTCTGGACGTCGCCATTTCGGCCGGCGAACAGGACGCCTTTCGCTGGTGGTTCCAGAGTCTGATCCTGCTCGGCGACCCTGACATACTCCAACCGGACATCCTCAGTGCAGGTGGCCCGTCCGAGGTGAAACGAATCTTTGACATGGCGACCACACTGGACAAGCCGGTGATGCCGCACAGCCCGCAGGCGGGCATCAACAGCATGGCTTCGTTACATGTGTTCTCAACGGTCCAGAACGGCACCCGCCCGCACGAGTTCTCCACCGAATTCTCTGGCCCCCTGGACGATGTCGCGGCCCTCTATGGTGACAGCGTCATCCCAAAGAACGGCCACATGATCCTGAGTGACAGGCCGGGATTGGGAATTGAACTAAATGAGAAGGTGGTGGCGGACCTTACGCTGAAATAAGGAACGCGGATTGACCACAATTATTTTCGCCAAATATCCAGAGGCATCCCCGCATATGAAGATTACCGACATAAAACCGTACGCCGTGTGGATCGGGCGCCGGAACCAGATGCTCGTCAAAGTTGAGACTGACGAAGGCATATACGGGTGGGGGGAGTCCGGATTTTCGGGTCGGGAGCTCGGTGTCAAAGGGATCGTGGAGCACTATCGGGAGTGGCTGGTTGGTCGTAACCCGATGCGTAGAGGGGCGCTCTGGCAGGAGATGTATCGAAGTCAGTATTTCGAGGGTGGCCGTACGATGACCGCCGCCATCTCGGCGATCGATATCGCCCTGCACGATATCGTCGGCAAGAAGCTTGGCGTGCCCGTATATGAGCTGCTCGGCGGCAAGAACCGGGAGCTGATCCCGGTGTTTGCAACGACGTCGGTCCCGTATGGCCAGGAGATGATTGAACAAGCAAAAGAGTTCATGGCACGGGGAATCAACGCTTTCCGAATGTCGTATGACAAGATGGACACCGAGGGCAGTGGAGTGTTCGAGCCACGGGAGTCGATGGCGAACTCGGCCGAATGGTTGATCAAGACGCGTGAGCAGCTCGGCAATCGTCCCGTCATCGGAATCGACTATCACCACAGGTTAAATGTCGCCGAAACTGCTTCGTTCTGCCAGATGATGCCGACCCATACCTTGGACTTCATCGAAGAGCCGATTCGTGATGAGACGCCTGAGGCATATGAACAGCTTCGTACCCTGACCGATATCCCGTTTGCGATCGGCGAAGAGTTCGCCTCCAAGTGGCAGTTTCTGCCATACATCGAGCGAGGGATTACCAACTTTGCCCGGGTGGACATATGCAACGTTGGCGGGTTCACGGAGTCGATGAAGGTGGCCGGTTGGGCCGAGGCACACTACATCGACCTGATGCCGCACAACCCGCTCGGCCCGATTTGCACAGCGGCTTCCGTGCATCTCGGTGCGGCCGTACCGAACTTCTCATGGCTTGAGGTCAACATGGATCGTGCCGCCAGTCCAGACTTTGATATCTTCCCGGAGCAGATCATTTTTGAGGGCAACGGCTACACAGCCCCGGACAAACCAGGACTCGGCATTGAGGTAGACGAAAGCAAGCTGGACGAGCCACTCAAATTCTGGGAGCCGCCGCACCTGCACCGCGAGGACGGATCCCACACCAACTGGTGACTGAACCGCCACGGGTTTCATGGAGACTCGTGTAGTTGGGTCCCAGACATATCGGGGATGCAGGATCGGCGGTTGTTGAACCATTCGACTCCAGATCGTTGAGGCCGCTCCATGGGCCTCTCAGTAGGGTGAGGGCCGCTTGATTGTCTGATCCGTCGTCAAATTTGCCTCACACTCGGGTCCCATGAATTGTTAATCTGCGGGCATGAACATTCCTGATTCAACCGAGTACATCGATATCGCCAACGGTCTTGCCGAAAAAGTCGCCGGGCGCGTAGAAGAAATCGACGAGGGGCGGCGGATTCCAGCTGACCTTGCGGCCGAGATGGCAGACGCTGGCCTTTTCAGGCTACTGGTGCCGAAATCGCTTGGTGGAGGGGAGGTACCGCATCCGGAACTACTGGAGATAGTCCGGATATTTGCTCGTGTTGATGCCAGCACCGCATGGTGCGTCAATCAGAACAACATCACTGCCACGGATTCGGTAAGAATGCCAGTCGAGACGGCTCGTGAGATCTGGGGCGATCAACGCGCCGCCATTACGAATGGACCGCCGTCAAGAGACACGATCGCCGTGCCGACGAAAAATGGTTACAGGGTCACCGGACACTGGGACTTCAGTAGCGGCAGCAGCCACGGCACATGGCTTGTTGCGCGAGGCCCGGTAGAGGGACGTCCCGGAGAGATACGCACATCCCTTGTGCCGAAGGTCGATGTGCCGATGGTTGATACTTGGGACGTGAACGGACTGCGCGGCACAGCAAGCTTGAGTTTTGATCTAGACGATCATTTTGTGCCTGAGAATCACACATACGTAGACTCGATGGCTACATATGAAGACGGCCCACTCTACGTGACCCCAAAGGTTCCGATGTACTCGATAGGGTTTGCCGCACTTGCTGTAGAGCTGGCGAGGGCGTGCCTTGACGATGCGATCGGGGTCGCCACGAAAAAGTCACAGCATGGTGTGTCGAGTCCAATGATTGATAGACCAACCGTGCATCGTCAGATCGGTAAAAACGAGGTGACCCTTAGGGCGGCGGACTCTTATCTGCGCTCAACGGCGTCCAAGATGTGGGATGCGGCAGTCAACCGTGGCGAGGTAGAGCTGGCGATCAGGGCGGAGATCCGTATGGCCTCTACGTATGCGATCAGGCAGGCGGTCAAGGTGGTAGACGCTGCCTACGAAATCTGCGGCGCCGGTGCGATTTTCAAACGCAACGCGGTGCAACGGCGATACCAGGACATCCACGTAATCGTGCAGCAGTTCCAGGGACGGCCGACAAACTTTGAAACGGCCGGCCGCTATTACCTTGGCCTGGACACGATCGGGTCCCTTTAGACAGCCGGCGGCGAATATGTCGTGGTATCAGCAGGTGATTCCACGCAGGCGATGAACCTCATGGCGTCGAATGCGTTCGCTGGCTGAAACGGCTGGCGTCCCCAATCGGAACTATTTTCTGTTCTCTGGCTGGTCTTCTTGGGCAAGGTTGGCAACACCTGGCGTGAGACGATCGCCACTCCGAAGAATCATCCGGCCTCTGTCTTCGTCTACCTGGGCTGCGGCGAGGGCACGCTCATTATCTCGAATCTTACTTGCGACTGCTTCACCGGCGCGCAGCCACGTGCTCCGGTTCTGGATAACAAACTTGTTCGACTCGAGATAGTCGTCAAGCATGTAGTTGACTTCAGGAATCACGTACCGGGCCACGAGGTCCCAGCTCCGGTGCATGTTTTCGCGGTTCGCCCAATCGTGAACGAAGCCGACAACCGTGCCGAACCCGCCGGTCAGCTCCAGCATCTGGCGAATTCTCGCTATCAGATCGTCCGGCGTCCCGATGACCGCCGTGCTCTCGTCCGAGAAGCCGACGGCGTCCACCGCTTCATCACCGGTTTTGAAGGTCACGCCGTTTCCGCCCGCCAGCGTGCCCACGGTGTACTCGTTGTTGTGTTTCAACAACCCGTCGCGTGCCTGTTCACGGGCGAGTTCCCGCGTCTCAGCGATGTGCCAGCTGAGCACGATTCGCCAGTTCTTCCGGTCCACCGTCTTGCCGTGCTTGAGCGCTGATTCTTCTGCGAAGCTCCACTGCATCGGCAGCGCCCTGATGCCTTCTTTGGTCATCGAGCCGATCGACAGAATGCCGGCTTCGTGCTTGCCTGCCAGCGTCATGCCGGACGGGCTGACGATTGAAGCGACAGCGAACTCCATGTTTTTCTGGAGCGGTTTCAGCTGCAACTTGGCGTCGTTGAGGGTGAACCATTCAGACTTGTAGCTGAACCGCTCCTTAGCTTCAAACAGACGCCGGATTACGCCCATCGCCTCGTCCTGCCGGTCCCGCAGGAGCATTGGGTCGATGCCCATTGTGTGTGCGTCGGATGGCAGAGCACCGGGACCGGAACCAAAGATCGCCCGGCCTCTGGACATGTAATCAAGCTGCACCATGCGCTGGGCGACCATGAACGGGTGGTGGTACGGCAGTGAAACAACGCCGGTGCCGAGCATGATGCGATTTGTGCGCTCGGCAGCGGCGGCGAGGAACATCTCTGGCGACGCGATGACCTCCCAACCCGTGGAGTGGTGCTCGCCGCACCAGAACTCGTCGTAGCCCAGCTTTTCAAGATGTTCGACGAACTCCAGGTCGCTCTGCATCTGTAACACAGGGTGCTCAGCGATAGGGTGATGCGGCGCGAGGAACGCACCGAAACGTAGATCTGCCATCTTTGCTCTTAATCCCGTTCCAATTGTTGAAGTCGCCTCAAACCGGGGCACCCCTAATCCAGTCCGGCCAGCATCATAACGTTTGTATTCAAGAAGGGAATATATATGCCTCTGCATCCGTTCACTAACCATGATGGCCGGAATTACAGCCACTCCTGGAGAAGGAAGAGATAGAAGCGGAAACCTGGGCGCTGCTCGAACGGTCAAGCTTCTTGGGGCGACTAACGACAACCCGTCTATCACAACGCTGTGGCGGCACCTCGCCCATTGGCCCGGTCTGCTTTCACTCGTCATCGAGTCGTATGAACCGATGCAGGAGGAAGGAGCGATTGTCGGGGCGATAGAAGGAGTGATGGAAAGCGGGATCGTGCCGGCGGCGGGCATCTCCCACTTCAAACCATCCACCGCTGACATACCAGACGAAGCGTGGCTGATGGTTGTGCACTATTCCGCCGGGGTCAGTCGCATGGTGACGCTCGGGCACGGTGTGGACCAGTGGATCAAGGCTGTAGAGTAGCCTCGCTTGAGTGACCTAGAAGTGCGTGGAACCGCCTCGGTTCGGTGCGTATCAAATACTCAGTAACTCACTCCAAGTTCAAAGTAGGTTCCCGCACGATGGTAAGACTCGCCGATCTGCCGCCAGAAATAGCGGCCAATCTCCTGGAAGTCCCGATTCAAGATTACGGACCGGCGCCCTGGGTTCCTGCCCCAGATTTGAAGAATGCTCGGGTAGCGATCATTTCGACCGCGGGCTTACACCGTGCAGACGACACAAAATTCGCAGGGGGATCCGCCGAATACCGGCTGCTGCCGGGCGACCTTGATTACGCGGATCTCACGATGAGTCACGTGAGCGTCAATTTCGATCGCAGCGGATTCCAGCAAGACCCCAACCTCGTCTTCCCACTGGAACTGTTGAGGCAGTTGGAGGCCAACGGCGAGATCGGCGCTGTGGCGAACTGGCATTACTCGTTTATGGGCGCGACCGACCCGACGCGCATGAACGACACTGCGTCCCAGGTCGCGAGGCTTCTGAAAGAGGACGGCGTAACGGCTGCGATCCTGATCCCTGTCTGACCGAACTGCACGCGCGCCGTTGGCGGGCTACAGCACCACATCGAAGCCG
>JAPYSM010000060.1 GCA_029936485.1 Dehalococcoidia bacterium
TTCGGCAAGGCTGGCGAGTTCCACCACGCCGCTTACAAGGCGTTCTGGGAAGACGGCGTAAACCTTGGCGATTTTGACGTGCTGAAAGAGATCGCAATCGGCGTCGGGCTGGACTGGGACGACATCCTTCCGAAGCTGGAGTCTTGTGAGTACGACCGCCTGATCCAGGACCAGTTCGATGAGGCGATTCAGCTCGGGGTGACCGGAGTACCAGGCTTTTTGATAGACGACCGATTCTGGTTCACAGGCGCACAGCCTATAGGGATGTTCCGCCTGGCCGCCAAAAAGGCGCTGGAGATCAGGGAGCCGGAGAAGAACACCCGTCTGGGCATCGGGATAGAGGCGGGCGAGGAGTAGTACCCCCTCTCCCTGGGGAGGGTCGTTCATAATTCACGAAGTTTGGTCTGAGTGGCTGAACTGACCACCCACTGTTGTACGAAATGATCAATTAATTTCGGATTGGGCGTTTCATCGGTAACAACGCCGCCAGCACCGCGCCGGCTGTTGCCAGACTCCCTGCGAACCACACAAATCCCCTGAAACCTTCATCCGCATAGATGAATCCCGCCACTATCGGCGCGATCGCGCCCACCACCGCACCACCAGCGAATAACAACGCCATACCTGAGCCTTCCGATCCTTTGTCCACTTGGTCGATCGCAGCTGCATTGATTATCGAAAGCGATGAGAGAAAGAATAGTCCCAGGATTCCGATGACCGCGGTCATCGATAGACCACTATCAAAGATAAGAAACAGAAATATGAAAAGTGCCATGAGTGACATGGCCACTACAATTACCGGCTTGCGTCCGTATCGATCCGAAATGATGCCCATCACCGGTGTTGACACGATCCCTGCCGCGGTCAGCAAAGCCAGATGCAATCCCACAACAAATGGAGAGTAGTCGAGTTCTTCGGTCATATACAACACGAGGAACGCGAAGAACGACACGTGAACGGCTTGCCGCAATGCTCCCACTGCGGCGATTCCCAAAACAAGCTTGTTAGAGAGCAGACGTTTTGCGGTCGAACGGTATTCACTCCACGTCATATTCCGTTCAGCTTCATCGCCCGCAGATTTCAATCGGGTTACGACGGCCAGACCGGTGATCGCTGCAGGAATGAACAGGAGCGCCGACACGACTCGCCACTCAAATCCACCCCAGGAGATGGACATGAATCCGATGGTGATGCCGCCGAGCATGGCCCCGATGGCAATGGGGCTGAGTGTGTCACCAACTTGTGCTCCGGTCAGGTGTGTCGAAAGTGCGAAGCCGCGACGTTCTGGATAATTCGCTGCTAATGTGCCAAATGCTGGCGCGTGCCACAGACTGGTGCCGAATCCGATTACGCTAACCGACATGATGATTAGCCAGTACCACGGCGAGACACCGACAATCAAATATCCCGTGCCAACAAGGAACATGCTGGCACCTAACAACCAGGCAACTCTGCGCCTGTACATGTCGGTGAGGATTCCTGCCGGTACGTTCGCGACACCGTTGGCGGCCGACTGAGCAGTCGCGAGCCCTCCAAATGCCACCTCGCTAAGCGCAAGGGCCTCACGAATATGGGGACTGATGAGAATCAACCCTCCCCGGCCGAAATGCTCTACTCCGTGCCCAATTGTTAACCACACCAGTAATCGAAGAGATCTCCGGGGGCTGTCGGAACCACTTTCGCATTGGTCGACCGGTGTGGGACCAGGTGCAATTTCGCTGGACGAATCGTCCATCTGTAACCTCGGACTAACTCGGGTTCAGTCGCGATACTTCACGAAGGCGCAAACCCTAACAGGCCTCCTCTTTGCGTGTTACTTCAATACCACCTCTCGAAATCGCCAAAACTCAACAAGTCGTGATTATGCAACATGACGAACGCACTCATGATAGTTTCCCTCGGCTTTGAGATGGACCAGGGCACGGGCTTGGAGGGCCAAGACACTGAAGAGGCAGTGAAGGGCGATCTTCCGCAAACCCCGATATCGGTATGGGCCTGGAGATTCTTCACCGTGGGTTCAGAATGACGGAAAGTGCGGTTGCCGTCTTCGACCCATATGAGGCACCACTCGCCAAATTTCAGGCGCATCATTCAGGGTGACCGTTAACGTTCGCAGCCCAACAAACTGAAATCAGGAGACCGGAATGCCAATTCGTCCGCCGTTAGAAGGCGTCAGGATTCTTGCGATCTCACAATTCGGCGCAGGCCCGTTCGGCACTACCGTTCTGTCCGACATGGGCGCCGAGGTGATCAAGATCGAAGACCCGGGTGCTGGTGGTGATATCGCCCGATACGTTCCGCCCTTCGCATCGGACCAGGACTCCCTATATTTTCAGGCGTTCAATCGGGGTAAAAAGTCGGTGACGCTGAACCTGCGAACCGAATCCGGCATGGCCGTGCTGCACGACCTCGTCAAGGCCTCAGACGGCGTCTACAACAACCTCCGCGGCGACTTACCTGCCAAGCTTGGACTCGACTACGAAGCTCTCGGGAAGTTCAATGAGAAAGTTGTCTGTTGCTCGCTTTCTGGTTTTGGTTCAACCGGGCCGCGGGTTTCGGAGCCCGGATACGACCATCTGATCCAAGCATATGCCGGATACATGTCCATCACGGGCGAGCCGGACGCCCCTCCCGCCAAATGCGGCGTCTCGATAATCGACTTCGCCGGCGGTTTTGCCTCTGTTCTCGGCCTGATGATCGGGCTGTTCGACGCGCAGCGGACCGGCATCGGCCGTAACGTGGACGTCTCACTGCTCGACACCGGCATCGCAATGTTGTCGTACTTCGCCTCGTGGACACTGAATCGTGACTGGGAGCCCACCCGGCAAGCCGCATCCAGCCACCAGTCCCTGCTGCCATCCCAGAACTTCGCCACACGTGACGGTTGGATCGTAGTGTTCTGTGCCAAGGAGAAGTTCTACGAGAACCTTGTGGTGGCGATGGGCCGGCCTGAGCTTGCGACCGATCCCCGATTTTCCAATTTCTCAGGCCGGCTTGAAAACCGGGATCTGATCATCCCCGAGCTTGAGAAAGAGTTCGCAAAACTAGACACCTCAGAATGGCTTGAACTGCTCAGGGGCACGGTCCCTTGCGCACCCGTGAACTCGGTTGCTGAGGCCCTCCAGGACCAGCAGGTGCTGGCTCGGAAGTTAATCCTGAAGGTGGAACATCCGGAATACGGCACAATCCGTCAGGTCGGCTCGCCCATCAAGATGGATGGCGTGATCGAGCATCCGACTCCGGGTCCGGCGTTGGGCCAGCACACCGACGAGGTGATGGCCGAGGTTCTTGGTTATTCCGATGAACGCGTATCATCGCTGCGTGCAGAGGGCGCATTCGGGGTGTAGGAAAGGCGCGCCGATTTAGTGGATGTGGCATCTGATTTTATGAAAGCCAACGGCACGGTCGGACATCGACGATTACGGCTCAAAGGAATCTTCTTTGCAGATCCTGATGACGGACGAAGCCAGAGATCACATTCGTGATCTTGGGCGGCCGATCGCCCTCGACTATCTCGCCGCCATCGGTTGAGGCGGTCACGCAAAGGTGTCGGTCGACACCTACGCCCACAAGACCAACCTGAAGTTATACGAACTGTTGCGACACGACGGCGCCGAAATTCTGGTCGCCAAGAATCTTGTGTCTCAGGCGGCCAGCGTGACCCTCGTGCTTAAGAAGTTCCTGATGTTCAAGTGGCTCAAAGTGAACACCGCCCTGTACGGTCACTCCACCTGAAGCACAACCCACTGAGCGACCGTGAGTCGCTGGGGGCGGGGCACGTGGGGTCCGCGCGCCATTATCCTGAGGCTCTCGAATATCCGGATTCTTAGGAGAACGCTCTCCTCCTTTGCCGCTTTCCAAGCGACAACTCCCTTACCTAGATCCTCTCCCGACCGGGAGAGGAGGTGTCCAACTCGCCCGATACCCTGACCCGCACAGATGTCGGTCCCGCCAACTCCAGCACCGATTCCGGCAATCGTCCAAGCTCCAACCGCGACCGATCCCTCACCTGATCAAGCGACGGCAATTGGCCGATAACAGCGCCAGCACGCATCACCTCGTGCAGCAACGTCGTCGCATTGAGTTCCGGCGAATCCGCATTGGCGCTGGTCAGATGATCGTGCGCAACCGGTCCGTCGCCCTCATCAAAACATCGCCATACCTGCTTCGGGCCAGGGAACGTCGCCTTCCCGGGACTGAACTTGGCGACCGGTCGACCGTCGTACGTGACCTGCTTGTACGCGGCGTCCGACCAAGGAGCGTCTGCCGACACGCCGGCCAACGTTCCAACGCCGTACGCGCCGATCGGTGCGCCGCCCTTCACCAGCGCCTCGACAGAGAACTCGTCCAACCCTCCGGAAGCCACGATCTGGACGTAGCCAAGCGATGCGCCATCCAGCATCTCGCGAGCGGTACGTGACAGAGAGGCCAGATCGCCGCTATCGAGCCGAATTCCGACCAGTCTGTTGCCGCGTGATTCCAGATCACGTGCAACGGCTATCGCCACTTCTACCCCTTTGACCGTGTCGTAGGTGTCCACCAGCAATGTCGTTGAGTCCGGGAATGCGTCGGCGTACGCCCTGAAGGCTGCAAGCTCGCTATCAAAACTCGTAACAAACGAGTGCGCCATCGTGCCGATGGTCGGTATTCCGTATCGGGCTCCGGCGCCTACATTGCTGGTGCCAATAAACCCTCCGATGTAGCTCGACCGGGCGAACTTGTTCCCGGCGTCCGTGCCGTGTGTCCGGCGTGCAGCAAAGTCCGCAACGCCCGCCCCTCCAGCCGCCTTCACTACGCGGGCCGCCTTGGTTGCGAAAAGCGAAGCCATATTGACCTGGTTGATCAGGAAAGTCTCGACGATCTGACCTTCAATCACCGGAGCCGTGACCTCAATCACAGGCTCGTTGGCGAAGAATGCCGTTCCTTCGTCCATCGCCCGAACACTGCCGGTGAATCGGAACCCGGCGAGGTACTTGATGAAATCGTCCCCGAACTGGCCGGTTCTCCGGAAATAGTCAAGATCTTGTGAGGTGAATCTCAGGTCTGCCAGGTAACCGAGCACGTCCTCCAATCCAGCGAAGAGCAGGAACCCGCGATCAGGCGGCAGGTTGCGCACAAACAGGCTGAACGTGGCCTCAGCGGTCTGGCCGGAGCGCAGATAAGCCTGCGCCATCGTCAGCTGATACAGGTCTACGTACAGGGCGTCAGAAGGATCGAATCGAGACATCAAAGGCAGTTTAGCGATACGGAGACTTGCGAACACAACGTAGGGGCGGCGCTTGCCCCGTCCATAGCCGTCGCCCAAGAGCTTCAGTAGACGCCGTTACTAACGCGACGGAGTGCAAGCCGGGAGATCCTTCCCTTCGGGTTCAGGATGACAAAATGCCGTTTTGCTGGAAATTGCGCGCGAAGCCACACGTTCGGTAATTCTCGCAGAATCCCAATCCAAATACCCGGGCCGATTGGCCCTAGAACACGTACTCCGGGCCGGGCACGTACTTGAACCGTTCCAGCGCATTGTCCCGGAGCGTGAAGCCCAGTCCGGGCGCGGTTGGCGCGTATACACGGCCGTCTGGACGCACGTCGTACTCCTCGTTGAACAGCTCGTTCATCATCGGCATGTAGCCCTGGCTGACCTCGAGAATGTGGCA
Source organism: Dehalococcoidia bacterium (assembly GCA_029936485.1). GTDB lineage: Bacteria > Chloroflexota > Dehalococcoidia > Lucifugimonadales > Lucifugimonadaceae. The sequence continues at coordinate 5,652 of JAPYSM010000060.1, forward strand.
GTTCGGGGTCGACATCGCAACGTGAATGCTGGCGGCAAAAAGCACGCCCATACCCCATGCGTGGGGAGCCACTCGAACGCCTCGTGCGGATGCCAGCGCACTGATCCGCCGGATCTCCGTGTATCCGCCTGCTCGAGCGATGTCCGGCTGAGCGATGTCGCAGGCCCGGTTGTCGAACAGCGACTGGAAATCGAAGCGCGTGAACTCACGCTCTCCGGTGGCGATCGGCGTCGTGGTCGCACGGCGGACGTACCCGAGTCCGGCATGATCATCCGGGGAGATCGGCTCCTCGAACCATGCAACGTCGTACTTCTCCATCATCTTCGCCAGCTTGATGGCGGTCGAGACGGCAAACGCGCCGTGAGCGTCCAGCATCAACTCCACGTCGGGGCCGATACCCCGGCGTGCCGCCGCGATACGCCGTTCGGCGTTCTGGAAAGAAAACCCGTCGCCCCCAACAACCCGCATCTTCACGGCGTCAAAACCCTTCGCTGCGTACCCAGCCATCTCGGCCTCGGCTTCGTCACCGGGCGCCCAACCCCCGCTACCGTAGCCACGGACGTTGTCACGAACCGCCCCGAGCGCCTGGTAGATCGGCACGCCGAGGATCTGTGCCTTCACATCCCACACCGCCAGGTCGACCCCGGAAATGGCCTCAACGGTCACACCGCGACGACCGTCCTGCGGCTGCGAATTGCCGCGCTCCAGCGCAGGCTTCCAGCGAGACCCGTTGTACATCTTTTCCCAGATGAGTTCGGAGAACAGAGGGTCCTCGCCGATCACTGAGGGACCGAGGTCGAACTCGACCAGCGCCGCCACGACCTCCGGGTTGCCGAGCGATGCGCCAAGCCCCTTCAGGCCGTCGTCCGTCTCCACGACGATGAGGGTGGCGTCGCTTTTAACCTTGGTGCCAAGGTCGTTCCGGTGCTGCCGCTCAAGAGGCACCGGGTCGGACATCGGGATTGCCTTCACGGACGTGATTTTGGACATGCGTATCTTTCTTCTGGGCACTGCGTTGGGTTATTTAAGAAGTTGGACAGGCGTGGACCCGAATGTTGTTAAACGCCGATCCCCATCCCACAGCTGACTCTTGTCCCTCCCGGGGTCAGGACTATCTACTTATTGCCCTCCCGCGCCAGCGCATCCGCGACCGTCTCACGCACCCAGGTCCGGGCAAGGCTGACAGTGTCCTTGACGTGGACGGTTAGCTTGCCCAGGTTGCCGATCTCCAACGTCACCTCGTCGCCGTCCTGCATCGGACCGAGTCCGAGGTGGTTGGTCCCGGTCGCGAGGATGTCTCCCGGCTCCAGCCGCATAAGATTAGAGAATATTTCGATCACCTGCGGCACCTTGCGGGCCTTGTCGGATGTGTCGAAGTCGTGCCGGAGCTCGCCGTTGTCCCAGAGCCTCACGTCGAGCACCTGTGGGTCCGGAACCTCGTCTTTCGTGACAATGGCCGGGCCAATTGGGCCAAACGTGTCCCACGACTTCTGCCACCAGAAGCTATTGTTGCCGTTGGGATTGATGCCTCGTGCCGACACGTCCATCAGGTTGAGATAACCACATACGTTGTCCATCGCGTTCTCGGCCTTCACGTGGCTCACCGTCTTCGCCATCACGAAACCCAGCTCGGCCTCATGATGGAACACCTGGGCAGGCGCATCCGGGAGCAGAACGGTCTCGCCGTGACCAATGAGTGAACTCGGCGATTTCAGAAAAGCGTCGATCTCGTAAGGGCCGGGGATCGTGCCGGACTCCATGTAGTTGCCGGCCATGCATAGGACACGACCCGGCGACGGAACAGGAGCCCCGCAACTGGACTTCGGCCAGCGCAATGCCGTCCTGTGATGCGACGTGCGACTCAAGGTCTCCCCGCACCTGGTCCCAGTGTGTGACCACAGCCTCAAGCCGGTCCTGCGGCTTGATAACCGTGAAGTGAGAAGTTGGCTCGGGCAGGTCGACGATCCGATCGCCTTTGATGGCGCCGAACGTCCAGTCGTTGAAGAAGGTCAGTCGCATCCGTATCTCCGATTTCTAACGTAGGGTCTGTTTGAACAGACTCAGATTGTTTGCGCCAAGCATCTTTGTGACGGTCTTTTCGTTGTGGCCGCGTTGGAGCAGGCCGTGCGTGAGATTGGGCAATCGACTTATGTCATCCATGCCGATCGGGACCGAGGAGACGCCGTCGTAGTCAGACCCGATTCCGACGTGGTCCGCCCCTGCCAGCTTCACGGCCAGGTCGAAGTGGTCCAGCAATCTGTCCATGGGCGCGCCGGGCTTGCCGTCCGGTTGATGAATCCGCTCAAACTGGTCCCTGAACTGTGACCGCTCCGGTTTCAGCATCGGCACAAATGGCGGGTGCTCCGGTCCGCCGATGAACGGCGAAGCGAAGTTGATGTTGATGACGCCGTCGGCCTGGCCCAGCGAAACGATCATGTCGTCCGTCATGTTGCGTTTGGCGTCCTGCAACGAACGGCAGGACGAATGTGAGGCGAACACCGGGCCTTCAGCAGCTTCCAGCACGTCGTAGAAGGCCCTGTCCGAGATGTGGGAGACATCGGGCAGCATGCCGATCTGACCCATCTCCTTTACGATGTCTCGACCGAGTTCAGTCAGTCCACCATGTGGCTCGTCGTTACAGGAATCACACCACGGCGTGGCATACTGCCAGGTCAGCGTGATGGACCGTATTCCGGCACGATGCAGCTCCCGCAGGACGGCAAGATCGCTGCATATAGCGTTGCCGCCCTCGACCGTCAGGAGTACCGCAATCCGGCCCTCGTTGTGGATACGCTCGACGTCGTTGCCGGTGTAAGCGATCTCCAGGGTGTCGGCGTGCGCTTCGACCGTCCGGCGCATGAGGTCGATGCCCTGCATAACGTACTTGAGCGAGCCGGGCTCGTCGTACACGTCGTCGTCCAACCAGATGGCGAACAGCGCAGCTCCGACGCCGCCCTCTCGCAGGCGCGGGATATCGACGTGCCCGGCTTCAAGCCGCAGATCAAAGTCAGGGTGCCGCACCATCAGGTGGGTGATGGTATCGATATGTGTATCGACGACCAACGAGCGCCGGTGGAGCTGGTCCGCCTGCTCGCTGAGTGAGTTGTCCACCGTCATCTAATATTCCAAGTCGAGAGGGTGTCGGTTCGCCCCCTCTCCCCCTGCGGGAGAGGGCCGGGGTGAGGGGTAATTAAAGATTCCCACCTACCCCCTACTCCACTATCGCCTTCGCCAGCGCGTCCTCGTCCAACTCCAGCCCTAGACCCGGTCGATCCGGGAGATGGATCATTCCGTCCTCCGGCATGATCGGCTCCTTGAATAGTCCGGTGATCAGACCCAGGTCCCCCGAGAACTCGTCCGAGAACTCATGCGGACGCGTCGCATTTCCAACAGTTGAGTAGGCGTGCAATGAAGCTGCGCTGTTGATCCCGGCGGTCGGGCTGTGCGGCATGACCGGCTTGTTCAGGATCACCGCCATCTCGTAGACACGTTTCACCTCGGAAATCCCGCCGACGTTCAATATGTCCGGCTGGAGGATGTCCGGATTCGCCTGGTCGACCAGGTCACGGAAGCGCCATCGAGACGTCTCCTGCTCCCCGGTAGAAATAGGAACATCCAACGCATCCACGACCTGCTTCAAACCCGGCAGGTCGTACTGCGGCAGCGGCTCCTCAAAATGGGAGCACCCGAGATCTTGGAGTCGTTTGCCCTGCATGATGGCGGTCGAGACCGAGTACGCGTTGTTGGCGTCAAATCCCAACGGACAGTCGTCCGGCAACCACTCACGGGCCATCTTGAAGATAGCGAAGTCGTTCTCGGGGTTGGCGTCCTGCCGGTAGTCGCGCCAGTCCATCCGCACCTTGAAGTAACGGAAACCCTGCTCGTAGCCCCGCTGGACGTCGCGTAGCATCTGTTCCGGCGTCTTCTTCCAGCCGTTGCCCTGGCTCCAGTAAAGCGGGATTTCGTGCCGGGCGGCGCCGCCCATCAACGCGGAAAGCGGCATCCCCGCCGCCTTGCCCATGATGTCCCACAGGGCGATATCGATCGATCCGACGATCTGCGGGGGAAGCCGGGTGGCACGGTCGCCATTGCCGAGCGACAGCGTCTCCCAGTGCCGGGTCGGTTGCAGGGCGTCCTCGCCAACCAGAAGCGGCTTGACCACGTCCTCCAGGTACGCCCGGGTTATTGCCACGGACCGGCTTCCATCGGCGATGCCGGTGGCCCCGTCGTCTGTAAAGACGCGGACAAGGGTTCGGCCGGTGGTGAGTAGGTCAACGGTGATATCAGTGATCTTCATTGGGGGTCCCGGAAATGCCCTTCCCATGGCGAACGTCTAATTTGTTCTGGTGTTGCGAACTGTAGGGTCAGAGTTGGGTCGTGACGAACCAGTAGATGGCGGCCGCAATAACGATGAGCGGGATGAGGGCCATGAGGATGGCCATGATGAGCGATTTAGCGATCATGATCGGGATGCCGATGACGACTTTCTTGACGGCCCAGATGACGATCTTGAACGGCATGGTCAGAAGTGTTCCCAAATCTGCTTTCTCCTTGGAATTAACCGATGCTCGGCGCGGGTGATCAGTTGTTGTCAGGACCTTACCAACGAATACGGTGCACTCGTCAACCAGACCAGGCCGCTTTCGATACCGCGGCAGACTATCCCACGATCCGACACGTCCGTCGAGTGGTCTGGGTCATGGATCATGAAAGGCGTCAACGTTGATTGCCATCCTGAGCCCGAGTCGAAGAGCCTGTCCTGAGCTTGACTCGGGAATCTTCCGGCTCGCACTCCATCGCAGATCTACCCGAGCCTGATCGCCAATCACCGCGCACCTGTAGGGGCGGGGCTTGCTCCGCCCTCACGCCCATCGTGGAAACGGGACTGATCCCGGAAACAAACGCGGAGGAGTACAAGCCGGGAGATTCTTCGCGTGCGGGCTTCGGAATGACAGATGTGCGAAGGTCGGCTCACTGGGTGTCGTAGCGAGACCATTGTCGGGGCGGCTGATTATCCGCCCTCGGGTCGATGCCAATCGACCCCATCCACGCCTAATCCGGCGACCAGCTCTCGCCCAGCAGCTCAACCAGTTTTGCCGTGTCCGCGCCATCCAATGGTCCGCGATCCAGCGCAGCCACATTTGCCTCTAAATGAGCAATGTTTGACGTCCCCGTCAGGACGGTACTCATCGGATTCTCGTCCGCGCCAAATCTGTAGGCCGCCTCCGGCACAGATGCCACATCCCGGCTCACAAGCCAGTCGAACGGAGAATCACCCGTTAGCGCATCCGGCGAAATCGTGCCGTCTGCGCGCCACTCATCCAGGCGCGAACGCATCGCATCCGGGTTCGTCAGCGTCGTCCGCACCACCGCCATGTTCACGATGCCGATGTCGTGCTTTTTCGCCAACGGTAGCGCCGCTTTAGCGGCCCACTGGTTCATGATCCCGTACTTCAGCATCACCACATCCCAGAGGTTGGGATCGCCCTCGAGCGCCTTCATCACACCCTCGAACCTCGGCTCGCGTTTGATGGTCTGCGTGAAGCCGATGTGGTTGACCTTGCCCTGCTCTTTGAGGGTCGCAACCTCAGGGTAGAACCGGTCCAGATGTATCTCGTAAACAGGCACATCGATCATGTGAAACAGGAACACATCAACGTGATCCGTCCGCATCCGAACCAGACTGCGCTCGACCGACTCCGTAAGACCAATACCACCCCTCGCGAGGAACGCACCCCCGTCCCACTTCGTCTCAAGGACATACGAATCCCGAGGCTCCCCGGCCAGCGTCTCGCCGAGATACGTCTCAGACTCGCCATAACCGCCAGCGGTATCGAAGAAATTGACGCCAAGATCAAGCGCACGCCGCACAAACGCCTGCCGGTCTGCCGCCGTCGTCCCTTGTGTCGCACCAAACTTCCGCAACCCACCGGTGCCATATCCAAGCAACGAGACCTTCAAGCCGGTCCGGCCAAGTGTTCTGTATTCCAATCCCTACTCCTCAATCACCGGCAGAGTAATACGTGACGGCCGCGTCGCGTCGTGGAACACCGTCTGGCGGGCCGGACGTAGCTCTGCGTCCTGCCAGTCGTCTGCGCCTGTGTTGTGGTTGCGGTCGTGGTTTGGGTAGTCGCTTGAGGAGATGTCTATCCGAATCCGATGTCCGACCTTGAACAGGTTGCTGGTCGGTAGCAGTTTCAGATCGAACTCATATACCTCTCCCGGCGTCATCAACTCAGTAGGCTCATCGAGACCGTTCCGGAACCGGGCGCGCTGGAAGCCGTAGCAAAGGTTGATCGCCGTACCGTCCGGATGGACATCGATCAGCTTCACGGTGAAGTCCGTATCCAAGGCGTCCGACGCTGCATGCAATCGCAAAACAGGGTTCCCAGTGACCTCGATCGCCTGTTCCAGCGGCGCAGTCTGGTACACAAGGATGTCCCGACGATGCGCGTTCATCCGCTGATCGAACGGCCCGTCCTGCCCATTTGCCAGGTACAGACTCATCACCGGGTCACGCGGGTCGTATACGTATGAATCCGGAC
>JAPYSM010000061.1:0-6266 GCA_029936485.1 Dehalococcoidia bacterium
GGCGCCGGTCCGGGCTGCGCCGCCGGTCTTGAGCGAGCAGGGGCGGTAGGAGCAGGGGCCGCGGCTATCGCGGTGGCGACGGGCGCCGCGGGCCTGTCAGCAATCGCATTCAGTAGTGCGATCTCAAGTGGCAGAGGCGAAGACGGGTTCTGTCTGAAATCGGCCTTTTCCAGTTCGGTCACGATGTTTAAGAGCTTCTCAAGCGTCACGTCCCGGCTGGCGTCTGTTATCGCGTCCAGCGCATCTTGCGACTGGCCAAGCGCGTCCTCGACACCCGCTTTTACGAGTAGTCCCGCCCGCAGAACGTCGACCGCGCCGCTCCTCAGCCGGCCAATATCCGCCCCTTTTGCCGCTTCACGGTTAATAATTTCGAGTGCCGATTTCGGATTGGATTGCAGCGCGGCTACGGCGAGTTCGGTGCTTGATTCGGTATCGCCTAGGCCCAGAAGCTCAAGTGCTTGATCAAGGTTAATTTCGGAACCGTACGACACGGCGAGTTGTTCAAGCAGATTCTCTGCGTCACGGAGACTTCCATACGCGGTGCGGGCGATCAGTGCGAGGACTTCAGGATCGGCGTCGATCTCCTCTTCCCCGGCGATTTCCGCCAGTTTGTCGATCACGACATCGTTGGAAAGTCGGCGGAAATCGAATCGCTGACATCGAGACAGGATCGTCGCCGGAACGCGGTGCGTTTCGGTGGTAGCGAGGACAAAGATAACGTGGGGCGGCGGTTCTTCCAGAGTCTTGAGGAGAGCGTTGAACGATTCGGCAGTTAACTGGTGGACCTCGTCGATCACATATACCTTGTACTTGCCAGAACCCGGTGCGAAACGGGCCTTGTCACGCAGGTCCCTGATGTTGTCGATCCCGCGGTTCGATGCTGCGTCGATCTCGATCAAGTCCAGCATCCGGTTTTCCGTCACCGCCACGCAGTTGTCGCAGCCGCCGCACGGCTCGCCGTCGCGCTGGTCTATGCAGTTCAGGGCCTTCGCGAGAATTCGTGCGGTGGAGGTCTTTCCCGTGCCGCGTGGGCCGCAAAGTAGGTACGCGTGGGCGACGCGATTTGTCCGCAACGCCTGTCTTAGCGTTTTCGTTACGTGATCCTGGCCCGCTACTTCGTCAAATCTCTGCGGGCGCCATTTTCGATAGAAAACTTCGTTGTTACTGGTCATCGATCGGGTTCCCAACTGCATCGGGCCTGTCTGAGCGGTCTGGCACCGCTGCAAGAATATCGTCCGTTTTCCCGAACATTACCCGGTGTTCCTCCGGCTCTGCATGATCGTAGCCCAGAAGGTGAAGGACTCCGTGTGCAGTTAACACTGAAAGCTCATGAGCGACATCGTGACCGGCGGTTTCAGCCTGTGCAATGGCCCGTTCGTAAGAGATCGCAATGTCACCCAGCTCGCCCGACTCTTCGCCATCGACATCCGGCCAATCGAGCATTTCGGCATTACCAGAACCGGCTTCCTTACCGTCAGAAGGATCATATTCACCGGAGGCGAGGTTACTAGGCCCAGAGTTACTAACCCCGGTATTGAAAGACAGCACGTCCGTCGGTTCGTCATATCCCATGAACTTCAGGTTCAACTTACGCAACGCTTTGTCGTCCGTGATGATTAGCGTCACATGGTCGGGCCCGGATACCAATTCGCGTATCAAGGCAGTTTCGGCCACGTCCAAGAGTAAACGGTCCAAACTGGCCGCCGCGAATGCTTGCTGAAATCTGGTGTCGACCTGGATATCTACCCTGGCCTCGCTCAATTCGTATTCACCATTCGTAACAGGGGGTTGGCGAGGGGTGAAACCGGGAGCGCTATGAGTTAGATCGGGCAACTCCTTCAGCGCTCCTAATCACGTGCGAATAGTAGCACGCGTGTTCGAGAAACCTACTCCAGTTTGGCGGCGTTGTCGGCGTTCTCGGATATGGCTCGTAATCGGCTGAACAATCGATCAAACGACTTGTCCTCGGCAGAGAGCTCTGAGGTGGCCAGGCGCGCATCCCTCAGGCGGTCTCGTATCGCAGGCGCTGCTACCTGACCTACCTCAATGTAGGTACGAGCGTCATACAGGGCTGCGACCACTTCCTCCCGGATCTTGTTGCCTACGTAAATCGGTTGCGGCGGCCCGCTCATCTCCTCCGCCATCTGCACGGCGTCTTCGATGGCTTCGAGCAGCTCAGTCTGCCGGGCCTTGAGCTCCCATGCTTCGAATGATGATGTCATTAGCGGTTCCTGCTTTTCTGGAGTCGCCATGCCTGAAACACGGACATGTACACAGCGGATCCCATGATCGCACCGATGCCGTCGATCAATAGATCAATCAGTTCCACGGACCTGTCGGCGATGAACCACTGGTGTGCTTCGTCGCTGAATGCGTACAGGACACCAAGCAACATGGCCTTCTGGCCGGTGGATCTGAGCATTATCGGGTCCAACTCGCCCGAGTTACTTGGAACTTTCACCGCCAGGATCCAGCGCATGATGAGTGCGCTCAGCACGAAGAACTCGATGAAATGAGCGAGCTCGTCTGTGTACGGACCAACTACTCCCGAGGCCGACTCGTGTATTGAACTTTCTCCGATTGTCGTGCCGGAAACCTGGGAGACGGCGAATATCGCGGCCATAACCGCGAATACGGGCAGGCCATATCGAACGAAATGGATTATTTTATCGATTCCGGATGGTTTTTCTGGCGATTCGATCGACATCAGTGAAGCGGCTTACCTCCGTTCAGCCGAGCTTGAATGCGGTTTTATTGGAGCGGTTTACCAATCGAGGTCGAACACCTTTTCCATCGGTGTCCACCAGTCATTGGCTCCCGCTTCTGGAACTCTGGTCTGGAACGTGGACATCAGGTCGTTCCACTCCTCGGCGCGGGGATTGGCATCGGTGTACGCCTGAAAGTCGCGTTCGGGCACAAAATCATCCGGCGCTGTGTAGTACATGAACAGGTGCGTACCGATCAGGAAAATCTCCATCTTTTCGAGTCCGATCGAGCGCAGTGACTCCAGTACCTCCGGCCACACGGCCCGGTGGTTCTCCTTGTACTTCGCTATTTTCTCGGGATCGTCTTTGAGATCCAGGACCTGTGCGTAACTCTTCATAGTGATGGAAACCCAATCGGGTTGTTTATTTGACCCCTCAACTGAATCCGAGCGGGGCGGTAGCATACCGCGCAGCGAATGTGTCAACCTCCCGCGGGAGCTTCAAAATGGTCCCTGCGGGCAATGAAGTTAAGTGATTTCAGAGATTAGGAACATGCAACGAGTTGGTTTCCTCCTCAAGGTCCGGGAAGATCGTATAGACGACTACAAGGAACATCACACGAACGTGTCACCTGAAATGCTGGACGCTCTTTCACGGCATGGCTGGCACAACTACAGCCTGTTCATGCGGCACGACGGGCTGATGTTTGGTTATGTTGAGGTGTCAGATAACTTTCAGGCGGCCCTCGACGGGATGTCGATCGAGGACGCAAACTCACGATGGCAGGCACTTATGGAGCCGTTCTTTGAATCGCCGGACGGTGGCCGGCCGGATGAAAATATGGTTCAGCTCGAAGAGGTGTTTCATCTCGAGTAGCCAGACAGGACACGCGGAATGAACGTGAGTTGGCGAGACCTGAACTGGAATTAACTGGTAGAACGAACAGCAGTTTCAAATTCAGATGGAGCAAACCAGCATTGAGCGATGTCGAAAACCTGATCCTGGAAATCGTGAAGGAGATCCACTCCCGGCCGGAGAAGGCCGTGATTGTTGTCACCGGCGCGGGAATCTCTGCGCTTGGTTGGCTATTTGATCAGGGCGGCGCATCTCGAACCATTCTTGAAGGTCGGGTGCCCTATTCGATCAGCTCGCTCAACGAGTTCGTGGGAGTCGATGCCCAAACTCACGTCTCTCGCGAAGAGGCCGTCAGGATGGCGGATAGCGCGTATGAACGGGCGCTCCACCTGCGCGCAGACGATGACGATTCGCCGGTTATCGGTGTGTCTTGCACCGCGACCATCGCGACCGATTACACAAAACGAGGAACGCATCGGGCCTGCTGCGCCCTCAGGACGGCGACGCGCAGGACGGACTTTATGGTCGAGTTTGACAAGGGCGTACGTGACCGCATCGGAGAGGAAGATGTCACGAGCCGGCTGGTCCTGAACCTGGTCGCGCTTGGCAACGGTGTCGTATCGAAGCTCGATCCGGGGTTGCTCCCGGGCGAAAACCTGAATGTGACCGATGAACGACTCTGATCGTCTTTTTGCCGGCGTCATAGCGGGGCGCGTCGGCGTCGTTTCGGTCATGCCAGATGGCACGATAAGCGACGGCGTGGCAGTAGGCCTGACAGTACTCTCGGGCGCTTTTAACCCGTTGCATCAGGGCCATGAGGGAATGCTCAACGCCGCGACAGAGATCACCGGCACTGTAGGAGTGTTTGAGTTGTCTGTCGTGAATGTGGACAAGCCCGAGTTGCCGGAAGACGAAGTTCGCGAACGGATGTCGCAGTTCGCCGGGCGTCACACGGCTCTAATATCGCGTGCGCCGACCTTTTTGGAGAAGTCACGCATCATGCCCGGGGCCTCGTTTGTTATCGGCTACGACACCGCCGTGCGACTGTTCGATGATCTTTACTACCCGACTTACCAGCGTGAGGCCGACCCGGATAACACCGGGTCGGCGACACTTGCAGCAATGTCCGAGATCAGGCGGAACGGCTGCGCCTTCATCGTCGCCGGACGCGTTACCGACGACGGTTTTAAGACCGTGCAGGATCTAAACGTTCCGGCTGGCTATCGCCCGATGCTGCGAGGCATTCCCGTAGAAGTGTTCCGCGAGGACATTTCGTCGACGCAGATCCGCCGGTCGTCAGGGACCGATTAGGGGATCTCCGCCGGATCTCAAACAACGCCCCCAGAATCGGAATCGTTCGGTCGCACCAGAATGCGCCTCTGCCTGGGTCATCGTGGCAGCCACAAATTGAACCCCCGACCTATAAGTAATAAGTCTGAATCAGGCCGGAAGTTTCCTCCGCGATAAGCCCGTCCGTCCTAAACCGCGGTCGGTTCCCTTGGACTGAACAGCGCGAAGGAACTGGTGTAGCCGTGCAGGAAGGTTGAGCCACCGACTGGCCCGATCTCGCCGTTGCAGAAGAAGCCTGTTACCGGCATAGAGCCGACCACCGACTGGAACAGGTCAGTGTCGTGGTCAACCCTCCCGAACAGCCGTTCACCGCGCCCGAGGGCGGAGAACAACAAAGCGCCCGATGGCGCAGTGTCCGGGTGGTCGTTGGCGTAGCGCGTAAGACTCGCTCCCAGGCCAGCGCTGGCAGATGTGGCATCGTGGACGTGGAACTGTACCACCTGGCCCTCACGAATTCGCTCACCGACGGCAAGCGCCCCGTTGTCTCCGTCCGCACCGATTACGTTGCGGATCAGGAAATCGCCCGCCTCGAACTGATCCTGGAACGGGTCCATAAGGATGCCGATCTGCAACGAGCGCCTGATCAGTCGTTTCTCTCGTTCGTCGCCCTCGTCAAACAGGCTGCGCAGAATGTCCAGAGGCAGCTCGCCATCAAGTTCCGTGATCACGTTGTCGTTGGAACCTGTTACGACCATAGCTGTCCCGATCGGACGGCAACCCTGGGCGACGACGCTATCGACCACCACGTTGCCGCTGAGCGCGACGCCCACGGCGCCGGATCGGCGGGTGCCGCGGTTTGAAAAGAGGGCGTTGGCGCCATTTACGGTGCCGCCGCTGGCAAGGCCGCCGATCTTGACCGAGTCCGGGTAGGCGTAGTCCAAACCCTCGACGAGTGCTTCCGATGGAAGGGTGAACGGATCAGGTAGCAGAACGATGCTCGGGTGGTCCGAGGCAGGAACGCCGATTAACGCCTCCCAGGCATCAGGCGATGCGTCCGGATTTGGTAATTCTTCTTTCTCGAACTCGAATGGTGTGATGACCACACCCGGCAGGCTGGCTGCCGTCAGCGCCACGCCCGGCGTCTTTTCCACCTCGTGCCCGGCACCAATGACACCGCCGGCCGAGCAGCCGATGACGATCGCCCCGGGGAATCGTGAACGCACCAGTTCGACCACTGAGTAGTACGACGGCGCGTGGTGTGACGATATAAAGGCAAATACCAGGTCAGCGGACGGACCGTCCAACCCGATTTCTACCTGCTCAGCCGTATCATCTACCGCTCTGGTTAGCGATGAGATATCGGAAACAGCAGAACTCCAGCGCAATTATTTGCTCCTAATGTTCTTACGCGACCCA
>JAPYSM010000061.1:6366-9020 GCA_029936485.1 Dehalococcoidia bacterium
AGGGCGGACCGTGCCGCCTCGATGGTGCGATCAACCTCGGCGTTCGTGTGTGACGACGCCACGTGCCACCGGCCGTTAGTGCTCAAACGTATCCCCCGTTCAAGCATCGCTTGCGCGAACCGATGATATTTCTGTTCATTAACGTTCTCCGCGTGGTCGCGGTAGTCGAAAATTTCCTCTTTAGTCGTGAAGTTGGTCCAGAAGGTGGACCCGAGGCCCTGAACCTGGAGATCTGACTCAACTTCCCGGCCCACCCGCTTAAGTCCTTGGATGAGACGATTTCCCTGAGCATTCAGGTCAGCGTAAAAACGAGCGGGATTTTGCAGAATGTGTTTCAGGCCCGCTCGCCCCGCAGACATGGACATCACATTGCTGTTGAAACTCCCGCCGTGCTGAACACGGCCGTCGCCAAGCATCGCCATGATCTCTGGTTTACCGATCATCATCGATAACGGGAACCCTCCGGCCAGCGCCTTCGCGTACGTCGCTAGGTCGGGCTCCACCCCGAGAAGTTCCTGTGCGCCTCCGAGTGCGACCCTGAATCCGGTTATTACCTCATCAAATATGAGCAGTACGCCGTACTGGTCGCACAGCTCCCTCATGCCTTCCAGATAACCCGGACGTGGCATGATGCAGTTCGTGTTGCAGAGAATTGGCTCGGTGAGCACGCACGCCAGATCGTTGCCGTGACGCTCGAATGCGGCCGTCAGGGCATCGAGGTTGTTCCAGGGCGCGATCACGATGTCTTTGTCGGAGCCGGGCGCCATCCCGCCTGACTCTGGAACGGCGATCGGGTTGCCCAACGGGCCTGCGTCGTCAAGTGGCGGGTGGACACTGAACGCGACCGTGTCCGTCCAGCCGTGATAGTGGCCCTCAAACTTGAGATATTTGGGGCGTCCCGTGTAACCCCGGGCCAGTCGCAGCGCCACCTGGTCGATCTCCGTGCCGGACGATGCGTATCGAACCGGGCCTTTGAGCGGGACCGAACTCTGGACCATCTCTGTGACTTCCAGCTCAAGTTCCATTTGTCCGGCGAACACGAATCCGTCACGCATGTCCCGTGCAACGGCATCCACAATGAAATCTGGTGCGTGACCGAATATGTTTGGACCCATGCCCATTACGTAATCGACGTATTCGTTGCCATCCACGTCCCACATCAGGCCGTTCTTGGCGCGCTCGAACCAGAGCGGAACGGGCAGTTCGGCGCGCCGAATCTGACTGCTAATGCCGCCGGCGACCATCTGTTGGGCACGGTCGTAGAGCGCCTGGCTTTTATCGAATCGGTACAACTCAGTCATACAGTTTCGTTCCGAAGTCGCTTTCTAGGAAGTATTCGGGATAATTCACGTTAATCGTCCCCCGCGGGGACCCCTCTATTCGCTTGAGACCCTGTTCAGAAGCTCTTCCCATCATCGTAGCGGTCGCTTCGCCGTTGATCTTCCGGTGTGCCCCTATGAATTCGATGACGGCCCCCGTCGCCCGGGCCCGGAATTTGTTGAAGGACGCCATGTCCACGTTCAACAGGAAGCGGGTGTAGTTGTACTCGAGTGCCGGACTCACTTCGTCCACTCCAGGTATCCCTTTTTGACCTTTGCAACGTAGCTAAAGGTCGGATTTACGAACTGGGTTATTCGAGCCTCAAGGACCTGAGCGAGGAACATGAACGCGTCCTTGCGCGCGAAGTTGTACTCCTCCTCAAGCCACAGCAACATCTCGCTCAGGGCGGTGCGGAAGGCGTCTTCCGCCGGGCGGGCCTGTGCGGTAGTCATGATGTATTCGTCGTTCTCGATCCGAGGCCAGGTCATGTTGGCAGGCTTGTCTTTGAGCTCCACCCTCAACCGGGCGATACCGCCGGTCTCGATGCCGCCGCCCCCGCAGATCTCGCCATCGCCTTGAAGGGCGTGCATATCGCCGATGTGCAGGTTGGCCCCGGGAACCTGAATAGGTATGTGGACCTGTGCACCATCGGTGACTTCCTGGATGTCAAAATTGCCGCCCCACACGCCAGCCCACGAGTTGACCCAACGGTCTCGTAACGGGGCAACGCCGACGCAGCCAAGCATCGGCTTTATTGGGATCGAGAACTTATCGTTCCAGATTATTTTGCCGTCACGGATCTCAACGACTTTGGAGGTCGGGCCTACGTTGGAATCACCAAGCCAGCCGGGCATTGCGCTCGTGTTGCCCCGGTAGCCGGTCCATCCGATGTTGTGAGGCGTGATCTTCTCGACATGGACGACCAGAACCTGTCCCGGCTCTGCGCCCTCGACCCGTATGGCGCCGGACGATGCGTTGCCTTTGTCGGTGGGCAGGCTATCGCTACGCACCGTGTTGTAGTACTTACGCAGGTGGTCAGGAACGGAGGGATGATCTGAGTCGGGCCCCCGGTTCATTTGGGTCTCTACTTCGAAGACCTCGCCGGGTTTGACGGTCATCGTGACCGCGTTATCGGCCCCGGTCTCGTAGTACAAGACCTCTCGAGTAGCGCGCTGCATTTTCACCATCCGGGCGTCAGGCTTTGATCAAGGCTCGCATTGGTTTAGACCGTATTGCCAGCCCATGTCTCGGTGGCCACTCCTTACCGCTGTGCGGTCTGAAATCGGCGATGGAATACGCGGGCCCACGAGAATTGGAGTCTACGCCCGGCACAT
>JAPYSM010000061.1:9120-11941 GCA_029936485.1 Dehalococcoidia bacterium
AAATCGGCGATGGAATACGCGGGCCCACGAGAATTGGAGTCTACGCCCGGCACATAAACGACGCCACGAGTCGGCGTCACACCGGATTTTGGAGATCCAAGGCACGCTACCGTGTACGGTTCGGATAGACGCTTATTTGGATACAGCTGTTGTCGAGGAACGTGCTGTTTATCTGACTCGATGCTAGTTGAACTTTACTCAATGTGTGCGATCAACCATCGCCTGGATGGATGAACCGTCTCATTCATGGACGTCCACTCGTAGCACCGTGCTCTGGTCTGCCGGTTGGTCGTCGAGCAAGTAGGCGGCGAGACCAAGGTTCCGAGCGACTTGGAGTTCGTTGGAACCCCTGTCGCCAATGAACATGCATGCGGACGGTGTCACGCCCAGACCATCCATGGCTGCCTCGTAGAGGCGTGCATCTGGTTTCCGAATGCCCAGAACGCACGAGAACATCGTTATGGTGAAAAGATGGGCGAACGGTGTGCGTGGCCAAATCGCGGGCACGTCAAACCCACAGTCAGAAACGATGGCCAGCGCGATACCGTGGTCGGAAAGCCGCCGCAACATGTCGCGACAGTCAGGTTTCGGGTTCAGTAAGCGGTGCAGCGGATCACGCCCAACCCGCCCACACTCGGCCATATGCTCGTCCAACAGCGTGTTCCCGAAGAACTCTATTACGTGCCCGATCTTGCTCTCAGACGACCCGTGCGTCCCCATCAACCGATAATCGTTGACGGGCATCCATCGTTCAAAGAATGCATCACCCGCAACCCGGCGATCCTTGCGACGGAATCGACGACGTTCTTGTACTCCCTGACCGGCGGCGACGGAACCAGAGTCCCAAACAGGTCAAACAGAACGGCGCCGGTCGTTCAATCTCCTGTCTTGTATCGGGACTGGCGGGACATTGCGTCGACTTTGCAGTTAGTCCAGCAGTCGCTCCTCAAACCATTGCCGCACGCGTTTCGCGATATCCAGCTGGTGCTCGTACTCCTCCACGCCGTGCGGTTCTCTCGGGTACACGACGAGGCGGGTGTCTACGCCTTGATCTTTTAGCGCCCGGAAGAACTGGTAGCCCTGCTCTACCGGGACGTCCCAGTCTTGCTCGCCGTGGAGAATCAACGTCGGCGTCTGGACATTCTTGACGAAGTTGATCGGCGAGAACGCTGCGTGTGCGCTATCGAGGTCGTAAGGGTCGGAATCGTCGTAGTGGATCGCATCCCACACATGCAGATACGATCGGCCGTGGAACGCTCGCCAATCGGCGATCCCGGCACCCATGATCGCGGCCTTGAATCGATTGGTCTGCGTCACCGCCCACGCCGCCGTGAAGCCACCATAGCTCCAGCCGCAGATGCCGAGCCGTTCTGGGTCGGCAATCCCCGTTTCCACGAGATGGTCGAGTCCAGCGAGCATGTCCTGGAAGTCCTCGCCGCCCATGTCACCGACGTTTGTCTCGGCGAAAGGTACCCCCCAACCGGTTGAACCGCGATAGTTCGGCAGGAACACGGCGATTCCCGAGTCAGAGATCAACTTCGCCCAGCGGTGGTGGTCCTGAAAGTTGAACCTGACCGAGCCGGTTGGCCCGCCGTGCACCATCATCGCTACCGGAATTCGACCGCTCGTGTAGCCGGGTGGGAGTTGCAAGAAACCCTGGATACGCAGTCCATCGTTGCTATCCCAGAACACCTCGCGTGTCTCGCCGATATCGAGATCGGACCAATCGGCATGTACATCGGTCAGGATCCTCCATTGAATCTCGCCATCGACCTCAGTCCCGGAGAAAACTTCAGGTAGACGGTCGGGGTCGTCGATCACGGCCGCGAATACCGGATCGCTAGAATCCGAAGACCCAGAGACGCCGGATGAGCGGGAGAAATTGGAGAATCCCTTCTTCTCGTTCCACAGGTATGTGCGTTCTCCGGACTCGACATCTATGGTGGTGATGCCGGAGCCACCGTGAACGTTCGTTGCCGTCAGTATGGCGTTTCCGCTCTCATGGAACACGCCGTAATGGTCTGAGACGCCGTGATCCGAAGTGAGATTACGGGGTTCTCCTCCGATGGTCGGAACCAGCATTAGATCGCCTGAGTCGTTGCCACGGTCACTGTAGATCGAGGTCAGGAATGCCACGGATGCTCCGTCCGGCGACCACTCTGGCTTGGCCGCGGGGCGTTTCTCGTCGTAAAGCACGGTGACCTGGTCCGATTCGATCCCGAACACGACCAGCCGATTCAGATACCAGTCTCCCTCGTACGGCAAATCGGACACAACAGCCGCGACCCGTGCCCCGTCCGGCGATACGGTCGCCTCCCAAATTTGGAGGCCGTCAGGGGATACACACCGGGTCTCTCCGCTTTCGACGTTCACGATCCACAAACGCTGGTATCGGTGATTTTCTTCGAAAACGATCTCGTCAGCGCCTGTGGATTGTCGATCACGATCTTCGTCGGTCTCGCCATCGACCTTCAGAAACGAGATGAAGCATCCATCTGCCGCCCACGACATCGGCGAGAGACTACGCGGGCTCGGAATATCACCATGTACGTCCGTCAGCCTGCGCGCCTCACCACCATGGCGGGGGAGCACGTAGATCTGTCGCTGTCCATCGACCTCTCGATCAGACAGGAACGCTAACGAACTGCCATCGGGTGACCAGCGTGGCATTGTGTCGGACCGTTCGCTGTTAGTCAGCTTTTTTGTTGGCCCACCAGTTGCCGGAACGGAGTAGATATTCGCCGGTGGCATTTTGGGCGCTGTGATCCCGCCTCGACGGAAGTTGTCTGCGACTACGAAAGCGACCAGCGCTCCATCGGGC
>JAPYSM010000062.1 GCA_029936485.1 Dehalococcoidia bacterium
TGTTCCGGTCACGCATGTGTGGCGTCACCGAGTTCGTCGTGTGGACGAAGCCCTTGACGTTCACGCCAAAAGTGGCGTCCCAGTCGGCTTCTGTGTGCTCCGCACGATCCTGGTATCCCGGCGCGCCAATCACCCCGGCGTTACAGACGAGGATATCAATACGCCCGAACTCCTGGAGCACGGCCGCCGCGAGAGCGTCCATCGAGTCCTGCGATGTAGTATCACCCCGGAACGCAGCCGCCTGGCCGCCACTTGTGTTGATGGCATCCGAGGCTGTGCCGGCGGCGCCTGCGTCAAGGTCCGATATAGCGATTATCGAGCCGCGTTCGGAAAGCACTTCGGCGATACCGAACCCTATCCCGCGACCGGCGCCCGTGATCAGTGTTACTGCACCGTCAAGATTGGTAGCGTTGCTCATTCATAACTCCGTCTAGTCGTAGTCAACAGTCAGAAATTTGATTGTCTCCCTCCATCAGTTCATTCGTGCTCCGCCATTGACGTTCAAGGCCTGTCCGGTGATTTCTGCGGCGTCATCGGACGCGAGGAAGGCCACAGCGTTGCCGATATCCCTCGGGGTCTGACCGCGGCCCAGAGGGACCGTGGTTTGCATAGATTCGTCATATTCATTACGTACCGATCCTCCAGATCCACCTCCTGTGAGGTTCTGGCGATTTGCGTATATGCCTTCGATCATGTTGGTCCACAATTCACCGGGGCACACGGCGTTTACGTTGATATTGAATGGGGCCAGTTCTACAGCTAACAGGTGTGTCCATTGAATCACTCCGGCCTTGGAGACGCTGTACGGCATTCCCAGCGTGCGACCCGTTGCTGTACCTCGTGGTTTCCTGCCTCCATGGGACGCGATATTGACGATCTTCCCGCGTCTATGTCCTTTCATATATGGGATAACAGCTTCGGTGGCGTTAACTACTCCACGGACGTTCACGGAATGCGTGAGGTCCCAGTCAGCGTCGTTATATTCGGGACGGTTTTCGTAACCCTCAGAGGCCCAGACCCCGGCGTTCGCCACGAGAATATCGATACCCCCCAGGGTCATAATCACATTCGCTACAGCACTCTCCATCGAATCCCGGCTCGTGACATCCGCTACCGTGCCCAGGACTGAGTGTCCAGTTGCCCCCAGGTCAGATACCGCCTTGTCGCAGGCGGTTTGGGCCAGATCACATATCGCTACAGTGGCACCACGTTCTACCAGCACCGTCGCTATGCCCAGGCCGATTCCGCGGGCTCCCCCTGTTATAAGGGCAACCTTACCGTCTAGTTGGCCCAAAGAACTCTCGGTCATGATTCACTCCACTTCAAGTTTGAAGATGTCGGGAATGTAGGGAGCCACCAACTTGGTGTCAACGCCATTCGGGTATTCACCGTCCAATTAGGTACTCGCCAAGTCCGATCTATCGTTAAACTAATCCTTCGGCCTGGCAGCCAGCGGGGCCGTCACCCTTTATTCGCGTCCTGGCTCCTTTACCTTTCTTTGCGTTAGTCATGTTTCATAGGGACGCGCCCGAGAAAAAGATGTCACCGATCACTCGAACTATCGAAAACACTGATCTGGAAACAATCGTTGGCCTCGCCAAGCGGCGCGGCTTTGTCTTCCAGGCCTCGGAAATCTACGGCGGACTTGGCAGCACCTGGGACTTTGGACCGCTGGGCGTGGAGCTGAAGCGTAACGTCAAGGACATGTGGTGGAAGTCGATGGTCCGTGACAGGGATGACATCGTCGGGTTGGACTCGGCGATCCTCCAGAGTCCCGAGGTATGGGTGGCGAGCGGCCACGTGGAGAACTTCTCTGACCCGCTCGTAGAGTGCGGTGGTTGCCATCGCCGGTTCCGTGCGGACCATGTCGGCGACAAGTGCCCGCACTGCGGCGAGTCCAAATTCTCTGAACCGCGTCAATTCAACTTGCTGTTCAAGACCTTTATGGGTCCTGTAGAGGACGATGCTGCGGTCGTATACCTGCGCCCGGAGACGGCGCAGGGCATCTTCATCAACTTTGACAACGTCCAGACAACCACCCGCAAGCGCATCCCGTTTGGCATCGCCCAGATAGGAAAGTCGTTCCGGAACGAGGTCACCCCCGGCAACTTCATCTTTCGTACGCGTGAGTTTGAACAGATGGAGATGGAGTTCTTCTGCAAGCCCGGATCGGATGAGGAGTGGCATCGTTACTGGATCGAATTCTCGGACGCCTGGTTCAAGAATTTTGGTATCCGGGGCGAAAAACTTCGGGTCCGGGAGCATGAGGCCGACGAGCTACCGCACTATTCGAAGGGTTCTGCCGATATCGAGTACGAGTTTCCCTGGGGATGGGGTGAGCTCGAGACGATCTCAAACCGGACCGACTTCGACCTCAAGGCGCACATTGAGCGCAGCGGTCGTGATCTCTCGTTCTTTGACGACGCCGCAAAGGAACGCTTCGTCCCTTACGTGGTTGAACCGGCTATGGGTGCAGACCGTTCCGCACTGGCGTTCATGGCGGATGCATACGACGAAGAGGGTGAGGGCAAGGAGAAGCGCACGGTGTTGCACTTCCACCCTGACATCGCGCCCGTGGCTGTGGCGGTGCTTCCGCTATCCCGTAACGAGAAACTGGCCCCAAAGGCACGTGAGGTGTACGACCTCGTGCGGGCCAACTTCAACGCGCAGTTCGACGATACCCAGAGTATCGGACGTCGCTACCGGAGGCAGGACGAGATCGGCACCCCGCTTTGTGTGACGGTGGACTTTAAAACGATCGAAGAGGACAACGCTGTGACAATCCGTGACCGTGACACCATGGTTCAAGACCGGGTGCCGATCGACGGTTTGAAGGCGGCGTTGGAAGACCAACTCGAAAAACTTCGAGAGACATGTCGCGGCTAATACTCCCTAGTTCAAGGGAAATAAGCGAAATCGCGTGGCTCCGAACAGGCGTATCAGTCATCAAAGAGAGATCACTCCTGCGTAGATGTCGCTATTTGAATCGGGTGTCATCCCGCCATTTGATCTGAGAACGATCACGGAGACCATCGGAATATGATCCAATCGGCACATTCTTCAACGGATAAATCTGCCATGGCCCGGTGGGATGCGATCACAACGTACCCAGGGGGCAACGTGTGCCGGCTGCTACTGGCAGCGTTTGCCGCTATGACGCTAGTGGCCGTCGCTTGTGGAACCTCAGACGGCGCTGGATCTGAAACGAATTCGCCACCAGTTCAGGATCCCATAGCGACCGGGGCGGCGGCCCTCCTGCCTGTTGGTGACGCTTCGGACTTCGAAGTGTCCACTCCCAGCCACGGCGTATTTAATCTGGATCGACTTAAGGGCAGACCCTTAGTGTTGAACTTCTGGTTCCCGTCATGTCCGCCCTGTCGTGCGGAGTTACCAGACCTGCAGGCCGCATACGAAGGCCATGCCGATGAAATCCAGTTTCTGGGGGTCCAACTCCTGGGTTTAGATTCCGCCGAAGAGGGCCAAGAGTTCCTTGACGAGCTTGGAATCGAGTACCCGTCAGGCGCCGATGCCGAGAACCAGATGGTTCGTGACTTCGAGATCGTCGGATTCCCGACGACGATTTTCATCGATAGTGACCACAATATCGTCAAGAAGCATGCTGGAATCCTGAGTGCCGGGTCGTTGGAAACGCTTATCAACTCGACCATCGCGCCTGCATCCACTCCGGTAGATGTCTCTGGCTCCTAGGACCGCCAGAATCTCTCCGATCTCCCCAAATCGCAATATGTCTAATAGGACGCATCGGTTCTGTGGCCTGAGATAATCCCAGTATGGATACCATGAAATGATGACCGGGATGTTCTCAGTGCTTCCTCTTGCCGCCGCGCTAGGTGAGGTGGGGGAATATAAGGATGGGCTAATCGTGCTCGTGCGATGGTTGCACGCGCTCGGCGCCGTTGCATGGATCGGCGGTAGCGTTTTCTTTGCGCTGATCGTTCGGCCGGCGCAACACGTAGACCCGGATGGCGTCGGACCGGTGATCGGACGCTTTATTGGCCCATATCGTGAACTTGTGGACGTCTCGATTATCACGATCGTCGTCACCGGCCTGATCCTCATGTTTGAGCGACTCACCGGCGACGACGCTACGGTGGCTTATTTCATCGTGCTCAGTGCCAAGATGGTGATCGCCGGGTGGATGTTCTACATGGTGTGGAGCCTGCGCAAAACCGGGTTCGTGCCGGAGGCTAGGTCCGGAATTACCCAACGGCTGTCGTGGTTATTCGGATACAACGCCCTGTTACTTGGCGGCGTGGTCGTGTTCTTGATGGCTGGTGTGCTCAGGGCGATCTTTGAAACGGCCGTTGCGGGGTAGAGCCAGTAGGCCCTTAACGGCCGTTTCCCGCTAGCCTCACTCCTCCGCTCTCAACTCGGCCAAGAAACTCTTCTATGGTCACGCCGGAGCCAGGATGCGCAAGGTCCGGGGCGATCTCAGCCAGTGGGACGAGGACGAACGCCCGCTCATGCAGTCTCGGGTGCGGAATCTGAACCCCGGGCTCATCGATTACGACATCACCCAACAGTAATACGTCCAGGTCGATGATCCTTGCGCCGTATCGTTCGGTCCGTACCCGTCCGATATCAGCCTCGATCTTCAACATCGCCACGACAAGTGCTCTGGGGCCGAGTTCCGTCTTAAGCGCCGCAACCTGGTTCAGGTAGTCGGGCTGCTTGCCCGGAACGCCCCACGCGTTTGTTTCGTATATCGACGACAGCTGGACCACAATTCCCACCGACCCCAACGCTTCGAGGGCCAACTCGAGGTGGCGGGCGCGGTCCCCGTGGTGCGACCCAAGATTGGAGCCGAGTCCGATGTACGCCGTGAGGAGTTCACCGGTCACGTCTTCGGACTCCAGCCACGGACGATTGCGTCACTCATCCGGGCCACGCGCACCATCTCTTTGACGTCATGCACGCGCACAATGTCCGCTCCTCGTTCGATCGCCAGCGCCACGGTCGCTGCGGTCCCTTCGATTCGTTGGTCCGCGGGGAGTCCGAGGACCTTTCCTATTGAGGATTTGCGGGATGTGCCAATCAATACCGGGTATCCGAGATCGACCAGTTTCGACAGGCCGCGCTGCATGTCGATGCTCTGCTGCACGGTTTTGCCGAACCCGATTCCCGGATCAAGGATCACCTTTGAGGGCAGGAGCCCGGCGTCTTCAACCAATTTAGCCGCTCGGCGCAGGTCTTCGATCACTTCAGGCACCACGCCGGATGGATACACCGCTCGCGTCCGGGTGTGATTGATGATCAACGGCACATCGAGCCCGGCTATGACCTCGGCCATGCCAGAGTCAGCCCCCAACATAGACACGTCGTTCACCATCGATGCCCCGGACACAACGGCCAGACTGGCGACGGTCGACTTCTGTGTATCGATACTGATAGGGATGCCCAGCCGACCACACAGAGCCTCGATCACCGGGATGACTCTCCGTGCCTCTTCTTCCGATGGCACCGGGCGGGCGTCCTTGTATACCGATTTTTGGCGACTTGATTCGCCTCCAATGTCGATTATGTCTGCGCCATTGTCCTCGAAGCTTAGCGCTAGGTCCACGGCCCGTTGAAGGTCGTCACCCGTCCCATCGCCGGAGAACGAGTCAGGGGTGACGTTTAAGACCCCCATAACGTAAGTCCGGGCTCCCCAGACGAATTTGCTGTCGCCGATCAATAATTCCCGGGGATCGGCGTTATTGACATCACTGTTGGTCACTCTGGCTGCAATCCTCTGTGAATTTCCCGACGCATCGGGCGTATGTGGGCCTTGCAGGAACGATTCAGGCAGTTGCCCGGTATAAGAACAGGCCACGAATAGGCTATCACCGGGCAACAAGTCACATCCTTTGGGGAAATGGTGATTTCGATTGCGACGACTCGGACCGTGCGCTACGATTGCCGCTTGAAAGCGGTCAACTATACGGCCCTAGTAAAAGGGTCGACGTTTTATGCTTTCAAGTGAAATGGCGACACGCGGATTCACCGGGGATCAAAGCAATCTCTACGGATACAACCAATACCGAATCGTCCAAGTCAGAGCAGCCTCCCGACGCGCGTACCGTGCTGGCTGATCGCCGCGAGAAAGCCCTTCTTGGCGGTGGCCAGGAACGAATCGATGCTCAGCGAAAGCGCGGAAAGTTAACGGCCCGCGATCGCCTGGAACTGTTGTTTGATCCGGGAACCTTTAACGAGATCGACACCTTCGTTACCCACCGTGCATCTGACCTCGGTTTGGACAAACAGAGATTTGATAGTGACTCGGTCGTTACCGGGTATGGCGAAGTTGAAGGTCGTACCGTCTGCGCCTACGCACAGGACTTCACGGTCCTCGGCGGTTCGTTGTCGGAAGTCGCCGGGATGAAGATCTCAAAAATCATGGATCACGCCGCGCGGATCGGCGCGCCGATTGTTGGCGTCAACGATTCTGGAGGCGCACGCATTCAGGAGGGTGTGACATCGCTCGCCGGGTACGGCGAGATATTCACGCGGAATGTACTCTCTTCCGGGGTGATACCCCAGATCAGCATCATCGCTGGCCCAACGGCGGGAGGCGCGGTCTACTCCCCTGCTATTACAGACTTCATTTTCATGATCGATGGCATTGGCCAGATGTACATCACGGGACCCGGGGTTGTGAAGGCTGTAACCGGAGAGGACGTGTCCCTGGAGGACCTTGGTGGCGCACAGACACATGCGGGCATCAGCGGGGTTGCCCACTTTGTCGCCCCGGACGAACAGAACTGCTTCCTGTCGGTCCGTAAACTCCTTTCCTTCCTGCCCTCCAACAACGTCGAGAGCGCACCTCCCCACGAGACCTCGGACGACCCCGGCCGCAGAGATGAATCACTGGCTACGGTTGTGCCTGACAATCCCAACCAGCCGTACAGCATGCTGGACGTGATCAGGCCGATCGTTGATGACGGCGAGTTCTTTGAGGTCCAGGAGATGTACGCGCCGAATATCCTGATCGGATTCGCCCGTATGAATGGCGAATCTATTGGCATCGTCGCCCAGCAACCGGCGGCTAACGCCGGAGTTCTGGACATCAACGCTTCTGAAAAGGCTGCGAGATTCATCCGATTTTGTGACGCATTTAACATCCCAATTGTGACGCTTGTCGACACGCCCGGCTTCATGCCCGGTACGGCACAGGAACACGGCGGAATAATCCGGCGGGGGGCCAAACTGCTTTACGCATACGTCGAGGCGACGGTGCCCAAGGTGACCGTCGTAACCCGGAAGGCGTACGGCGGAGCCTACATAGTGATGAGCAGCAAGCACCTGCGAGGTGATATCAACTACGCATGGCCCTCTGCGGAGATCGCAGTGATGGGTGCGGAAGGCGCGGTGGCCGTAATTGGCCGTAGAGATATCTCGGGAGCCGACGACCCGGAGGCCAAACGAAAAGAACTGATCGCAGATTACGAAGAGCGGTTCTCCAATCCTTATGTCGCCGCAAATCGTGGCTATCTGGACGACGTGATTGACCCGGTCGATACTAGGCCCAAGATCATTGCTGCGCTCAAAATGCTGCGTAACAAGACGGATTCGATGCCTGCGAAAAAGCACGGGAACATCCCTCTGTAAAAAATTCCCACCGGCATAAGTACGCCCCACGGGCACAGGTAATCACTACGGAACCGAATAACGAAATATCGAGAGGAATAACGAGAGTTGCGGAGTAAAGTAACGGTCGTAGGCGCAGGAAATGTCGGCGCCACGACGGCACAAAGGATCGTAGACAAGGCGCTTGCGGATGTCGTGCTTGTTGATGTCGTTGAGGGCTTGCCACAGGGCAAGGCGCTTGACATGGCCGAGAGCACACCCGTATCCGGCGCAGACGTAAGCGTGACAGGTTCGAACGACTACGAGAAGTCTGCGGCTTCCGACGTGGTTGTGATCACGGCGGGCATTGCAAGGCGCCCCGGCATGAGCCGAGACGACCTGCTGCTCACCAACATGAAGATCATGACATCGGTCGTCACGGAAGTGGTTAAACACTCCCCGGACGCCGTTTTAGTTATCGTTTCGAACCCGCTTGACGCGATGGTCCAGAAGGCCTACGAGGTCAGCGGGTTCCCGAAAGAACGCGTAGTCGGCATGGCCGGGATCCTGGACACGTCAAGGTTCCGGACCTTTCTGGCGCAAGAACTAAACGTCTCTGTCACCAACGTCTCGGCATACGTGCTTGGCGGCCATGGAGACTCCATGGTTCCGTTGCTTGGCACAACGACGGTCGGCGGTAAGCCAGTCACCGAGATGATCGAAGCAGGGCGGCTTGAAGAGATCGTGCAGCGGACCCGTGACGGCGGCGCAGAGATCGTCAACTACCTGAAGACCGGCTCCGCCTACTACGCTCCTTCTGCCGCCGCCGTGCAGATGGTTGAGGCTATTCTGGGAGACCGGAAAGAGATACTTCCGTGCGCCGCGTACCTCGAAGGCGAGTACGGGATCTCAGGGCTTTATGCCGGTGTTCCGGTGAAGCTGGGCGCAGGTGGCGTTGAGGAGATAATCGAGATCGACCTTACCGACGCAGAAGCTACAGCTCTCAAGGCATCTGCGGATTCGGTCCAGGAACTCATCGACGTGATGGCCGCTAACTCGTAGCTTTTAATTATCGTCGAAACAAATGAACGGGGCGGGGTTTCTTCCGCCTCGTTTTCGCGTCTGATGCA
This sequence comes from Dehalococcoidia bacterium, assembly GCA_029936485.1. Classification (GTDB taxonomy): domain Bacteria; phylum Chloroflexota; class Dehalococcoidia; order Lucifugimonadales; family Lucifugimonadaceae. The sequence continues at coordinate 8,697 of JAPYSM010000062.1, forward strand.
CTGGACTTGATTCAGGGTTCCCGCGCAGACTCTGAATGGAGCAGACTGTCGATACTTAGCCCGCGCTGATTTACAAATACGCCGGGCGTGAATAACAACCTGTACAAGGAGCTGACATGCCCCGTATTCATGTCCTGGGAGCGGGTACGCCAACACCTACTCCTACCCGTTTTGGAACCGCGTACGTAGTGGAAGTTGATGGCGAGTTCATCATGTTCGATTGCGGGCCGGCGGCGACGCACAAACTGGTCCAGGCGGGCATGTTTCCGACGGAAATCGACAACCTCTTTTTTACGCATCACCACTTCGACCATGATGTGGACTATCCGTGTTTCTTGCTCACTCGATGGGACCAGAGCATCGGTAAAGAGAACGATCTGAAGGTATTTGGCCCGACGTTGACGGAATCTATAACGGATAAACTGATCGGCCCGGATGGAGCGTTCACGCATGACTGGAAGGCTCGTGTAAATCACCCGCTGAGCCAGAACGTATACGTGAATCGTGGCGGTAAGCTGCCGAGAAAGCCCCCGAGTGTCGATGCCCGTGACGTGGGCGTTGGGACCGTGTTGACGACCAAGAAATGGGAGGTCACTTCGGCCCCCGCGGAGCATGTGCAGCCTTACCTGGATTCGCTCGCCTACCGCATGGACACCACCAGCGGGTCGGTGGTGTTCACAGGCGACACACAGCCGTGTCAGTCGGTCATCGACCTGGCGAAGGGCGCTGATGCGCTCGTGTGTATGTGCTGGGATGATCAGGACGCAATGAACGCGGTGGGTGAAGGCGGAGGCCAGTGTGGAACAGTGGGCGCGGCCGAGATGGCGGCCGCTGCGGGCGTCAAGAAGTTACTTCTTGCGCATATCGGCCCGCACCTGTCTCAACATGGAATCATGGAGAAAGGCATCGGGGATATCAGCCGCATTTTTAGTGGAGAAATCATATTCACCGAAGAGATAATGCCGGTAGACGTAGTACCGGACGGCGGACTCTACGAAGAGACGCATTCTGGCGGCGATGGCCACGACCACGGACATGACCACGGGGACGGCCATACCCACAGCCATTAAGAGCAAGGAGGGCGACTCACCTCATGGTGCTCGCCCTCTTTTATTTGTCTTAGTCTGGCGCCGCGACTTAACTACAGGCATAGGCGTGGAACACTCGACTAGCTCACCACCGCCGGGGCTGCTGCCGCCTTACCGATTACCTCTTTGGTGGAGATGATGTGGCGCTGGAGTCCCAGCTCCTTTGGTTGCATGCCCATCGCCAGCCCCAGCATCTGAGGCAAGTGGAGAATCGGCAGATCAATCTTGCCGCTCGGCCTGCGCTTTGCCGCTTTTGGCTGGTAACCGTCCAGGTTCAGGTGGCAAAGCGGGCAGGGGGTGACCATGGCGTCGGCCCCCAGGTCCTTCGCTTCTCCTGTGTGGTTGGTAACCATCTGGATGGCATTACTCTGGTTGATCAGCAGTATCGGCAGGCCACAGCACTTTGTTTTACCGTCGTTCTCCACCGCAACTGCGCCGGTAGATTCGATCACCGTCTCGAGCGAGGTCTGGCGCTCCGGGTGCTCTTCGAACCCCAGCGCGTCGCTCGGCCGGACGATGTAGCAGCCATAAAACGGAGCGAACTTCAGGCCTGACAGCTCTTTTGTGAACGTCTTCTGTAGTTCCTCGATACCGATCTCTTCCACCAGCACCCACAAGAAGTGCTTGATGACGATCGTTCCCTTGTACTCCAGACCTTCTTCGGCGAGGACCTCGTTGATCTCGGCCAGATACTCGGGATCTCGTAGGACCCGTCGGTTGGCCTGGGACATTACGCCCTGGCAGGTGCTGCAGATCGTCATGATCGGCAACCCCATCTTCTCTGCGAGAGCGAAGGTGCGGACGTTAAGAGCGTCGCCCAGCTTCTGGTTTCGTTCCTGGAGAACGCCGGCACCGGTACAGGCCGCAGACACGATCTCCTCGCGTTCGATACCGAGGCGATCCATCACGGCGTTCGCTGACACCATAAGTTCCGGCGTGCCACCCCTTGCGACACATCCAGGGTAGAAGGCGTACTTCATTTACTTGCCCTCGATTTTTTCAAATATCTGCTTCACCCTGTCCGGCTCAGACGATTTGTGCCCTTTCCACGGAAATTTGCCTTTACGCATCGCCCTGAGTCCGACGGGTGCGGAATCGAGAAGTGCCGGGATGTTGAACTTGCCCATGCTGTCCACGGCCAGTTTCATCTCATCCAGCCGGCCGTTCTTCTTGACCGACTTGGCGAACGACTCTGTGTGACGTGATCCAGATGTGTTGTTGAACCCGGCTTCCATGGCCATGTCACGCATCAACATGATCCGTCCCATCGGATCGACATCCTTCGGGCAGACCTCCACGCACTGCATGCAGCGTGTGCAGTCCCAGACGCCTGAGGGCTTGTTCAAGTCCTCAAGCCGGTCTTTCTGATGGCCGTCTCTGGGGTCCTTCACAAACCTGTAAGCCTTTGCGAAGGCGGCCGGGCCAAGGAAGCTGTCGTCCACTTCCAGCACGGTGCAGTCTGATACGCAGGCGCCGCACTGGATGCAGTTCACGACGCCAACAAGGTGGACCATGTCTTCATCTGATGCGAAGTATTCCGCTTCGGGTACGACGCCCTCGGGTCGAAGGTATGGCGTTACGGCGCGCATCTTGTCCCAGAATGGCTTGAACTCCACGACCAGATCCTTGATAACCGGCATGTTGCCGACCGGGTCGATCGTGATCGTCTCTCCGTTTGGCGCAACGGAGCTGACCCGGGTCTTGCAGACCAGCTTCGCCTGCCCGTCCACGCGCATAGCGCATGACCCG
>JAPYSM010000063.1 GCA_029936485.1 Dehalococcoidia bacterium
ACAGGTGATCATGGCCTCACGTAGCCCTGTGCGGAAGACGCGTGTTTTGAGCCCCTACATGCTCAGCGGACTCGCCCGGTGCTGGTCGTGCGGGCGGGGCATGCATGGCCTTGAGAGAAAGAGTCGTTGGACGAGGGTAGACGGGAGTACGGCGATGCGATCGTATCGCTACTACGCATGTCCATCGCGTTCCATAGGTGTGATGGAAGAGGAGGTCCGTGAGGAAAAGCCACACCCGGGATGGCGTGAGTCGGATCTGGATCAGGCGACCCTGGACGCGCTGCGGGCCGAACCGATCGAGAGTTTGAGGGCGTCGTTCAGTCCGATTCTGAGCGATACAAGTAACGACAACCTGAGGGCGGCCGAACACCAGTTCATGGAGTCGGTACGCGCCGTGGCGTCGGGTCGTGGCAATGTATCAGATCTCGCAACACCCCTGGATGAGCTACAGACAACGCGGAACATGACTGAGTCAAACCGCGCCGATCAGGGCGGTGAATTTACGTTTGAGGATGCGCTTGGCGCATTCGACACGGCTGACCCCGGAGAGCTTCATGTAGCGATCGCTTCGTTCGTGGACAGGGTGATCGTGCATGCTGATCGGGTCGAGCCTGTCTATCGTGCTGGCACGTCGGAATAACCGGCTTTAAGCCCTGTAAGGATCGCGAACAGAGTGGGATCGGGACGGCTGGCGCTGTACCATCGAGTTTGGCAAGTAGGACGGACGGTCGCCGTCCTGGTTCGGATTTTCGGATCGGGAGGGAGGAAAGTCCGGGCACCACCAGGCAGGATGCCCGCTAACGGCGGGGCGGGGAAACCCGACGGACAGTGCCACAGAAACATACCGCCCTTCCGGAAACGGAAGGGTAAGGGTGAAATGGCGAGGTAAGAGCTCACCGCCCGGTCGGTAACGGCCGGGGCAGGGTAAACCCCATCCGGTGCAAGGCCAAATAGGGGGACGCAGGCGTCTGGCCAGTCCCCGGGTTGGCCGCTTGACCCTTCCGGCAACGGAAGGGCTAGATGGATGACCGCACAGAGATCGACCGCGGGGAGGAAGGCTAGATCGTAAACCCGCGGCCGGACTTGGACAGAACCCGGCTTACAGTCCGACTTGTCACCATCAGGCCTGCGGATTCAAAGGGATCAGGATCCGCAGGCCTGGCATTTTTTGGTCTTGCCGAAGTCACTACGCGGTATTTGAAACCTGCAAGCACGATAGTTTCGTCATTGGCCAGCGTTGACATTACTACCACTTGACGTGCGAGAGTGGACGCGCCTTGCGGCCCGTGATTAATAACGAGTGTGCGCACGAGCAACCCCTATTCTCATATTGATGGCGAGTGGATATGAAACCTTCGGTTGTTGTGATCGGAGGCGGGACGGGGAACTTTAGCGTTCTCTCCGGCCTCAAAGACCATGAGATTGACCTGGATTTAACGGCGGTCGTCGCGATGAGCGATAGCGGTGGCAGTTCAGGGCGTCTTCGTGACGAACTCGGGCAACTGCCCCCAGGCGACATCCGCCAGTGCTTGGTGGCCCTCGCCGGGGATGCCGAGCAGGGCGCGATGTTACGCCAGTTGTTCACGCACCGTTTCTCGATGGGGGAGGGGCTTGAGGGCCACAGCGTAGGCAATCTCCTACTCGCCGCGCTTACGGAGATCACAGGCGCGCACGATCGGGCGATCGAGGCTGCGTCAAGGATCCTCAACATCCGCGGGCGTGTGTTGCCGGTCACCCTGACGGATACGCATCTGCACGCCGTTTTGTCTGATGGCAGGGAACTGGAAGAAGAGGCCCTGATAGACACACGTGGCAATGAGGACGGCGTGGAGATAGACCACGTGTTCCTTTCCCCTCTGGCGTACGCATTCCCGCCCGTGCTGGAATCGATCGCGCACGCCGATCTCATCGTGTTGTCTCCTGGGGATCTTTACACGAGCCTCATCCCAAACCTTCTCGCACAGGGCGTCGGTGAGGCGATCAGGTCAACCCGTGCCCGATTGGTTTACGTCACCAACCTGATGACCAAGCCGGGTGAGACGGACGGATTTACGGCGGAACGATTTGTTAGCGAGGTCAATCGTTATATCGGCCACAACTCGAGGATTGACGTCGTTCTGGTCAACTCCACCGAGTTCAGCGAACGTGTGCAACAGCGATACCTGCAGTTGGGTGCTCGGATCGTTGAGTACGATCTCTCCCGGATGAAGGCGCTGGTCCCATGGGTGGTTGAAAATGATCTAGTGGCGGAGGGTATCTTCGTGCGACACGACCCAGACAAGCTCGCCAACGCTGTGATGTCTCTGCTCCCCAAAATCGTTCAGAATGAATCTTCCGGCGGAAGTCCGGCCGCCGGAGATTAGGGGTCGGGACTCCAATAAAGGTGGCAGGTCTACTTTGGCAGTAGATCGAGCGCCTGATTGGCCATAGACGTGCGGCCGTTGTAGCGCGGGTCCGCGATCGCGATGAACGCGTCCCTGATGGCGTCCATATGCGCGGGGGCCACCTGTGCCACAGAGAAAGTCATGCGGTTGATGAGCCGTGTGACCCGTTGCGCCGTAGGCCCTTTGCTGGCTCGTTTTGCGGCCGTCTTACCGGGCACACCGAGGTCTACGATCGCCGCTAGTGTCCTTAACTCAACATCGGCGCCTTCGCGTGGAAGCGCTTGCAGGGTCTTTGCTAGGTTCTTCGTAGAAGTGACGTATACGATCTCGTCATCATCAAATATCGCCAGTAATCCCGGCTTGTCGCCGATCATCCAGACGCCTTCGGGCGTCAATGAGTGGCGTTCGCCCGCGGTCAGGGTGAGGTAAGGGGATTCCCATTTCCCAAGATCGGTCGAAGTAAATTGCATCATATGGCTGGTGCCAATTGGAGATTGTTTCTTGAATGTGGGCCGTCCTGAGTATAGCTAACCCACGAGCATTAACGTGGATGGCAGGAATCGTTGGTGGGTTATGTCATATCTTGCGAAGAAATGACCGTGTTGGTGAGATAACGTAGGAATTTCTGGTATCGCAGACGTACCCACGTGGCATAGTCATTAGATTGAAGAATACCGTGGCCTTCGTGTGACCCGTCATCCCAGTTCGATACTACTTGGGCCATGAATTCTTGTAGTGGACGATAATTCGTATCTACGCCTCGTTCTTCCAACCCTTCTCGAAGGCGAGGCCTCTGATGACGATCTGGGGCTCGATGCGGCACGGGAACGGAAGCCGGACCTTATCCTTCTCGACCTGATGATGCCGCGCATGGATAGCTTTGAGATTCTTAAAGAGTTGAAAAAGGACGGGAACTTGGCAGAAATCCCCGTGATCGTCCTTATGGCACGACGCGACGGGCAGGATATGACTCTTGCGAGGGCGCTGGGCGCGATCGCCTATCTGAACAAACCGTGGGATGGCGGTGGTCTGGAATCCGCGTTCAAGAGCGCAATGGGCATCGAATAACCGCAGTCCCAACCCCGGCCACGCGAGCCCCCGCATTTACCAGCGTATCGGGTGCCTGAACACATCAGCTATCGCGTCCGGCGTGGCAGGAATGACGCCGACTTCGGTGATAAACCCAGTGATCAGTGTGGCGGGCGTTACATCGAATGCGGGGTTGACCACCTTCGTCTCCAACGGCGCAACCCTTACTCGTTGGATCTCGCCTGTGTCGGTCAATCCTTCCACGAAAACCATTTCGTCTTCGTCGCGCTCTTCGATTGGGATCGATTCACCGTCTGGAGTGTCGGTGTCGAACGTGGTTAAAGGCGTCGCGATGTAGAACGGTATTCCGTTTGCGCGTGCTGCAAGCGCGTGCGAGTAGGTGCCGATTTTATTCGCGGTGTCTCCGTTAGCTGCGATGCGATCAGCTCCGGTAATGACGATGTCTACCTTGCGCTGCCGCATGAGTTGCGCTCCGGCGCTGTCCGCAATGAGCCGGTGATCGATGCCCTCGTTGACCATCTCCCAGGCGGTGATCCGTGCTCCCTGCAGGCGGGGGCGTGTTTCGGAGACCCATACAAATGGGTTCATGCCTTCACGCGCTCCGGTGTATATTGGGGACGTGGCAGTGCCCCAGTCCTGGGCCGCCATCCAACCGGCGTTGCAGTGGGTGAGCACGCGTGATCCGTGCGCCAGAAGTTTGGCGCCGTGGCGGCCGATATCACGAGCGGCCGTAACTTCGGAATTGTCATGCATCCGGGCGGCGCCTAATATCGCTGCGGCGTCAGGCTTATCTCCCACATCCGGTCCAGCGGCCATCACGGTGTCCAATCCCACTTTGAGGTTCACGGCAGTTGGACGCGTGCTCAGCAGAGTGTCGTATGCGTCTGAAAGCGACTCGCCGGTTGTTGTCGCGAGGGCGATCCCGTACGCGGCCATGACGCCGATGGTTGGCGCGCCGCGAACGGCCATCCCGGTGATGGCCTCCGCAACCTGTGTGACGGTGGAGGCGGTGGCAGACTCGAACCTGTGGGGGAGGAGACGCTGGTCTATATATCCGACGGCGCCACCTTCCCACCACACCGCTCGGTAATCCTCGCCATCGACCTTCAGTTTGTTCCTCCTCGTTGTGTCCGAAGTTTTCAGAGTGAGCGACGGAAGTGGCGCTCACTCTGGGAAGAAAATTCTCGCATGGTTGCAGTCGGCCGATAACGTGGGCGAGACCGGGTTGTTAAGAGCCCGACGTCGCCCAGTCCACACCGTTCAAGACGTGTTTCTGGAATGACGGGTTGCGCATGCTGACGCCTGCGTGCCCGAGCGAGGTGTTGAACACCCTGCCTTTGCCGTACTCATGCGTCCAGGCCATCGGTCGCTCTACGCCCTCAACCATCGCCGTCATGAACACATCGATTCCAGGCTGGATGTCAAGGTCGCAGTAACTTTCGTCGTCGATCTCGAAGTCGTTCAGGCCAGTTGCGCAGGGGTGGCCTGGGTTCTTTATATTGACGGTGAACCGTCCGAATGGCGGGTGATTGCTTGTTCCGGACACCCATCCTCCGCCAGTGATCTTCTTCATTTCCGGCCAGTCAGGACTTGAGTCTGGTGAGATATGGATCGATAAGAGCGGTCCGCCACTGCTGACGAATTTGGCCAGATTCTTGCGCTGAACCTCGGAGAAATCGTTATTTGAGCCTGAGCTTCTCCTCGTGTTCAAAACGATTGCATCGTACCCGTCGGTGGACGGGACATTCAGTTCGAATGCGAAATCGCTGACATCGACCGTGTGCCCGGCCGATTCAAGAAATCCGGCCATGATGGGTGTGGTTTCACTGTAAGGGTGGGCGCCGCCGCTGAGAAGGAGGAGATGCATGAAATGTTGCCCTGGAGATTTCGGGGGGGGGTGATAATTGGAGATCGCGTCTGCAAGTTGGATAGCGATGATTTTGATTCTGGTCGCCTAGAATAGCAGCCGCACGCCGCCAGGTCGGGATGCCTGCGGATTATATCCGGGTTTCGACTTATATTCCGGCACTCAGCAAAGAAAGTACTTCATGATAATCACCGGATTCCGGACTCTTGTACTTGGTACACCGTGGAGAAATTTAACCTACATCATCCTGGAGACGGATGAGGGTTTGACGGGTGTCGGGGAGGCCAGGGTTCTCGGCAAGACGCATACGGTCACCGAGTATCTGAAGGACGCACAACGGCACTTTGTCGGGCACAGTCCGTTCGATGTGGAGGCGCTGTTTAGGCGGATGACGCTGCTCGATTTCGGTAAGGCGGGGGAGGTCGTCCACACAGGTATTGCACTCGTGGAACTGGCGTGTTGGGACATCATCGGAAAAGCCTGTGGACAACCGGTTTACAACCTGCTCGGCGGCAAGGTTCGTGACACTGTTCCGGCCTATGCAAACGGCTGGTACACCGTGGAACGGTCCCCGGCGGAGTTTGCGTCGGCGGCGACGCGGGTTCTTGATCGTGGTTACAAGGGCATGAAGTTCGACCCGTTCGGTAACGGGGACCTTGAGTTAACCCGGGAGCAGTTTCACACCTCGATGGACCTGATAGAGGCCGTGGCGTCTGTCGCCGGGACGCGCGCCCAGATCATGCTTGAGATGCACGGTCGATTCACGCCCGCACAAGCGCGGGAGATCTCCCGGCATGTCGAGAAGTACAACCCGGCATGGATCGAGGAGCCGACGCGCCCAGGCGACATACCGGCGCTGACCTCGGTGAGGCAGCATACTTCGCTGCCCATCGCGACAGGAGAACGGCTTTACGGCGCGCAGGAGTTCGTGGCGCTGTGGCAGAGCGGGGCGGCGGATATTGTTCAGCCGGACATCACGCAGTGCGGAGGGATTCTTGAGACGAAGAAGATCGCAGCCGCGGCCGAGACCTATTCGATTATGGTCGCGCCCCACAATGTGGGCGGGATTATATCGACAATGGCCGCTCTGCACTTGACCTTAACTCTGCGCAACGGAAAGATACTGGAGCACTTCAACGACTTCGCCGACCCGGGTGTGAAACTCGCAGGCAGTAACTATCCCGAGGTAGTTGACGGTGTGTTCAATGCGCCTACGGGACCGGGCTGGGGGGTAGAGCTGGATGAGGACTACATCCTTGCCCACTCGCCTGAGTACGTGGACGGTAGGGTCCAGGACCCGGGCTTGCAGATGTTTGAAAAGGAAGACTGGTCAAAGCGGGGCCAAAATGCCTGAACGGTCTTGGGTTTGGTTACGTTTGCGGAAGGATGCCGTGCGAACACAGCTATGACCGTCCGGCTACCGTTTTGGAACCCTTTCACCGCCACACCCCACACTGTTGTTGCCACGAGGTGCTGGCCCATAATTCTCGTCAGTGTTAATCGCCGCTAATTGCCGGATGACACGGATACTTTACTGCTCCTTCAGTTCTGTTCAAGAAGCACCGGTACAACCGCCAATCCGGACAGGTCAAGGTCGGTGGATCATTCCACAAAGGTTCTGACTAGAACCTGGTCGGCGGAAGCGCGCCCCTGGCTGTCAGCATCTGAACCCTCCCCTCACAGACGGCCAAGGGCGCCAGGTTCCACGGCTGATTTGTCGGCATGATCTTCTGATCTGAAATTGGTAGGTTCAAATGTGACGCGAAAAGAGCCCCGGGTTATCGGGGCTCTTTTTTATTCTCTTATGGCGACCCCGAGCAGATTCGAACTGCCGATCTCCGCCTTGACAGGGCGGCGTGTTGGACCGCTACACCACGGGGCCACGATGTGACGTTTCCGCCACACACAATAGTTTACGTTAATACCGGTCCCACAGACCGTCAACAGCGATATTCACAGATATCTGCCCGTGTTGGCGCAATCTGGCGGTGACCGTCCGGTAAACCCCCGAACTAACCGAGGTAAGCGCGCAATTCTCCGTTAAACTCGGCGCGCCTGAGCGTTGTCAGAGCCTTACGCTCGATCTGCCTGATCCGTTCCCGGGTCACGTGTAGCTCGTTGCCGATCTCCTCCAGCGTCCAGACCCTTCCGTCCGCCATGCCGAACCTGAGCTCAAGTACGCGGCGCTCTCGATCTGTGAGCGTGTTCAGCACGTCGCGGATCTGATCCCGAAGTGAGTGCGTCGTCGCCACTTCGCTGGGGTCTGGAATGGTCCGGTCAGGAATGAAGTCGCCGAGCTGGCTCTCTTCGCCGGCTCCGACAGGCGTTTCGAGCGATACCGGGTCCTGTGACATCTTCTGGATCTGGCCAACTCGTTCAGCGGTGATATCGAGTCTCTCGGCGATCTCTTCCGCTGTCGGCTCGCGGTTCAACTCCTGTGCGAGCTGGCGCCGGGTCCGGGCGAGCTTGTTGATCGTCTCGACCATGTGGACCGGGATTCGGATGGTACGGGCCTGGTCTGCGATAGATCGCGTGATCGCTTGCCTGATCCACCAGGTTGCGTAGGTAGAGAACTTGAAGCCCTTGCGGTAGTCAAACTTCTGGATTCCGCGAATAAGCCCTAGGTTCCCTTCCTGAATCAGGTCTAGTAGCGAAAGCCCGCGTCCAGAGTACTTTTTTGCCACGCTCACGACCAGGCGCAGGTTTGCCTCGCCAAGGTGCAGGCGTGACTTGTCGGCCTCGTCCTCGATGTGGCGGTAGAACCGTGCAAGGTACGACGCGTGCGACTTGAGGGCTTCGTCGGCCGGGTGATCTTCCAGCGCGTCTGCCATGTCGTCCAGTTTAGGATCAATGTCCCAGAGGACCTCGATCCCCTGCGGCAGAAGGGCCGAGATCGTCGACAGCTCGGCGACCTTAGCCTTTGCTGCGTCCGGCTCGATTGTCAGTGTGTCAGAGAGGTAGTTCATCAGCTCTTCATTGTGGATTCCGTCGATCAGTTCCCTGAGATCTGGATCGGCGGTGATGACCCCCAGCGTTACCGGCGTGGGCGCGCCGATGAACCGGGCGATCGCGTTGGAGACATCGTTCAGTCGGGCAAGTGTTGAGAGTGCGACGGCGGCGATGTCGGACGCCACTTTATCTCGGCGCTCTTCGCCCTCAGTGTCGAGGGCTATCAGACCGTCTCCAAGCTCTATCGCCCGAGCCAGCGTGCGCTCTTGAGCCGCGTTAAGCAGGTCAACCGCACCGATCTCACGCAGATACATACGTACGGAGTCGTTCAGTACGTCGGCGTCTACGGCGGGAAGATCGGGCTGTGACTCTCGACGGCCAACATCTGTGCTGGCGTCCCAGTCATCTTGCCGGGAGATCTCGGTGAAACCACGGTTTTCAAGAATTCCAGCAGTGGTTTCTTCTGAGTCTGTCCAGGCCTGAGCTCCCTGGTCCGGGTCAATTCTCCAAGGTTTGTGATCTTCAGATTCTTCGGGTCGGTCTTTGGATCGTCTGGTTATGGTCATGTTGTTTGGTACGTCAACCTATTGCAGCCGGTTCCGACCTAGAACATTAATCGGACGTGCTGGATTCAGACTTGAGGTTTACGGCAGGCCGTTTCGGACTCCTCGCCGACGTTGTTTAGGGGTGCAGCCTTACGCGCCAACGTGGCGTAATCCCCAGTGTTATAGATGATGGCACTTTGCATATGTGATATGCATGAAGAGTGTCGGTTGTTGGCCGATACACCCGTCTTTCATACTGAAAACACACGATTAGGGTCGTCATTTTACCCCTTTCGAGCATTTGCCGCATCTATTGTCTTTTTGGTCGTATCGATGGCCCCGAACCTTTATGCGGAACGCGTGCGTAGTTCTGCTTGTCGACTAGTTGTTTAACGACCGTCGACAGGTGGCGTGACCCGCGGCTTCTGGACTGTGACGCGCTGCAGATCAAGCGTGTAAAGGTGCGACCCGTTGACCTACGTTGCTCCGGACATTCTGGGGCGCCTCGCGACCACATCCTGATTTGACTCGGGTTGTTTGATGACGAACTCCCACGCCAATCTGGACCGTATCCTTACGGTTGTAGTACTCGTCCTGCTACTGCTCCAAGCTTTGCAACCATCTCCGGGTCTCGCGCTGCCGGTGCGGTAATGATCGCTGTGTCCAGTACACGATCGCATCCGTTTGGGCAGGCGTCTGGTCGATCCTGCAGTTCCGGTACGGCCTGTCTGGCGAGCGCTGCCGCGTTTTGCGCGTTTGCAGATAGCACCTTTACCACCATCTCAGTAGTCACAGATTCGTGGTCCGGGTGCCATGTGTCATAGTCCGTCACCATCGCCATCGTTGCATAGCAAATCTCGGCCTCTCGGGCCAACTTCGCTTCCGGCATGTTGGTCATGCCGATCACGTCGCAACCCCACTGCCTGTACAGATTGGATTCGGCCAGGGTCGAGAACTGGGGACCTTCGATGGCGATGTATGTGCCGCCCCGCCTCGCATCCAATCCCCCTCGAGATGCGACTGCTTCCAGAGCGTCGCCGAGTCGTGAACAGGTCGGGTTGGCGACCGCGACATGTGCGGATAGTCCCTCGCCGAAGAAACTCTTTTCGCGGGCAATGGTTCGGTCGATGAACTGGTCGACAATCACAAATGCGCCGGGGGGCAGGTCTTCCCGAAGAGATCCGACTGCACTGAACGATAGGATGTCGGTGACGCCGGCGCGTTTGAGGGCGTCAATGTTGGCGCGGTAATTTATCTGGGTCGGTGGAATACGATGGCCCCGTCCATGCCGCGGCAGGAACACGATGCGCTGGCCGGCGATCTCGCCGAACAGCAGATCATCGGACGGCTCACCGAACGCCGATTCCACGCGCACCAACTGCGTGTTTGACAGACCTTCCATGTCGTACAGACCGCTGCCGCCGATCATCCCGATCAGCGGGCGTTTATCGTCGCGGGATTGGCTCATGATTACGGGTTCCAGTCGGTTTTAAGGCCGGGTGTAAGCGGATAGGAAACTTCCCCCTGCGATGTCTTTGTCCATCTTCAGGGGTGTGCATGATATCGAGCCTCAACCAGAATGACTGTCCAGGGAAGTGCCACACGCAGGTCGTCAACGCAAGTGATCGCCCGAATGATGTGCCTGGATACAGGGTATATTGCAGCAGCTGTTACTGGAGCATCACCCCGAATTTGCTCGTAGGTGAAGGTCGCTGGGATCTGCACGATCTTCTTAAGCCGCTATGATCCCCACAGCAACCGAAAATCGAACACATTCGCAGAGAGGCGCGTTATGAAACCCAACATCATTCGAGAGAAGCTGGATGCTGGCGAACCGACCCTGAGCACGCACATTCACAGCGTATGGCCGTCCGAGATTGAGGCGCTCGGTCATACCGGACTGTACGACTACGTAGAGTTTGTGGCGGAGTACGGCCCGTCTGACCTGCACGACCTGGACAACATGTGCCGGGCCGCGGAGCTGTTCGGAATGGGCTCGATGATCAAGATCGACCAAAGCCTGATGCCATTCCTCGCACAGCGGGGCATCGGCGCTGGGTACGGTAGCGTTCTGTTTACGGACGTGCGGAGCCTCGACGAGGTTGACGACTGTATCAAAGCGGCACAGCCGGACCACCCCGATTACGGTGGCCTTTACGGTGTGGCGACGAGGCGCAACTCGTACATGGGATACGGCGGATCGGCCGAGTACGTGAAGTCGGTTGGCGACACGGTGCTGGCTTTCATGATCGAAAAGAAGGGCGCGGTCGACAACCTGGAGGAGATCTTGTCGCTGGACAAGGTCGAGATGGTGCAGTGGGGCGGGGCCGACTTCTCCATGAACATCGGTCACCCGCAGGAGATGACCCACCCGGACGTGGTCGCAGCCAAGAAGAAAACCTTTGAGATGGCGATCAAGATGGGCGTGCCACCGAGGGCCGAGATCAACTCAGCCGATGAGACCAAGGAGTATCTAGACATGGGCGTCCGGCACTTCTCCGTCGGTACGGACATCACGATTCTGCATGATTACTGGAAACGTGAAGGCGAAGGGATCAGACAGGCGCTTGGTGGGAGCTAGGTGTAAAGGGCGGAGTCAACCACCGCACGAGCCCCTCCTATATTCGGAGGGGGCGAGAAGAAGTCTCCTCCCCGAAAGGGGCGGGGGCTTCTCTAGGTGGGGTGCGTCGTGGGACATCACACTGAGAATCGCACGTG
>JAPYSM010000064.1 GCA_029936485.1 Dehalococcoidia bacterium
CACGCGCCAAAGTGCGACGTGAGCGCATGGGCCACATCAGGCTTGCAGCTCCGGTCGCACACATCTGGTTCTCCAAGGGCACGCCATCACGGCTTGGCCTTCTGCTGGACATCTCACCGCGCAACCTGGAGCGCGTCCTCTACTTCGCGCAGTACATCGTGACCAGCGTGGATGAGGAAGCACGACAGCGAGCGCTCGAAGAACTTGAGAGCTACCTCGTCGCAGAGACGACGCGTATCGACTCTGCAGCCGAAGAGGCTATCGGTGCGATCCGTGCCGCCGCTCCCCCCGAGCCCGAACCCGAACCCGAACCCGAACCCGAACCCGAACCGCTTGCCGAGGGCGAGAAGCCCAAGAGGGTCAGTAAGCCACGGAAAAAGACCATAAAGCAGATGGCTGAAGAGCTTGAAGCTGAACGGGCTATCCGCGCCGCACACCCGGTCGAGTCCCAGGTGATGGCAGTCGAAGACCGTTTCACAGAGGAACGCACCGCCGTCGAGGAAGAGATTGGCGCAAAGATCGACGAGCTGAACGGAATCGCAATTCTGGACCTGCTCACCGAGTCCCGGTACCGGGAACTTCGTGACCGGTTCGGTGAAGTGTTCAGGGCCGGAATGGGCGCAGAAGCCGCCCTGGAAATCCTTTCTACCCAGTCACTGGAAGATCTACGTGACGGGCTGCATGACGAGGTAAGGACCACGTCCGGACAGCGCCGCAAGAAGGCCATCAAGCGTCTGCGCGTCATCGAGGCCTTCGTCAAGTCCGGCAACAAGCCGGAGTGGATGGTTCTGACCCAGCTTCCAGTACTTCCGCCCGAACTTCGCCCGATGGTGCAGTTGGACGGTGGCCGATTTGCTACGTCAGATCTGAACGACCTCTACCGTCGTGTCATCAACAGGAACAACCGACTGAAGAGGCTGCTTGAACTACAGGCGCCGGAAATCATCGTCCGCAATGAGAAGCGCATGCTGCAAGAAGCCGTAGACGCGCTGATCGACAACGGCAGACGTGGCCGGGCGATCTCGGGTAGCCACAACCACAAATTGAAGTCGTTGACCGACCTCCTGCGAGGCAAGCAGGGCCGTTTCCGGCAGAACCTGCTCGGCAAGCGTGTCGACTACTCCGGCCGTTCGGTCATCATCGTTGGCCCGCAGCTCAAGCTGCACCAGTGTGGCCTGCCTAAGAAGATGGCACTTGAGCTGTTCAAGCCGTTTGTTATGAACGCCCTTGTAGTCCGCGGTTACGCCCACAACATCAAGAGCGCAAAACGGATGGTTGAGCGGACGCGCCCGGAGATCTGGGACATCCTCGAAGAGGTGATCAAGAACCGGCCGGTGCTCCTGAACCGTGCGCCGACCCTGCACAGGCTCGGCATCCAGGCCTTCCAACCGACTCTGGTTGAGGGCCAGGCGATTCAGATCCACCCGCTCGTTTGCAAGGCGTTCAACGCCGACTTTGACGGCGACCAGATGGCGGTCCACGTACCACTTTCTCGCGAAGCTGTTCTTGAGGCGCAGAGGTTGATGCTCAGCACGTACAACATGCTGGCGCCAAGCTCAGGCGAACCGATCGTTTCTCCGACCCTGGACATGGTTCTTGGTAACTACTACCTAACGGGTGTGGATGGCGAGGACCTTGAGCAGTCGGATTCTGAAGACGTTTCAGAACTCTCGGACGAAGTAGAAATTTATGAATCCTCCGAAAATGAGGACGCGAAGATTCTCCGCGTCTACTCCGATTTCGCCGATGCGCGACTGGCGCATGACCTCGGCGTTATCAAGCTCCGAGAGTTGATCAACGTGCGTTCTCCGGAAGAAGGGGAACTGATCTCCACGACTGTCGGCCGGATCATTTTCAACGAGACGGTCCCGGAAGAACTCGGCTACCAGAACATGTTGATCGACTCCGATGCGATCAGCGGTCTGGTAAGTGAGGCCTACGGGACGCTCGGTAACGAGCGGACGGCTGAGTTCCTCGACGAACTTAAGGACCTCGGATTCCGCTACGCCACGCAGTCTGGTACGACGATAGCCATTAACGACATCGTCGTCCCCGCCGTGAAGGGCAAACTCCTGGCTGACGGCGACTCACAGATCGCCAAGCTCGACGACCTGTTCCTACAGGGAATGATCGACGACAAGAGCCGGTACCAGGAAACGGTCAACATCTGGATGGCCGTCAACGACAAACTCACCGCCGCCGTTGAGGACGAACTCCCGAACTACGGCGGGATATACACGATGGCCCGCTCAGGCGCCAAGGGAAACATTCAGCAGATCAAACAGATGGCTGGCATGCGTGGCCTGATGTCCGACCCCAAGGGCCGGATCATCGAGCTACCGATTCGATCATCCTTCCGTGAAGGCCTGTCGGTGTTCGAGTACTTCATCTCGACTCACGGCGCCCGCAAGGGACTGGCTGACACGGCGTTGCGTACCGCAGACAGTGGTTACCTCACCCGCCGACTCGCAGACGTTGCACAGGACGTTATCGTCCTGTTCGAGGACTGCGGAACCGGCAACGGTGTGTGGCTTGAGGCAGCACAGTCGGACCTCGACATCCCGCTCGTAGAGCGGATCGCGTCCCGATACCCGGCGATGCCCGTCACCCACCCGGAGACGGGTGATGTTCTAGTGGACATCGACACGCTGATCACGCCCGCAGTAGCAGCCGAGATCATTGCCGCCGGTGTTGAGCGTGTGCTGGCCCGTTCGCCCCTCTCATGTGAGGCGACTCGAGGGCTATGCCAGCGCTGCTACGGCGCATCTCTTGCCAACGGCCAGCAGGTGCTGCTTGGAGAAGCCGCAGGCATCATCGCAGCGCAGAGCATTGGCGAGCCTGGCACGCAGTTGACCATGCGTACGTTCCACACGGGTGGAATTGCCAGTGCGCTAGACATCACGAGCGGTCTGCCGAGGGTTGAAGAACTCTTCGAGGCTCGACAGCCGCGTGGAATGGCGATCCTCACCGAGGTCGATGGCACTGTTGAGTTGTCTGAGACCGTGGAAAGCCGATTTGTGACCGTGCGGAATTCCGATACGTTCAGCGAATCCTACGACATCCCGTCCAGCCACAAGGCGCTGATCAAGACGGGTGCATGGGTGAATGCTGGCACGCCCATTATCGGCATCAAGAAGACCGTAAAACTGACCGAAGAAGAGGTCGCTCTGGCACTGCCGGATGAGATCGTTTCAGAGACCGGTGGTAAGGCATCCGTCTCGAAGGGTGTCGTTACAGTGACGTGGGAAGACACCGAGGAACGGCAGTACGCCATTCCGGCTGCGGCCCACATCATGGTGAACGACGGCAACGAGGTGGAGGCAGGCACGGCGCTGACCGACGGCCCGAAGTCACCGCAGGACATCCTTCGGATTGAAGGCCATGAGGGCGCACAGGCTTACCTGACCCAGCAAGTGCTCCGGGTGTATCGCTCACAGGGTGTGCCGATCCACGAGAAGCACGTCGAGGTGATCATTCGCCAGATGATGCGCAAGGTACGCGTTGACACGCCCGGAAGCAGCGACCTGCTGCCGGGTGAGCTCGTGGACAGGCTCGTTTACGAAGCGATCAACAACCAGGTAATGTCTAATTCCGGCGAAGCCGCAACGGCAAGCCCGGTACTGCTGGGTGTGACTCGTGCATCGCTGAATAC
Source organism: Dehalococcoidia bacterium (assembly GCA_029936485.1). Classification (GTDB taxonomy): domain Bacteria; phylum Chloroflexota; class Dehalococcoidia; order Lucifugimonadales; family Lucifugimonadaceae. The sequence goes on from JAPYSM010000064.1 coordinate 3,653, forward strand.
CGAGAGCTTCCTAGCAGCCGCATCCTTCCAGGAAACGGCACGGGTGCTTACGGAAGCCGCGGTGAACGGCTCCGTGGACCATCTCTTGGGACTCAAAGAAAACGTGATCATCGGCCGGTTGATCCCGGCACGACTTGACCGCTCGGAAGCTGGACGCAAGAAGCTCGGGCTTGACCAGATCAAGCACCGGATTGAGGGCACCCTCACCGGAACGACTCAGGCGCCGCCATCCTTCGAGGAGGCCCTGGCCTCCTTCGGCGGTGAAGCAGCGCTCGTCGCGGCTGACGGCGGTGTGGTAGACCCGGACGCTGCTTCGAAAACAGAAGCGCGCGCGAACACAAACGGGGGAAGTCCAATCACGGTGGACCCGAGCAAGGACTTATCCAACGATGGAATAGCAAATTTGCTGTCCGCCATCATGAGTGATGGCGATGATTCGTCAAACTCTAAGTCGGACAAGGAAGCGGAAGCACCCAGCGGCGACGATTAATTATCGCTCCGGGCATCCGGACGTTCCAGGCTTCTGAAGAAGCAAGTTGCCGAAATAAACAAGGGGCCGGTCTTAACTGCCCGGCCCCTTGTCAGCTACAATCCTTGTTCGAGTTGGTAGTACGGGCGATTAGCTCAGCTGGTTAGAGCGCAGCGTTGACATCGCTGAGGTCGGAGGTTCGAGTCCCTCATCGCCCACCACTACTTTCCATGGGACAGGCAACTGTACAATTGAACTCATGACTCCACTTTTGGGCCGAACATTGACTACGAGGGCGCACACCGCATAACGGTTTTCGCGCCAGACCCAACGCGTGAATGCCATCACGGTGAGCGCGCAAGTCAATCGTTTCAGTCGGATCTCCCGCCCGAGAGGTGATCCGCACCGGCAACAGCCGACAACACTGGCCGTTTTTATCAGGAGTCCCGTCATGTCCCCTCAGCAATCATCAGCTGACGCCAGTTCAGACCTCTTAGACCTTCGTTATCGCATGCGGCATTCGGCCGCGCACGTGATGGCGGAGGCGGTGATGAAGTTGTTCCCGGAGGCGCAAATCGCCATCGGACCACCGACCGATGATGGGTTCTATTACGACTTTGAGGTCTCACGGCCGTTTACTCCCGAGGATCTCGAGCAGATCGAGGCCTTGATGCGGAAGACGGAAAAAGCTGACACTTCCTTCAGCGGGGTACTGCTTTCGCGTGACGCGGCTCTCGATCGTTTCCAAGATCAGAAGTTCAAGCTCGAGCTGATTAACGATCTCCCGGAAGACGAGGAGATCACCGTCTGGAGCCATGAGTCATGGGAAGACCTGTGCGCAGGACGTCATGCCGAGTCCACGGGTAAGATCGGCGCGTTCAAGTTGCTCTCGGTTGCCGGCGCCTACTGGCGCGGCGACGGGAATCGCGAAATGTTGCAGCGAATATACGGTACCGCCTGGGAGAGCCAGAAAGCACTCGATGCTTATCTGGAACGAATCGAAGAAGCAGAACGCAGGGACCACCGCCGACTGGGTCGAGAGCTCGATCTGTTCTTCTTCGATCCCATCGCCCCTGCCAGCCCATTCTTCCTGCCAAAGGGCACCATCGTCCTAAACGAGTTGATCGACTTCGTGAAGGAGCTATACGTGAAGTACGGCTACCAGGAAGTGACAACTCCGCAGATCTTCAACACAGACCTCTGGAAACAGTCCGGGCACTACGACAACTACCTAGACAACATGTACATGATCGACGTGGACCAGCGGGAATTCGGGGTGAAACCGATGAACTGCCCGGCCGCGGCGATGTTGTACGCGGCAAATACGCACTCATATCGTGAACTGCCGATTCGGTACGCCGATTTCGGACGGCTGCACCGGTATGAGCGTTCCGGTGTTACACACGGCCTGATGCGCGTACGCACCTTCGTGCAGGACGACGCACACATCTTCGTCTCACTCAATCAGATCGCGCAGGAGGTGAACTCCTTCATCGCCATGCTGGACGAGGCGTACACAATTCTAGGCTACGGCGAGTTCCGGATGGCGTTGTCCCTCCGGCCCGATAAACGGGTCGGGACCGAGGAGATGTGGGACAGGGCCGAGGCCGGTCTGGCCGAGGTGCTTGGGGCCTCCGGGCGCAAATACGATCTGGAGGAAGGTGGGGGCGCATTCTACGGACCGAAGATCGATTTCTTTGTGCCGGACGCACTCGGCCGTGAATGGCAGCTCGGGACCGTGCAGTTGGACTTCTCGCTCCCGGAGCGATTCAACCTGCAGTACGCGTCGGAAGACGGAACTCTACAACGCCCGGTCGTTATCCATCGCGCCATGCTAGGATCGCTTGAGCGCTTCCTCGGTGTACTGATCGAGCACACCGCCGGCACCCTGCCGATATGGCTCTCTCCGGTGCAGGCAACGATAATCCCGATCGCCGACAGACATGTCCCGTTCGGCCAGGAGGTCGTCGAGAAGCTTCGCGCCGCCGGAGTGCGCGCGGACGTCAACGACGGCAACGATCGGATGGGCGCAAAAATCCGTGCGGCACAGGGCCAGAAAATCCCATACATGCTGGTGGTCGGGGACCGGGAACAGGAAGCAAACAAGGTGGCCGTAAGGAAGCGTTCCGGCAGCGATCTTGGCGCCGTCGATGTCGATGACTTTGTGGCGCGGGTCGTTGAGGAGATAGCGACCCGGGCGTAACCAGTGCCCGGAAGTAGACGGTGGCGGGAGACGAGGATCGATCCTGCTCCCTCACCGTATTACAACTGATCGGGCTGACCATTCAGATCGAATGGCCCCGATTTCGTGTTGCCTACCCGCGCGACCCGCCAATACGCAGGTAAGATACGGACACATAATCGGCGATTAATGTGTTTAACGATGGAATTAGACCGGCGCCGCCTTGTGACGACGCGTGTTTGTGGCGGAATTAGCCGCGTGCCTGGAGCAACTCCTAAATGACCACCGACAAAATCACACTTCATCGCGGGCTAAGCGGCGTTTACTTCGACCGCACAGAGACGACCTTCATTGATGGCAAAGAAGGAAAGCTCCTCTACCGCGGATACAACATCCACGACCTAGCGGGCGTCGCATCGTTTGAGGAAACCTCGTACCTGTTGATGTACGGCGAGCTTCCAACGCAGTCCCAGCTGGACGAGTTTGATGGAGTTCTGAAGGCCAACCGTAACATCCCGCCAGAGATCATCGACATCATCACGCTGGTCAAAAATGACCACCCCATGAGTGTGTTGCGCACGGCCGTATCAGCACTGTCTGCGTTCGACCCGGAGGCCGAGGACAACTCGTCCGAGGCGACACTTCGCAAAGGTATCCGGCTGACATCTCAGGTGCCGACGATCGTGATGGCGCACCACAACATCCGCAACGGGCGGGCTCCGGTCGCGCCGAGCGAGACCCTGAGTCACGCAGCTAACTTCCTGTACATGATGGAAGGCGAAGAGCCGACCGCCGAGACGGCGGCGCTCATGGACACCGACTTTGTCCTGCACGCCGACCACGGCTCAAACGCATCGGCCTTCACTGCCCGCGCGGTAGCCAGCACCAACGCCCACCTGCACGACGCAGTAACGGCCGGCATCGGCGCGCTCTCCGGCCCCTCCCACGGTGGGGCCGCCGAGAACGTCATGACCATGGCGCTTGAAATCGGTGAGGCGGAAAATGCAGACCAGTACGTAAAGGACCTCCTCGCAGGAGGCGGCCGAGTGATGGGCTTCGGCCACCGCGTTTACCGCGCCGAGGACCCCAGGGCGCGGCACCTGCGTGAAGGCGTGAGGAAGCTGAGTGAGGAGAAGGGCGAACCGAAGTGGTACGGCATTCTTGAGGCCGTCCAGAAGGCGATGGCGCCTTACGGTCGTCGAGGCATTCACGTTAATGTGGACTTCTTCGCCGGCGTGATCTACTACCTCAACGGCATTCCACACGATCTGTTCGTACCGATCTTCGCCGTCGGCCGGATCCCCGGTTGGACGGTGCAGGTTATCGAGCAGTTTGAGCACAATATCCTGCTCCGTCCGCTGCTCCAGTACGCAGGACCAGAAGAACGCAAATACGTTCCGATGTCCGAGCGCTAGATCACCACATTGGGCCGACAGTCTTGTTAAAGAGGGACGCCGTGCAGGCGTCCCTCTTTTTTGACCGCTTCAGTCAAAATTATCCGCGACGACAATTCCCATGACATCCTCTGACTCATACCCGGACATAGAACGTCGTATTCGAGAACGAATCGAATCCGACGGCCCGATCACATTTGCCGAGTTCATGGATGAAGCACTGTACAACGACGACGACGGCTACTACACGCGCCCTCGTCGAATCAGAGCTATAAGCCCGGACGGAGACTACTTCACCAGTCCAACGTCACACCCAGCGTTCGGAGCATTGATCGCCGTTCAGTTGCGTGACTTCTGGGAGTTGCTGGGCCAGCCGGACGTGTTCGACGCCGTGGAATTAGGTTCTGGCGACGGGACGCTGGCCCGGGATGTGGTCGACTATGCCCGGTTGCTTAGTGGCGGTTTTTCTGAAACCCTGAGTTACACGGAATTCGACCGCAGCACGTCCGATCCCAGTGATCTGCCGGTCGGCATCACGGGCTGTGTACTCTCCAACGAGTTGCTGGACGCGTTCCCGGTCCACCGCTTCCTAGTCGATGGCAAAGCGATTCTTGAGCTGTACGTTGGGGTGGAGAACGGCGTGTTTGTGGAGTCGACCGGCCCGGTCTCGAGTCCTGCAATTGCCGAGCGGGTCGCTCCGTTCATATCCGATCTCCCGGACGGCTACCGAGGTGAGGTTAATCTCGGGTTACGGGCGTGGGCAGACCGTGTGGCAGTGATCCTTGAGCGCGGTTATGTTTTGACCATCGATTATGGTGAGATGGCGCCAGAACTTTACAAGCCGGGTCGCTCAGAAGGCAGTTTGCGTGCGTATTATCGGCACACACTTTCGCAGAACCCGTTCCAACACGTAGGCGATCAGGATCTGACGGCCCACGTCGACTTTTCAGCAGTCGATGCCGAGCTGGCCCGAACGGGATTCGAAGCACCCGGCATGACAACCCAGACGGCGTTCCTGGACCGGCTGGGGATTCGCTCACTCCTCGCCCATCTGTCCGGGCTTGGCCTCCCCGCAAGTGAGGTCGATCGAAACCGGATGCCCATGCTCTGGCTGGCGCGGCCTGACGGGCTTGGCCGATTCAAAGTAGCGTTCCACTGCCGGAATGTCGAAGGGCGAAGTCCCATCGGACTGGACACCCGAGGGTCTGACTACGACTCCTTGTTGCTGCCGCCCGTGCTGCTACCGCGAGATGATAGCCACTTCGATCTCGTCGGCGGCGCGTACCCGGACTCGTTTGGAGACGGGAGTAACGAATTTACGGGGACCTGGGCCGAGTTGTTAGGCAAAGATGAAGAGACCCCTCCGTAGGGCCGGATAGCGATCCGCCCCTGTTCCCTCTCCCACCGGAGAAGGAGCCGCGTGATCCCCACCAACCCGGCGATTCGAGGCTCCTGCCCATGACACCCAGTCGCCCCGAGATTAACCCTTTGCGATGCCCAGCAGCTCCTGCGGGTCCGGCAGTTCGCCGGGCGGGTATGTTCGGGCGTCCTGGATTACGCCTTCGCTGTCTATGACGAAGCTCGACCGGCCGGCGACACCCCGGTCCTCGTTATAAATCCCGTATGCCTGTGCGACGGCACCCTTGGGGTGGAAATCGGCGAGCAGCTTAAAGCTGATACCGCCGTTGGCCTCGGCAAACGCCTTCTGAGAGGCGAAAGAATCGACGCTCACATCGAGTATCTCGACGCCAACCGCCTTGTAATCATCCTGGTTCTCACGGAACCGTTTGAGTTGATTCGTTCAGCCTCCTGTGAAACTCAGTGGATGGAAAACGAGCACCACCGGGTTGCCCCTGAGCTCGCTCAACATAATCGGTTCGTTCTCGTGAGACGCCAGAGTAAAGTCCGGCGCCGATATTCCTGCCTCAATGGCCATTTTACTGTCATCCTCCCCGGGTTTGATACGTGTCAGTTCGGCCCACAATTAACCTACGGCCGTTAAATCCTCGTCTGGCTGCCAGCGCAAATACGGGTGCCTTGCCGCGTTGGCCTCGTCCAGCCTGGTGTTTGGCGTATCGTGCGGTGCATCGTGCAACAGATCGGGATCAGAATCGATCTCTTTATTGATCTGCCGCATCACTGCGATGAACCGATCCAGCGTATCCTTCGTTTCTGTCTCGGTAGGCTCAACCATGAGCGCTTCCGGGACGATCAACGGGAAGTACATCGTCGGCGGGTGAATCCCGTAGTCGATCAGCCGCTTCGAGATGTCCAGCGCAGATACGCCTTTGGCCTTCTGGGCCTGTGGCGACAACACACACTCGTGCATACAGACACGGTCTGCGGCGATGCCGAACTCGCCCGCAAGCGCCGTTCTGATGTAGTTGGCGTTGATAATGGCGTTCTCGGACACTTCCCGCATGCCCTCCGCACCGAGCGCCCGTATGTACGCGTAGGCCCTCACAAGCACGCCGAAGCTGCCGTGGAACCCGTTAACTCGGCCAACCGTCTTGCCCGGCGCGCCAAAACGATATGTATCGGCATCTCGATCTACAACCGGGGTCGGCAGATACGGCGCAAGCGTTTCAGAAACGAGCACCGGCCCGGCTCCGGGACCGCCGCCGCCATGGGGGGTCGAAAAGGTCTTGTGGAGGTTGGAGTGGGCGATGTCAAAGCCCAGATCGCCGAGCTTCACGATACCAAGCAGCGCGTTCAGGTTTGCGCCGTCTGCGTAGACGAGACCTCCGGCCTCATGAACAATGTTCGTGATCTCGAGTATGTTCGGCTCGAACAAGCCGAGGGTCGAAGGCAGGGTCAACATGAAGACACATGTACGCTCATCGACCAGCCCCCTGAGGGCTTCGACGTCCACATTGCCTTCGGAGTCCGACGGCACTGTAACGACCTCAAGGCCCGCCATCGCTGCGGACGCCGGGTTGGTGCCGTGCGCGCTGTCCGGCATAAGTGCGACTGTCCTGTTGGCGCCGCCCCGGTCCTGAAAGTAGGCCCGGGCGATCATCAGGCCTGAGTACTCACCCTGTGCGCCCGCCAGAGGGCCCAGGCACACACCCGGCAGGCCGGTGATCTCGCCGAGGTCCCGCTGTAGCTCCCAGATCAACTGCAGGGCGCCCTGGACCGTCTCATCAGGCTGGTTAGGGTGGATGCCCGCCATGCCGGGGAGGAAGGCCATCTCTTCGTTGACCTTCGGGTTGTGTTTCATCGTGCAACTACCCAGCGGGTAGAAGTTCGTGTCTATGGAGAAGTTCATCGCCGAAAGTGTCGTGAAGTAACGGACCACTTCCGGCTGTGACACCTCCGGCAGCCTCGCCTCGACTGATCGTAGCAACCGGGCATCCGGAAGCGGCTGCTCCGGCACGTCGAGTTCCTGCAACTGAAGGCCAATTCGGCCGGAGACGGAACGTTCGTTCAGGAGGCGGCGATCAATCTCACCCGGGAACGGAGCTTTCATCGTGCAGCCCCGATTTCCGAAAGCGCGGACACAAGGGCGTCGATCTCGGCACGGGTGTTGACCTCTGTCACACAGATCAGCATGCCGTTGTTCGACCGATCAGACATGTCGTGCCCGCCGGTAATCTTGCTATCTATCAAGGCCCGGTTGATATCTGCGGGAGGTTTCGGGCACTCGACCATGAACTCGTGGAAGAACGGACCGTCCGTCTTGACGCTGTACCCAGGGATCTTGTCGATCTC
>JAPYSM010000065.1 GCA_029936485.1 Dehalococcoidia bacterium
CCCCGGTCCGCCGCCTTCGTCGCCCATCAACTCCATAGGCGTGATGGTGATACCGGGAGAATTCGCCGGTATCAGTAACCAGCTCAGGTTATCGTGGCGCTTGCCTTCGGGGTCGGTGCGGGTGATGGTCCAGAGATAGTCAGCACCGTGGGTGCCGCCGACATAGATCTTTTGGCCGTTCACTATGTAGTCGTCACCGTCCTGAACCGCCTCGGTTTGCGTTCCAGCCAGGTCGGAACCAGCCTCTGGCCCTGTGAGCAACTGCCATGTAACGACCTCGCCCGTGAAGATAGGCGGCAGCATCCTGGCCTTCTGCTCGTCTGTGCCCCACACAAGGATCGATGCGCCCCCGAGAGTTCCGCCTGTGTCGTAGTAAGGCGGAATTCCAAGGTCATACGCGTCGATCTCTTCGCCGATCACGATGGCGTTGTCGACCGACAGCCCGCCGCCGCCGTACTTCACTGGTGCGGTCGGCCTCAACCAGCCACGCTTGCCTAACTGACGGCCGAACTCCCGGTACTTCGGGTAGTTCTCGTCAGAATCGGAATCTCCCTCGATCACGGGGACGTGCTCTGCTAGCCATGAACGGACCTCCTCGCGAAAGGCTTCCTGTTCAGCCGTGTAGGCGGGCTCGAAATCCAAAATTTACTCTCCGCTACTCTCAAGGGCGTACGGTCATGGCCCAAACAAGACTCAATCGGGAGTGTACAGCAGGCTCCGGGACAAATATGGCTGAGTTCTACCCGGAATCAAGGCCATCTATTAATGACAAGAGCTCGTGTGCTGTCGCTAGCTTATTTACCGTTTTTGATGAAGTCGGCGACGCGTTCGCCAATCATGATGATCGTGGCATTCGTGTTGGCGCGGATGCAGTCCGGCATTACCGAGCCATCTGCCAAGCGAAGGCCCTCAACGCCTCGCACACGGCAGTACTGATCCAGAACCGCCATTTCGTCCGAATCTGGACCCATCTTCGCTGTCCCAGAGATATGGTGCATCGTCTCTACGTTGCGCATCATCCACGCATCTAACGTTTCATCCGTCATGACATCGGCTGGCGCCGGATCTATAAGGGCGCCGATGATCGGCTCGAACGCTTCATGTTCCGAAAGGCGAAGATTCAATCGCACTCCATCACGCAAACGTTTTATGTCGGACGGATCGTCCAAGAAGTTGTAATTGAGGGATGGTTGGACAGACACATCGGGGGAAGTAAGTCGTAGTTCTCCCGAAGACTTCGCTAGATAAAGTCCGGCGCTCATCACAATTAGCCTTTCGGGAGAGTTCCAGCGCATGACCGTTATCATGTCGTTGCGCTGGTTCGAGTCCGTCGCCGTGTACCGGAGAGCGACTTTCTGTGGTCCGATATCGGTGCCGGGCATCTGGAAGTCATCTTTCGCGTTCCAGCGCGTGTGAACCGTGACGTGATCCCGTAGGTTCTGCCCCACCCCGGGGGAGTCTAGGACAACTGGTATGTCAAACTCGCGAAGATGTGCAGCGGGCCCGATGCCGGACAGCATCAGCAACTGAGGACTAGCAATTGGGCCAGCGGACAAAATTATCTCGTTGCCTGTAACGGTGAAGGTCTCCCCCCCCGATTCCACCACCACCCCGGATGCGCGTTGGCCGTCGAAAATGACCTTATGAGCCGTACAGTTCGGTCTGATGGTGAGGTTGATGCGGTGCCGCGCCTGCGACAGGTAACCAATGCTGGTGCTCCACCGGATGTCGTTGGGATTGTTCAAGGGTAGAGGGCCGATGCCGGTGGAATCCGGATCGTTGTGATCTGGGCTGTCGGCAAAACCAGCGTCCCGGCAAGCGTCAGTGAATGCCGCCTGGTCGTTCATCAATTCATCCGGCATGAAGCGACGAACCATGATCGGCCCGTCGTTGCCGTGGTAGTCGCCGGAATAGTTAGTGTCGGTCTCTATCTTGTTCAAGTAGGGGAATACCTTCTCGTACGCCCACTCTTCGTTGCCCCGTGATGCCCAGTCGTCGAAATCTTCAGGTAAGCCACGCAGAAAAACGGATCCATTGATGGCACTTGTTCCGCCAGTGACGCGCCCTCGTGGGACACGCATGGGAGGGGTTGTGGCTGTTGCGGTGCCGGTGAACTGCCAGTCGTGGTCTCCGCCTACAGCAGAGTTGAGGCCGATTCCAAGGTCTGTCCCGGTGCCGTGATTGAATTTGACGTCGTCTGGAAGTGAGTCGACGTTCGGGTAATCCGGCCCGGCTTCCAGTAGCAGAACGCTACGGTTCGGGTCTTCTGAAAGTCTTGTCGCAACGGTCGCGCCGCCGGAGCCAGATCCAACAACGATGACGTCATAATTCACGCCGGTTCTCCCTGATCAAACTCTGGATAACTCGACCCAATGGTCTCTAAACCTAGTGGTAAATAAAATGGAAGTATGAGCACGCGGCGAACAAGGATAGTCGCTATCGGAGTCGTGTGTAGGGACGAAGGAAATTCGAACTAGCGCAAGGCATTGGTCGTTTCGATGTCGCATGTTCTAACAGTCTCCCTTGATGAAATCAGCTACGCGCTTGCCGATCATGATGACCGGGGCGTTTATGTTTGCTCGCACGCAGCAGGGCATAACAGAAGCGTCCGCTACTCGAAGTCCGTTGACGCCCTTAACACGGCAGTAATGGTCAATTGCAGCTGACTTGTCGGAAACCGGCCCCAGCTTTCAGAAGTAGAACGCTGCGACTCGGGTCCTCCGATAGCCTTGTAGCGACGGTTGCCCCGCCGGATTCAGCTCCGACGACTACGACGTCATACTTCAAATTAAATCCTTCTGCTCGACCTCTAGACACCCTGAGGGGAAGGTCGCTAACCGTCGGGTAGGCGACGCGATATGAACACTTAGTGAATAGCCATTCACACTGGTTAATTCGGGGCCGTATCCCCTACTACACGCACTCGTACCCGAAGTGCGTCGCCGGGTACGTATGAAAGTGGCAAATCTTCCACCTCCACGACGGATAATGTTTCTGAATCGGCACCCGCTAGGATGGTACGTTTTTTGGCTAATTCCGTTGCCGCCTCGATAGATGCCGTGCGACCCATCTCGGTGAAGACCTGATCTACTTCGCCACTGACCTGGGCGATTGCAGCCCCAACCGCGTTAGCGACCCCACGATGTTCGACCTGGATGACTTCGGAAATCCCAGATAGTTGGTCCGGAACTAGAAATGCGGCTCCGCCGACCGCGATCAGTGGAACTGGGTTGGCATCAACCTTCATCCTGTCAACGGCTTCAACGACCATCTCAGCTATTCGACTCATGGCTGTGTCCTGCACCGATGGTTCTAGAGATTCCACGGCAGTAGTATCGCCAAATTTGATTAAACCAGCCGCTGAGGCAACGTCTGTGGCAGTCAACGTATCGCCGCCAAACACAAGCGCTTCTGTGGTGATCCGGTGTCCGACGCTGACCGGCCCAACCGAAGAACCGCCTACTTGCACGACAGAACCTCCTCCAAGTCCCACTGAAAGCAGGTCTGGCATTCGGAAAAGCGTGCGGACTCCGCCGATTTCGACTACGTTATTGGCCTCACGAGGGAAACCTGCTTGTAGCACCCCTACGTCCGTGGTGGTGCCACCCACATCGATAACAATTCCGTCGTTAAGCCCCGTCAAGAAAGCTGCTCCCCGCATGCTGTTCGTCGGTCCGGATGCGAAACTGTAAATAGGGAACTCTGCGGCGAATTCGGCCCGCATCACGGTGCCGTCGTTTTGCGTCATATAGAGCGGCGCTTGTATGCCACTTTGGCCAAGCGCCGTAGTGAAAGCGCGAGTGGTTTTACGGGCAAGATCGATGATGCATGCATTCAGGAGGGTGGCGTTCTCACGCTCTAGCAGACCAATGCGTCCGAGATCGTGAGAGAGTGTGATGTCCACTCCTGGGCATTCCTGTCGGACTATCTCGCCTGCAGCCTCTTCACACTCCGCCGTCAATGGCGAAAAGACGCTTGCTATACCGACGGACGTGATACCGGAGTCAGCGATCTCCCGTGCCGCTTTTCGCATTTCGTCGGCGTCGAAATCGACAAGAGGGCGCCCATCATATTCGTGTCCACCTTCGATCATGAATACGCGTCCACGAACGATCCTCGCAAGATCATTGGGCCAGTCCACAAATGGCGGAAGAGATGCACTTGCAGGAAGACCGACACGTACGGCGGCGACAGGTTTCAGATCGCGTCTTTGTATCACGGCGTTGGTGAAATGCGTGGTTCCGATCATCACGGCATCGATTTCCCCGGGACCTTCATCCATCCCGGACACAAGATCCTTCAGGGCATTCAAAATACCGCCGGTGACATCCTCTGTGGTTGGCGTTTTGACCCCGACAACCACAGAGTCATCCTGAATCAAGACAGCGTCCGTGTTAGTTCCCCCGACATCTATTCCGATACGCCTCATGTTTGAGCTCCGTCAGCGAACACAGACCTGAACTCCATATCGTATCCAAACGCCCGCGGCCCAACGTTTTGGAGGCCACGCTCGGAGGTCAATATCGACGCCGCGGGCAGGGCTATCACGGAGACCCGCTGACCGTAACGAAGGGTCTCCGTGCCGATCGCCTCGCCGGATAGTGTGTCCATCACGCAGATAATCTCCGGCACCGTGGCCGCTGGTTTACCGTCCAGGAGGCCGATGATGAATTCGTTCTGAAATTCCAACCGAAACTCGTGGTCGGCGTCCTCATCAAGCCCATCGATCGCGGCCGAGCCGCGCAGGAATCCCTCGGTGGCCCGTCTGTCTATATCCGTGATCTTCCCGCGGAACAGCAGTATTCCGCCTTCTTGATCCAGTGCCGCCGCCACCGGGTCTTCATGTGCGGCACGGGCGGCCTCGACGGCGTGACCGAGTTCGATGGCCCTTGTTGTCGTGTAGAGAATGCCCCAGTCCTTGACCTCTTTACCGGAACGGGGCGCTTTGCATGTAGAGGCCACCGAACCCACTTCGGTACAGATCTTCCGACTGATCCGCTCCATCCACTTCCAGCTTGCGGCTCGGGCGACGATCGTCTCGTTATCCCGGATGTCGGCCAGGCAGAGCGGGAACATCTGGAGGTCTCCAATGGCAAAACTTGTCATCTGCGCTTCCGGAAACGCCCGCCCCATCGAGTCAGCATCGACCACCGGAAGCCCCGTCACCGCCGCCACCATGAGGGGCTGCAGGGCGTTGCCGCCGCCGATTTCCAGAGACATGACGGCGTTGAACTTGCGTCCGAGGTACTCCTCCATCATCCGCACGGGCTTGGCGGCGAAATCAGGATCCCGCAATCGCTCCTGGCCAACCAGAGGCGCTCCCATGCTGGAAACGACCGCTACGAGATCGTCATCGCCCAGTGTCATCGGATCGATCAGTGTGACTCGCTTGCCCGCCTTGTACATCTCTCGCATGTTCAGGTACGAGTAGTAAGGGCTTCCGCCGCCCCCTGCGCCAAGGATCCACGCGCCGGTGGAGAGAGCGGTCAGTTCGGCGGTCTGAATCTCCCGGGAATTAACCATTCGACTCTGACTCGTTTCTAGTAAGTTCGTCCGAGGTTGGTACAACAAAGTCAACGGTCTTCGGTCCGGTTGCTGCCCGCACCTGCGGTGTTATCAGCGACGCGTTTCTAAACCTGCCAGTTCGGATAAGCGTGCCGGGATATGACCGACATTCCGGCGTCTACAGACAGCACGTGTCCCGTTATCCAGCGGGCATCGTCGCTCGCGAGGAACAAGGCCGCGTTGCCTACGTCCCACGCCGTGCCCTCGGTCCCGAGCATCGTGGAGTTTCGTCGATGCTGTCGCATATCCGCGTCCAGTCTGTACTCAACCATCGGCGTGAAAACGACTCCTGGCGCAACGCAGTTGACCCGGATTCCCTCTCGCCCATGATCGCCAGCCATGGCAATAGTCAGTCCGATAACCGCCGCTTTTGAGGTCGTATAAGCGGCGTCCCCGATAGCCTCGATGCCGGCCCCGGAGGAGATGTTGACGATCGACCCGCCGCCCGTCTCGATCATGCGCGGGATGGCGTGGCGGGAGGTGAGCACCATGCTGCGGACATTGGTGCTCTGCACCTTGTCCCAATCGTCCATATCGATCTCTGGCACCGTCTTCCGGAGGCTGATGCCGACGTTGTTATCGAGCACGTCTAGCCGGCCGTAGCGCTCCACGGCGGTGTCCACCATGGACTTGCAGTCTTCCTCGTTCGTGACGTCCGCGTGGAACGTACTGGCGATCCCACCCTCGGCCTCGATTGTGGCAAACGTCTCTTCTGCGCGCTCAACTTGCGCATCTACGAGTAGAACGCTTGCGCCCTCGCGTGCGAAAAGTACGGCGGTCGCCTTGCCGTTGCCGACGCCAGGCCCGCGAGAGCCCGCGCCTGTCACGATCGCGACCTTCCCCTCAAGCCGCCCTAAACGTTCGGCCATGTATCAATCTCCTGCCATCTAGAATTGCGCCAGATCAGTCAAGCGTCACGAAGATACTACGGCGCATCTCGCCGTTAACCGCTCGGCTGATGTGGCCGTGGCCGTTCGTGTCTTCCGCGAGCAAAATTTCTCCCGCCGGGATCAAGCGTTTGGAGCCGTCTCCGACCTCGATCTCCACCCCCCCGGACAGGTTGATGATGTACTGCCGACGGGGAGCCGTGTGGAAGTCTAGATCGTAATCAGGACTGGTCTCTCGGAAGATGATTTTCGTGACGTCCTGCGGCTCGGAGAGTGCGCCTGTCACCGTTGGGCTGAGTTCGATATCAAGGTCCTCGAAATGGGACTCGTCATCATCACCTGTGTAAACGCGCGTGATCTTCATTGAACTAATATTCCTTCCAGGTAGTAACCGAAGCCCCTTATCCCATCGGGAGAGGGCTGGGGTTATGGAAAAGTTTGGACTGCGCACTCGATATGTTTCTTGCTGAACGGTGTCACAGGGAAGCTCCATCGGCTACGCCGGTGATAACAAAAAGGCAGGTGTTCCGGCCCGTTTGCTCCCCCTCGCAACTAAAACCTCATACCGGCTCTACTGCCGCCAACCGCGTCTTTGTAGCCTCATCCGCAAACCGCTCCACCGCTTCCACGTCGTTGAAGACGCCGCCGGTGCATGAATCGACCGTCTGCATCGCAAGTAAAGTGGCCGCTTCGACATAGCTGTCGGGCGGAGGCATCTTGTTGTGCGGAGTGCTGCCACCGACCTGGCCTGGGGCGCGTCCGAAGCGGATGCCGGGGGTGTCGATACCGCCAACCGGCTTCAGGGCGTTCACCACAATTCCGTCGTCCTTCATATCGTTCGCAAGCCCTCGCGTCATCGCCTCGATCGCAAGCTTAGTGGCACCGTAGTGCGACAGACCGCGATCCGCCGCTACCGACGAGATGTTGATGATGTTGCCGCTCTTCTGCTCCACCATCGCAGGCAGCACAGCACGCGAGCAGTGGAAGGGGCCGTGGACGTTAATCTTGAACTCCAGTTCCCAGTGCCGTGGCTGGATGGTGTTGATGTATCCGGGCGGCTGCACCGCTGCATTGTTCATCAGAATGTCGATACGACCGTATTTGGCCAGGACGGTGTCGACCATCCCCTGGATCGACTCCACATCGCCGACGTTGCAGACTGCAGCAAACGCTTCTCCGCCTTCTTCTTCGATCATGCGCACGGTGTCGTGGATGGTGCCTGGAAGCCGCGGATCCCGTTCCTGCTCAGTCCGTGCTGCGACGATCACCTTTGCTCCTTCTCTGGCGTATTGCACGGCGCAGTACTGACCAAGGCCCCGGCTCGCACCGGTCACGATGGCGATCTTTCCGTCTAGTCTTGCGGCCATATATATCTCCCGTTATTGAGTTTCCTGAATGGTGTCGGACAGAGTCACCGTCCGCGCATTTTCGTTCATTTGGTAGAGGGCATAACTTCCGTGGCGAAGCGCTCCATCCGACCCAACGTCTCGTCCGGCGTCGAACCGGTAAGCCCGACGATCAGATGTCGCACGCCAAGTGCTTCAAATTCACGTATGTCGGCGACGATCTGGTCAGGTGTTCCGGTGAACACCATCCGTACGCCATCACGTCCGCTCTTCTCTCCACGATCGTCATACCAGCCTGCGCTATACCCGAAGTCGATCGACGCCGGGTCTCTTCCGGCCTCTTCGGCGTGTCTGCGCACGGTTGCAATACCTTCGGCGAGCCGTTCAGGTGTGTCCATAGGGAAGGCAGGGTTACTGCCGATTGGATACCAGGCGTCACCAAGCTGACCGGCGCGTCTTAACGCAGGGGGGCTCTCTCCTCCGACCCAGATCGGTGGGTGAGGATCTTGCATTGGCTTCGGGTAGAAGCTCATTCCTGAAATCCGGGCGTACGTCCCGTTGTACTCCGGCGTGTCGCTCGTCCACATTTCCTTGAAGACCCCGATGTACTCATTGGCGACGGAACCACGATGTTCGTACGGCGCCGTGCCCAATGCCTCAAACTCTTCCTGCATCCAGCCAGCACCGACCCCGACGATCAGCCGACCCCGTGACAAAACGTCCAAGGAGGCCAGTATCTTTGCCGCCAACACCGGAGGCCGGTGGGGTAGGACCATCACCGATGTCATGACCTTGATGGTGGAGGTGTGGGCGGCGAGGAACATCGCCACCGTTAGCTGCTCTAGGCACTCACCGGCATCAACCCCGGAGAACGCGCCGTCCTCGCTGTACGGGTAGATCGATTGCACTTCCTTCGGGATTATGACGTGATCGGACACCGTCACGACGTCGAATCCCAGTGATTCTCCGTGCTTGACCTGGCGTTCCAGGAACTCCGGCGCGGCTGCGTCACCACGCATCGCAACTCCGAATCCAAACTCCATATAGATGGCTCCCCAAGTCTGAAAATGTGTGCCGGTGCCGGTGATCGTAGATCACAGATTGGCGGAAGCATAACCCGGCTTGCGACATCCCGGGGGGGTCTGGAACACTGCAGGATGGTGTTATGCGTCGGGATCCGCCCCATCCGAAGTCACCTTCGCTGCGATCAAAGCGTCGATCTTGGCCTCTGTGCGACCCAGTTCGCCAAGAATCGCACGTGTCTGTTGTCCTGCGAGTGGGGGGCCGAAAGTCGCTCCGCGCCCTGCGCCTGAAAACACGATCGGTGTGTTGATAGCCCGTAGTGAACCGTCCAGCGGGTCATCGGTCTCAACGATCATCCCGCGCTCGGCGAAATAGGGGTGCTCAACGGCGTCCGGCATCGACTTTGAC
Organism: Dehalococcoidia bacterium; assembly: GCA_029936485.1. Taxonomy (GTDB): domain Bacteria; phylum Chloroflexota; class Dehalococcoidia; order Lucifugimonadales; family Lucifugimonadaceae. The sequence goes on from JAPYSM010000065.1 coordinate 9,230, forward strand.
ACGCCATAAGGAGCGCCAGCCGCCTCAAGACCTGCCGCCGCATCCGACGCAGTGTGCTCGCCCACCCACGCGCCCACGAGCGAATTCGCTTCATCAGGCGATTCCGGCATGGTCACTCCGGGATGTCCCAGGCCTTCGGCTATACGCTCCCAATTGCGTGCTCCGCCGATGTTGATCGTCATATGACCGTCTTTGGCCGTGTGCAGGGGATGTCGGAAGGGTTTCCAGTCGTCGACTCCACCGCCGCTGAGTGGAGCCGCCGCGACCTCGTTCAGAATGGATAGCTGGGCATCCATAAGCGACACATCGACGCGCTGTCCCTGTCCGGTGTTTTCGCGATCGTATAGAGCCGCCAGAATCCCCGAAAAACACGATAGGCCCGCCGCCATATCCGCGATGGTGATGCCAGGGGCAAAAGGTTCACTGGTTCCAGCAGCCTCCTGTTGCACCCACAGCCACCCGGCCTCGGCGTGCGCCGTTGCGCCGTACGCACGTCGGTGGGCGTATGTCCCGGATTGGCCGAACCCTGAGATAGACGCGAACACCAGTCGAGGGTGATCTCCCTTCAGATCGTCGTACCCGAGTCCCAGGCGGTCCATGACACCAGGGGAAAAGTTCTCCACCACTACATCTGACTGCGCCACAAGTTCGTGCGCGATCTTGATACCTTCAGGATGTTTAAGATCGAGCGTAATGGATCTCTTGCCCATGTTGTTGCCAGCGCTTCCGGATGTCCGCGTCTTGGGAGACTCCGGGATGGCGTCAATCTTCAAGACGTTCGCTCCCATATCGGCCAGCATCCGGGTGCAGTAGGGCCCGGCGATCACTCTTGTGAAATCCAGGACATTAACGCCATCAAGAATCCGCCGGCCGTTCATGCTCAACCCCTCGCCAACGCCAGTGGCGTTTATATTTTGATGTCTGATATTGCCCGTACTGGGCCTCAGATGAAGTATCGGGTGTTAGCGATTGCCTGTCATCAGACGACCTGAACCTGATCGCCACTTACGGACGGCTACCTTCGGGTGCAAAATGGTCCACGTTGAAAGCTAATTCATGAAAGTGATCGATGACGCAATCATCAGGAAATGGCAGGTCCGGCGTCCTCGCACTGGCCGGTGGCGTCGGCGGGGCGAAACTGGCGGTCGGGTTGGCCAGAATTCTCAAGCCGGACGCCCTAACGATAGTCGTGAATACAGGTGATGATGAAACCTTTCACGGCCTGCATATATCGCCCGATATCGACACCGTCACATACTCCCTGGCTGGCCTGGCAAACCCCGATACGGGCTGGGGTTTTGCAGGCGACACGTTCAACGCGCTCGAAACGTTGAAAACGCTTGGCGCAGACACTTGGTTTGGGCTCGGCGATCACGACTTCGCACTGCACCTCCGCCGCACAGACATGCTGCGAAGCGGAATGACACTTTCAGAGGTCACACTTGATCTGGCGGGACGGATGGGCGTGCGTCATCTGGTCCTGCCCATGAGCGACCAGCCGGTCAGGACCATTATTAAATCGACCGATGGCGAAATGTCGTTTCAGGAGTACTTTGTGCATCGCAGGTCGGAGCCAGAAGTGATCGGGCTAAGGTTCGACGGGGCTGATTCCGCGAATGCATCGCCGATGTTTCAGAGGGCACTTGAGAACGCAGAAGCGATCGTATTTTGCCCGTCTAACCCGTTCCTCAGCGTCGACCCGATACTGGCGTTGCCGGACGTGAGGGAGATGATTGTCGCTTCGGACGTGCCCCGGGTGATAGTAAGTCCGATAATTGGTGGTAGGGCGGTCAAAGGCCCTGCGGCACGGATATTTGAGACGTTTGCGCACAAGCCGCCGAGCGCGCTGGCCGTGGCCGAGCACTATGAAGGAATGGCGACGCATTTCGTGATGGATAACGAGGATGAGTCAAGCCGTGACGCCGTTGAGGCCCTTGGATATAAAGTCCTTGTGACAGAGAATCTCATTATTGAAGACACACTCAA
>JAPYSM010000066.1:0-2066 GCA_029936485.1 Dehalococcoidia bacterium
TTTGCGATGGCCCCGAGAGTAGTAAAACGACACTCTCGTAATCGGTATTTTGAGTGTTAACTGAACACGTATCTAAATTAGACGCGCGTGGTTCGCGAACGGCTTCACGATACACTACGGCTTTTCAGGCAGTCAAGGTACGGACGGCCATTGGAAACCCTTTATTTCGGGGATTAATTATGTATATCTCGGACTGTGGATGAGGTAAGTGCTGTGTTCTGCGCTCCCTTGTCTCCGTTTCAGTACTCGTATACGGGACGTAAAGGGACGATTTCCTTTGGGGTATAGAAGCCTTTCGGTACAATCGCACAATTCGTTAATGGCGACCATTCGTACGTATCTGGCGATACCTGTTAACGGATGATTCGGGTGAATTCAGCCTGGATTTTGTTCCGGTATGCATGGGGGAAACAGTCTTGGACCTTGGTATAAAGGGAAGAAACGCTCTCATTACAGGCGGCAGCAGAGGCTTGGGGCGGCAGTCTGCGATCTCACTTGCGCGTGAAGGCGTCAATGTGGCGATCTGCGCCCGTGGCCAGGAGCGGCTGGACGATACAGCCGACGAACTGCGGAATTCCGGAGCTACCGTAGTAGCAATCAACGCAGACATGTCTCTTCCGGAATCTGCCGCCAATGTTTTCGATGAGGCCGAGGCTGCTCTCGGGTCAATAGATATTCTCGTCAACAACGTTGGGGGAAGCCTAGGCACTTCAGACGTCCTTGCCACGTCTGAAGAAGACTTCAGGGCCGTATTTGAGGTCAACCTCTGGTCGTCCGTCCGGCTCATGCAGCTCGCAGCGCCGGGAATGCGGGAACGTAACTGGGGCCGCATCGTCAACATCGCGTCGATCTGGGGCAGAGAGCATGGCGGTAGCGCTCCATACATGGCTTCGAAAGCGAGTCTGATCGCAGTCACAAAGCACCTCGCGCTGCAACTCGCCCCGGACGGCATATGCGTCAACAGCGTGGCTCCGGGGTCGATCGAATTTCCCGGCGGAGGTTGGGAGCGGTTCAGGAACTCCAACACTCCAGAGGATGTCGCCGAATTTCTTAAATGGAACCTGCCGGCCGGAAAATTCGGCTATCCGGAGCCTGTCGGGGACACCGTGGCCTTCCTGTCGTCGGAGAATGCCGGCTGGATTATGGGTGCGTGCATCAACGTCGACGGTGGACAGTCCAAGAGCCTCTTCTAGACAGGTACACAGAGCCGGCACCCCATGCGGTGTGTTAGGAATGGTGTGTTTGGAATAGGGCACAAAAGGCCCCGGGAATTGATTCCCGGGGCCTTTTTTTACCTTATCGGGTCAGGACTAGGCGATCTCCACAGTAGCTCCAGCAGCCTCGAGCTTGGTCTTGCTCTCATCTGCGTCGTCTTTCGAGACGGCTTCCTTGATGTTTGTCGGAACGCTCTCCACTAGGTCTTTCGCTTCCTTCAGGCCAAGTGGCGTGAGCTCCCGGACCGCCTTGATGACGGCGATCTTGTTCGCTCCGAAGTCCTTCAGGACAACATTGAACTCAGTCTTCTCTTCTTCTTCGGACTCGCTGCCTCCTCCGTCACCGGTCGCTGGTGCTGCAGGAGCTACGGCTGCCGCAGCGCTAACACCAAACTCATCCTCAAGCGTCTTCACGAGCTCGGAAAGGTCCAGTACCGACATTCCTTTGATGGCTTCAACCATCTCATCTTTTGTCATGGTCATGATGATTCTCCTCTTAAGTTAAGTTCCCGGTTTCAAATCCCGGGACTGCGGGTTGATGGTGTGAAAGCGCTATCGGCCCCCGGCGGCCCGTGTCGCAAACCTGAATTTGTACTCATTCGGCGGGCTTATCTTCATCCGCCTCTCCGGTCTCTTCAGTTTCAGCTTCGGCGACGGGCTCTTCGGCCGCTTCCTCTGGCTCGTCCTCGGACTCTTCTTTTGTAGCTTCTTCAGTTTCGGCTTCGGCGACGGGCTCTTCGGCTACTTCCTCTGGCTCGTCTGCTGACTCTTCTTCAGCTTCGGCGACGGGCTCTTCGGCCGCTTCCTCTGGCTCGTCCTCGGACTCTTCTTCTGTAGCTTCTTCAGTTTCGG
>JAPYSM010000066.1:2166-11194 GCA_029936485.1 Dehalococcoidia bacterium
TCCTCTGGCTCGTCCTCGGACTCTTCTTCTGTAGCTTCTTCAGTTTCGGAGACGGGCTCTTCAGCCGCTTCCTCTGGCTCGTCCTCGGACTCTTCTTCTGTAGCTTCTTCAGTTTCGGAGACGGACTCTTCAGCTTCTGCATCTGGCTCGTCCGCTGTAGCTTCTTCAGCTTCAGCCTCGGCGACGGGTTCTTGGGTCGGTGCGTCTGGATCGCCCGCTGACTCTTCTTCTGTTATTGCTTCTGCGTCGGCACTCTCGGTGGTGATAGCGTTGCCGCCCTGGTCTAGGTGGGCCTGAAGGACGGTCATCAATCCACGAAGAGTTCCGCTGAGAACGCCGACAAGGTTGGCGATCGGTGCGTTCATCTGACCAAGAACCTTGCCGATGAGCTCTTCGCGGCTCGGCAGGTTGGACAAATACTTCACACGATCGGCATCGACAAGGGTTCCCTCGAGATACGCCCCGTTGACGACAATGTCGAGCCGGTTCTCCTGAATGTGAGTCATCAACGCACGAGCTGGCCCGACAGGGTCATCTGTGCTCAGCACAAAGCCTGTTGGGCCGACGATTATTTCGCTGATTTCGGGACGCCCAATCTCGTTCGAGGCGATTTTGATCAGCGTGTTCTTTGCCACGCGGTAAGTTCCGCCTGATTCGCGAATAGTCCTCCGCAACGCCGACATCTCGGTGACGTTCAGTCCTCGGTAGTCCGTGCTTATGATCAATTTCGCTTCGCTGAGGACAGATTTTAGTTCCTCTACCTCGGCGACAGCCTTATCAGTTGGCATTCGTATTCCTTCGCGTCTCCCGAAACAATTCGGGCAAAAAAACAGCCCAGGCCGTAGACCCGGGCATCAGAAATGTGACATCAAGTCGCATATATCTGGTGCCACCTGGGCAGGCGCTTGCGCCTTAAGCCCCCAGTTAGATAACGGGGGCGCCTGCTGTCTACAGCGGCTGGTTTCGATTGTCTTGAATTAGATTTAGGAGAATTTCTCCGGTCATCGTCCCGGCGAAACCGGGGATTATTAATGTCTGCTACCGATTGTAACCGTTATGGCTAACTCTCTGTGCCGCCAGTTTCATCAATCACAAGCTTTACGGGCGGACCCATGGTCGATGTGAGAGTGGCTGACTTGACCAGTTGGCCCTTCAGTCCGGATGGCTTGGCCCTGACGATGGTGTCCACCACCGACTCCAAGTTTTCCAGTAACTGTTCGTCACTGAAACTGACTTTGCCCACAAGGACATGAATGATTGCGTCTCGGTCCAATCGGATTTCGATCCGCCCTTTTTTCATATCTTCAATAGCGTCAGCGATATCGTCCGGCTGCACAACGGTCCCAGTTCGCGGGTTCGGCATAAGGCCTTTGCGGCCGAGGTACCGGCCGAGTCGACCTATCTTGCCCATCTGGTCCGGTGTAGCCAGTGATACGTCGAAATCGGTCCAGCCTTCTTCGATCTTGGCTATAAGTTCATCGTCCGCCACGAAGTCCGCCCCGGCAGCTTCAGCTGCCCGGGCGGTTTCGCCTTCAGCGAACACGACGACCCGGGTCTGCTTACCGGTCCCGTGAGGAAGCGGCGCAACTTCTCTGATCTGCTGTTCAGCATGTCGGGGGTCCGCGCTGGTTGATACGTGCAGCTCTACGGTCTCGTCAAATTTCGCCGGTGCGAGGGTCTTAACTAGGGCGACTGCATCTCCCGCAGACCGCGGGATATCGCTTGTCCCTTCGAGGGCAGCGATGTATTTCTTTCCGTGCTTCGGCATTCGTGAAATCTCCGGACCAGACATCAATAGATGACGCGGTCCACGATCGCGGGTGGACTAGTCGACGACTGAGAGGCCCATGCTGCGGGCGCTTCCCTCGATAATCTTCATAGCGTTTTCTACGTCGACGGCGTTCAGGTCCTTGACCTTGGTCTCCGCGATCTCTCGGATCTGGGAGCGTTTCACACTCCCGACGACCTCAAGACCTGCGGTCCCAGATCCTTTTTCGATCCCAGCCGCTTTGCGCAGAAGGTCGGACGCCGGCGGGCTCTTCGTCTCGAACGTGAAAGAACGGTCCGTGTACACCTCGATTGCCACCGGGATGATGCTCCCAGCTTGCGAAGAGGTGCGCTCGTTATATTCTTTGACGAACTGCATGATGTTGACGCCGTGCTGTCCCAGCGCTGGCCCAACCGGCGGCGCAGGGGTTGCCTGCCCAGCCGGGATCTGCAGTTTGATGATGGTTTCTATTTTTTTTGCCAATTCTTGTTACCCGCGCGCCGTTTGTATGGCACGAATTCCGTCAAATGACGGGCCGTTACCCTTTTTGTATCTGCAAAAAGTCCAGTTCAACCGGTGTCTCTCTTCCGAAGAAGGAGACGAGAACCCGTACCTTGCCTTGCTCTTCGAGCACGCCATCTACGGTGCCCATGAAATCAGCGAACGGCCCGTCGGTGATACGAACACTGTCGCCCTTCTCGAAACCGATACGGACCTTCGGCTCCTCCGCCCTCATCTGGCGCAGGATACGGTCCACTTCTTCCTGCTCTAGCGGAATCGGCTTCGGCCGCTTTTCGAGCTCGTCCTCCGCGGAGATGAAACCCGTTACGCCCGGAGTGTTCCGGACTACATACCAGGCTTCATCATCCATCACCATCTGGATGAGCAAGTAACCGGCGTACATCTTTTTGGCGATGGGACGGCGCTGACCATCCTTAATCTCAATCTCTTCCTCAGTCGGCACGACAACGTCAAAGATCTTGTCTTTGACGTCCATCGTCTCAATGCGCTGTTCGAGATTCCGCTTTACCCGGTCTTCCTGACCAGAGTAGGTGTGGATGATGTACCAGCGGCCGCCTGAATCGATGACCGTCTGTTGCTCTGTGGTCATGACTCAGGCTCCGATGAGGAATTCAGCCAAACGGCCGAATCCATAATCAATTGCGCCAAGAAACACGCCGAAACACGCGGCGACGATTATGACGAGTATGGAGAGACGAGTCGCCTCTTGCCGAGATGGCCAAGTGGTGCGCCGTAGCTCAGCGAAGACTTCTATGAAAAACCGGAATACGCCACCCCTGGGGGCAGCGCCGGAAGATCGTATTGCTCGCTGTGCTGGTTGCCTGCTGGCCATATGTAATCTCTACCTGGTTTCTCGGTGCAACTGGTGACTGCGGCAGCGTGAGCAGAATTTGTTCAGCTCAAGTCGCCCGGTGTTGTTGCGCCGGTTTTTGGAGGTGTGATACCTCCGCTCCCGGCACTCCGTGCACGCGAGGGTTATAGATTCTCGGGGTCCGCCCTTAGCCATACGGCGGCCACTCCCTTGCACTCAGCCCCGCGAACGGGGTTTCAATTATTGGAGCCCATCATCTCTGAATAGACCCCTCTTATCATTCGATCACGTTCGGGACGTGCCGCCGGATCGGGAAGCACGTCCCGAGCAATTACAACTGTTACTCGTCGATGGAGATGAAGACTCCAGAACCAACGGTCCTGCCGCCTTCACGAACTGCGAACCGGAGCTCTTCTTCCAGAGCCACCGGGTACATCAGCTCGACGTCCATCTCGATGTTGTCACCAGGCATGACCATCTCAACGCCTTCCGGCAGCTGAATTTCGCCGGTCACGTCAGTGGTTCGGATGTAGAACTGCGGCTTGTATCCGGTGAAGAACGGCGTGTGACGGCCACCCTCATCCTTCGTCAAGACGTAAATCTGCGCCTTTGCCTTCGTGTGCGGCGTCAGGGTTCCTGGCGCACACAGAACGGCTCCACGTGAGATCTCTTCCCGGTCAACACCACGGAGAAGACAACCGACGGCGTCGCCGGGGAGGCCTTCTTCAAGCGTCTTGTGGAACATCTCAACACCGGTCACGGTCGTCGTGGAGGTCTCGCCAAACCCGACGATCTCGATGGTGTCACCCATCACGACCTTGCCGCGCTCGATTCGACCGGTGACAACTGTGCCACGGCCCTTGATGCCGAAAACGTCTTCCACCGGCATCAGAAACGGCTGGTCAACCGGCCGGTCCGGGATATCGATGTAGGTGTCCACTGCCTCAGTCAAATCCATGATGGCCTGGTTCCACTTGTTGTCCGGGTCATCGAAGTTCTCAAGCGCCTCAAGCGCGCTGACCTGAACGATCGGAACGTCGTCTCCGGGGAACCCGTAGCTATCAAGCAGCTCGCGAATCTCCATCTCAACCAGCTCCAGCAGCTCCGGGTCGTCCATCATGTCGACCTTGTTAAGGGCGACGACCATCTTCGGAACGTTCACCTGACGAGCAAGCAAGATGTGCTCACGGGTCTGGAGCATCGGGCCGTCTGGCGCCGCCACTACCAAGATCGCGCCGTCCATCTGGGCGGCTCCCGTAATCATGTTCTTGATGTAGTCGGCGTGACCCGGGCAGTCGACGTGGGCGTAGTGACGGGTGTCCGTCTCATACTCCACGTGTGTGATAGCGATGGTTACACCACGCTCACGTTCCTCCGGGGCGTTGTCGATCTGATCGAAGGCCATCGCCTTCACTTTGTCATTTCTTGCTGACAGGACGCCGGTGATAGCGGCGGTCAACGTTGTCTTACCGTGGTCAACGTGGCCAATAGTGCCAACGTTTACGTGCGGCTTGCTGCGGTCAAATACTTCCTTGGCCATTTACCCAAGTGCCTCCGGGCCTTCGAGTTACGATCGACTAACTAGTTGTTTTAACGAGGAGAGCTGGAGCCCACAACCAGGATTGAACTGGTGACCTCGTTCTTACCAAGAACGCGCTCTACCGCTGAGCTATGTGGGCCTCTCGTCGAGGTATAGAAAGCGCTCTCTATAGATTGGTGCAGGGGGTAGGATTCGAACCTACGTAGCCGTACGGCGGCAGATTTACAGTCTGCTGGATTTAACCACTCTCCCACCCCTGCGCCAAACGGTAATTCTAACATTAACACCGCGGCATTGGCATCGGAAAGACGTAATTCGCAACCAACTTGTCCCAGTCGAGACATCAAAACCGTCTTTTTACGAGTTTTGGAGCCCCAGGGGGGATTCGAACCCACCGACCTGCCGATTACAAATCGGCTGCGCTGCCACTGCGCCACTGGGGCATGTTGTCGGCTCTCACCCGACGTAGATTTATCGAACGACAGCGTCCTTAAGGTTCACCTTCTGAATTTGGGACCATTTCGAATACCAGCGTCCGAACAGCCAATTTTGAAGGTATACGGCTCTGCGATCAAGTGGTAGGGATTACGAATCTGTACATAGAGGGGGAATTAGCCCTCGCAAAGCCCTATCAATCACCCTGAGCGCACGTCCCAGGACACCAGGCGATGGGAAGGGGGCCTACCGGCAAGTAGATCTACGTGCCGGTAACCTCGACTCTCGGTTCTTGAATGCCTGACGGCCTGTCGAGCAAGTTCAGAGCCGTGTGCGCGCTTCGTCCCCGACGCGTCTCATGACTTCTGCGAGCGTCAGCCCGTTTTCGATGGCAAGCGTCCGGCAATCTTCATATTCAGGAGTGATCCCGGCCACATCGCCATCCACGCGTTTTATCTTGACCCGAGCCGTGCCCAGAGACGTTTCCACTTCCACGATCTCGCGATCCGCTGTGTATCTTTCGATAGCACGGCGACGCACGCCGAGTGTGGAGGTCTCACGCAGGATCACCATAGCGGCCTGATCTGCGTCGTTTTCCTTAACAAGTACAGACAACAGCACGGCAGGCCGGTTCTTCTTCATCTGGATCGGTGTCATCCACACGTCTAGAGCACCGGCCTCAATGAGCCTCTCCTGAACGTAGCCAAACCCTTCACCGCCCATATCATCGATGTTGGTCTCTAATAGGGAAAGGCCACCGGTCAGCAATCCGTCTCCGGAAAGTCCAGCACTTGTCTTCGTTTCACCTGTCCAGAGTCCGAGGGCGTTTGGGTAGTCGTCCGGATTACGCGAACCAGCACCGTATCCAATCTTGCTGACGCTTATCTCGGTCTGATCGAAGCTGGCGATGGAGGTTACGAGGGATGCGCCAGACGGCGTAACCGTTTCGCCCTTTGGCCCCCACGGGGTCGCTGACCGTATCGGCGCGTTAGCTGCCGCGTAGATCTGCGCCGTCGCGGGTGCGATACCGGGGATTCGACCGTGATCGCTCATCACAAAGCCGGTTCCGGCGGGGAACGGCCCGGCCGAGATCTGTTCGATACCAAGCAGGCGGAATCCGGCGATAACGCCGACGATATCAACCAGTGTGTCGACCGTACCGAGCTCGTGCGGCGTCAGGTGATGCCGGTCCACACCATGCACCACCGACTCCGCGTCGGTAAGCCGGTCTAACACTTCGATCGATTTTATTCGTACTTCTTCAGGCAGCCGGGAAGATTCAATCGTGCCTGATAGCTTGTCCCACCCACGCCTGCGTTGACCTTCTTCATCAAGGTCTACATGTAAAAGGGTGCAGTTCAGGGCGCCCCGCGACACTTGTTCTGACCGAAGGGTGTAGCCGCCGATATCCATCAGGGCCAACTCTGATCGCAGATCGTCGATCGATAGACCGACATTGATCAGTGCACCCAGCAGCATGTCGCCGGATGCCCCGCCGATCATGTCGATGTACGCGGTTTTCATCGTGAGTACATACCATCAGTGATCGTCAAAAACGGGATCCTGAACGTTACCGGAGACGCTATAAAAGGCCGCCGCTCTTCTCCGCCTGAGCCGCCGACACTCCGATAGCCTCATTCATGGAGCCGGACCTGAACCCTGCCAGATCCATTGTCACATAGAGGTAACCAGCCTCACGGATTTTCTTCACGATCGTGTTCCTGATCTCCTCGTCTATCAGCGACGCCAGATCTTCTACCGGTACCTCTATACGGGCGACCTCTCCGTGATGGCGCACCCGTAGCTGTCGGAAACCGGCTTGTCTCAGGCCCCGTTCAGCTTTTGCTATCTGGGTCAGGGCCTCGACAGTCACCACCGTGCCGTACGGAATTCTCGAAGCGAGACATGCCTGTGCCGGTTTGTCCCAGACCGGCAGATCCATCTCCCTCGAAAGCGCTCGGATATCGGCCTTCGTGAGTCCCGCTTCTACCATGGGACTTCGGACCGTGAAATCGCGCGCCGCTTCCAGACCGGGCCGGAAATCACCGAGATCGTCAGCATTCGTGCCGTTTGCGACCTGGTCCCAACCCTCGGATCGAGCGATATCGATCAGGTGTGTGTAGAGCTCGGTCTTGCAGAAGAAGCATCGTTGAAGGTCGTTGGCCGCGTAACGGGGATCATTGATCTCGTCTGTGATGATTACGCGATGGTTCCAGAGCTGCTTTTTCGCAAGATCAACGGCATCTACGAGCTCATCTTCGGACAGACTCGGGGAGTGGGCGGTGATGGCGATCGAGTTGTCCCCGAGCGTCTCTTGCGCGATGGCGGTCAGGAAAGCGCTGTCTACGCCCCCAGAATACGCTACGATCAACGAGCCGTAACCGCGCAATATCTCGGTCAAGCGAGCACGCTTTTCGGCCAGCGTCAATTCAGTTGTTGGGCTCACCGGTTTCGCCGGGGTGCTCGTCATCGGTCACTCCTCAGAATCTCGAGAGTAGTCGATCCTAGCTTCAAGCGCTCGGGTTGGATACCACTCTCGATTCTCCGTAGTGTAACTCGTTAGCTTGCCGTGGCAGAGCTATGCGAACGGCTTCTGCGAGTGTGGGAATCCCGGGTTTGAGTTTAAGCCCACCTGAATTCTGGGAATTGTTGCTCGTATGCGAAGGAAGAAGACATCCCTGGAAACCCAGCCGCTCTGCTTCAGACCGCCTACGATCTGCCTGCGGAACGGCTCTTAACTCCCCGGAAAGGCCGATCTCTCCTGCCGCCGTAAGCCCGGGATCTACCGCGACATCGAGGAGACTGGATGCGATTGCCAGTGCCACCGGAAGGTCTGCGGCCGGTTCGGTGAGTCTCATACCGCCGGTTACGCTGACGATCACGTCCTGCGAAGCCAGAGGTAGACCGACCCTCCTCGCCAGCACCGCCACTACCTGATTCATGCGAGCCAGATCGATCCCCGTGGCGACGCGTCTCGCCGTTTGCCCCCCGGAGGGCGCGGTCAAAGCCTGGACCTCGACGATAAGCGGACGAGTACCCTCGATAACAGCGGCCACCGCCGTCCCCGGCGTCGGTTCCGGCCGGAGTGACCGGTCGGTCAAAAGAGACTTCGAGGGGTCCGTGACCTCCAACATGCCCTTCGCCTCCATTTCAAAAACGCCGACCTCATTCGTATGGCCATATCTATTTTTGATGCCGTGAAGGGTGCGGAGGCTGTTGGACGGATCACCAGACAACTGCAAAACAACATCCACCGTGTGTTCCAGAACGCGTGGTCCCGCGACCGAGCCATCTTTCGTTACGTGCCCCGCAAGGATTAGAGGGATCCCTGATGTCTTGGCGCAGGTGGTCAACCTTCGGGCGCTCTCTCGAACCTGGCTGACGCTTCCTGCCGAGCCGGGAATGTCCGGCACAGTCACCGTCTGTATCGAATCGATCACGACCAGGCTGGGTTCGAGGATATCGATGCGGGCGATGATGCCGTCCACATCGTCCGTGCTCAGCAGGAAAATGCGGTCACCGGACATGCCTAGCCTGTTAGCTCGCATACGGATCTGGTCGACGGACTCCTCGCCGGAGACATACAGAACCGGGCCGTGTTGTGCGGCGACTGATGCGGCGGTCTGAAGCAACAGAGTGGATTTGCCAACACCCGGCTCACCGGAAAGCAGCATTACCGAGCCAGCGACCGCCCCGCCTCCCAGCACGCGGTCGAACTCGCCGATCCCGGTGACCAGTCTCTTAGATGAATCAACCGTAACCTGGGATAGCTCTATTGGTTCGATAGACGAATATGGATTGAACTGTTCACGGCCGTCTCCGACCATCACCCGAGTACCCTTGGCCCCCTGTTTCTTTCGGGGCTCAACGAACTCGTTCAACGCGTTCCATGCGCCACAACGGGAGCAACGACCCTCCCAGCGCTGGAAGCGAGTCTCGCACTCGGAGCAGA
>JAPYSM010000067.1 GCA_029936485.1 Dehalococcoidia bacterium
ACACAACCTTGTCCCTGACCGGTCCACCCAGCAACTTGTAGACCGGCATGTCCACGGACTTGCCCTTGATGTCCCACAGGGCGATGTCAATAGCGCTGATAGCGCAACCATAAACCGTGTCAGCGGGGAAGAAGTTGGCCCTGAACATCTTCTGCCAGAGCTTCTCTGTCGACCACGGGTCCTGGCCGATCACGACCTCAGACAGGTGGGTGATCGCCGTCTCTATGGCATTGCCCCAGTTGCGGATACCGATCTCACCAAGGCCGTAGACGCCGGCGTCCGTCTCCACCTTGACGATGAAGTAACCACGCCCGTCGCCATCCTGGACCGGGTAAGACTTAATTGCGCTGACTTTCAATGGGAGCTCCTTAAGCGATCGTACGGTGTGATGATTTTCGTATGGCCGGTGCTTACCTCGCCCCCACTGTTTGCCCCCTTTCCAGCGGAAGAGGAGCGGGGTGAGGGAGAAGACCGTTCATTCCTTTTGACGGTTACCAGTTCGTCTGTGCACCGTCGTCCCGGTACAGTTGCGGCACCCAGCCCTGTGGATCCACCCGGCTTGCTTCCGCTGCGTCTTCGTCAAACACGATCCCAAGCCCCGGTGCATCGTGACAGAATGCGTAACCGTCCTCCCAGCCGATCTGCTGCGGGAACAGGTCCGTGGCAAATGTCCCGGGGCGCTTCGGCATCTCCTGAACACCCACGTTTGTGGAGGCCATCGTGAGCGATACGCAGGCGGCCGCGCTAACCGGTCCAAGCGGGTTGTGCGGAACGATGTCTATGTAGTGCGTCTCCGCCCAGTGAGTGATCTTGAGTGCCTCGGTAATGCCGCCGACGATGCACAGGTCGATACGTGCGTAGTCGATCGTCTCCTGTTCGATCACCTCTCGGAACGGCCACTTGGACGCCCACTGTTCACCGGCGGCGATAGGCAGGTTGATGTTGGCGGCAATCTTGCGGTAGCTCGCCGGGTTTTCTGACCTGATCGGGTCTTCTATAAAGAACGGTTTGAATGACTCGAGGTCACGGCACATCTCGATTGTGTGCCGCGTGTCCAATCTCGTGTGCACATCAAAACAGATACTGATGTCCGGACCGACAGCGTCACGTACCGCTCCCATCTGCTCGACCGCCAGACGCATGGACTGCAACGGTTCAAGTCGGCCAGCGTCCCCGCTGTACTCAAGCTCGCCGTGGGTCTCGGGCTGCCCCCAGCGCACGAACTTCCAGCCGTCGTCCACCGCCTGTTTGCAGTTATCGACAAGCCCGACCAGAGTTTTGCCTTGCGTATGCGGATAGCAAACGACCTTGTCCCTGACAGGACCACCCAGCAGCTTGTAGACCGGCAGATCCACGGACTTGCCCTTGATGTCCCACAGAGCGATGTCGATGGCGCTGATGGCGCACATGTACACCTTGTCTGCAGGAAAGAAGTTCCCACGGAACATCTTTTGCCAGTGACGCTCCGTAGACCACGGGTCTTCCCCAACGAGTATCTCTGAGAGGTGCTCAACCGCCTTGCCGATGGCGTTGCCCCAGATGCGAATACCCGCTTCTCCGATTCCATCTATGCCAGCGTCCGTGTAGACCTTGACGAAAAAGTAGGAATTGCCTTCAGCGTCTGCGACCGGGAACGACTTGAGTCCAGTGATCTTCAAAATGCGACTTTCTGGCTGGTTACTTGAAGGGCCGCGCAAGCGCCGCCACTACACTGTGTTTACTGGGTCAAGCCTTCCAGGGAACGCCGAATTCCCCGTCGAAAAAGTTCTCCCCGACATCGTTTCGGACACGGTCACGGTTCTCTTTTGCGAGGAGATCTTCAGACAACGCGCTAACGTCTCCGCCGTAGCCCACGGCAACGACAAACGCCACTAGGTTATCTCCAGGGATATCGACTGCGGCCTTCACTTTGCCCTCGTCCCATCCCGCCATAGCGTGCACCCTGAGACCCTGGTGGACGGCCTCCAGCATTAAATTCTGGCCTGCGAACCCGGTGTCGAGCATCATCTTAGCTCCAGAAGCCGGTCGTTCCGGGTCCGGCACGTCGGTCGCGAAAACTACAAGCAGGGGGGCGCTCGGTGCCCACATCTGATTGCCGGGGGCAAGCGCCTCGTTTAGAGCCTTTCGGGCGTCCCCGTCCCGGACCAGCGTGATCCGCCACGGCTGCCTGTTGCTGGCAGATGGCGCCCAGCGCGCCGCCTCAACCATCGCTTGAAGTTTGTTGCCCTCTATCGGTCGACCGTCAAACGCGACGACGCTTTTGCGATCAACTATCTCGGCGATGAGCGTGGCCTTAATTGCACTCTCAACCAATTACGGATCTCCTTGATATATCAGGTCGGTTAGTTGCTGAAATGGGGTTTTACTTCTGTGTCAAATCGATTCAAGTTCTCGACGGTCTCCTGAGTCGAGTTGCCGACCACGGACAGAACCATGTAGTCGACCCCCGCCGTTTCGTATCTCTCAATGTCTTCAATGATCTGCGCGGGTTCGCCGCTCATCAGCCCGCGTTGTTCGCTGTGGCCATGTTCCGTCTCGGTTCCTCCCATGGTCACGCTTGTGCGAATCGAAATCCCCACGTCTCCGGTATCGCGTCCGGCAGCGATACACGCCTCTTCAAGTAACGGCTTCTGCCCGGCGATTTCTTCCGGCGTCAGGCGAATGCA
This sequence comes from Dehalococcoidia bacterium, assembly GCA_029936485.1. GTDB lineage: Bacteria > Chloroflexota > Dehalococcoidia > Lucifugimonadales > Lucifugimonadaceae. The sequence continues at coordinate 2,667 of JAPYSM010000067.1, forward strand.
GTGCCAGTTGTCTCCGTACTCTGCCGTTCGCCTTAGCGCGCGCTTCGAGTTGCCGCCAATCCAAACCGGTACACGCGGTCGCTGCCCGGACTGCGGGAACAATCGCATTCCTTTCAAGTTGACGTGATTCCCCGAAACGGTCGGGACCAGGCTTGACTCTGATGCCCGGAAAAGATCTAAGTGCTCGTCGGTCAAATGCCCGCGGTCGTCAAACGACGCTCCCATCGAAGCGAACTCTTCGGGCATCCATCCTGTGCCGACGCCCAGTATCAACCGACCACCAGAAAGCACATCCAGCGTATTCAGCATTTTCGTGTTCAGGACGGCGTTCCTGAACGGCAGCACCAGCACGCTGATACCAAGACGAACATTCTCGGTGCGTCCAGCTGCGTATGAAAGTGTGGTGACCGCCTCCAGCACGTTCTGTGCGTCCGGGTCCGCCAGTCCGGGGCCGTACTGCTCCGGGTATCGGTCTACCAGGTCGTGTGGATATACCGTCCGGTCCGAAACCCACAAAGAGTCGAATTCGAGCCGTTCTATCTCGTCGGTCATCGCCTTTACGTAGCCCGCCTGACCATTGGATGTGGTCGCAGGATTGACCGATGTCGTGATAGCGATACCGAATTTCATGCTGGAAACAGGCTCCCGGTTGGCTCATCTCTCCGGTGCGATTTGAACGCACGCAGAGTTTAGATGGGGCGTTGAGGCCGGTCAATCAAAGGTGATCGGGCCAGCAATTCCCAATCAAGCCCGTAGCTAAATCGCCTTGCGCTTACACAGTACCGATTCCTAGCCTCGGGTGACTGCTTATGAACACGCGCGAGACGCTTGAACGGGAAATTATGCGCCGACTATTAGTAACTCTCCTCGGAATCACTGTGATGGCGACGGTGTTTACCGTTGGGCCCGATTCAATTTCTGCTGACGACCACGAGTACGGGGTGACGCTTATCGCGATCGACCTTGGCAGCACATCTGGAAGTCAAAAAGATGCCGCCGTGGCCGAAACTGCACTGCAGATCCTCTCGGATTCCGCCAACGATGGCACCGTCGCGTTGCTGTCGTATTCGGATGAACCCGGCACCGTGGTCGGTCACTCCACATCGGGTTCTGAACTAAAGAACGCTGTATCGATACTCGTGCAGCGCATTGCCAGTCGTGCAGAGAGCGGAGGCAGCGATCAGTTCGCCGCCCTGGCCTCTGCGTTTGCATACCTCTCCGGCGTGAGCGCACCCGCCGGATCCGAGATAGTTTTGATCACGGGTCGGATGCAGGACGGATCTCAGGAGAACCGAGATCGGATAATCGGTTTCGCCGATCTGTTCATCGCTGAAGGATGGAAGATCAACGCTGTCATGCTTCCGTCAACAACGAATGAGGCGCGTGGATTCCTATCATCTATCGTAGAGCGAGCCTCAGGACGCTGGGACGACACCGGCACACTGCTTGGACTGGACATGTTCGTCCACAACGTGCTGGAGATGGATGGCGATCTCGCTTTGGACTTAGCGCTCCAATCCGGAAACACGGCGGTCCAGCCCATAGAGGTGGCTCCAGAGTCGACACGGCTCAGCGTCGTCATGGTCCGCAACTCCACGAACGCATCCCTGGATTTGTTCGATCCGCACGGGGTTCAACTTGGAACAACCTCTAACGTAGCAACATTCATCACAACCCCGAACCTGGTAGTGACAACGATCAGTTCCCCTGAGCCGGGCACATGGTCGTTGCGCGCTACCGGAGACGGTCTTCCCGTACTGGCTTCTGTCGAAGTGCGAAGCCCGCTTGAACTTCGGCTGGTTGGTCAGCCACCGCTCCCGGCAGGGCTGCAAGCCGTCTTGATGGCGGAGGCGACCGTGGATGGGGTGGCTCGAAGGCTGCCGGGATCTGTGGTCACTGCGACTATCACATCGCCCGAAGGCACATCCGCCGTTTACCGGCTTACCGATAACGGGGAAGGCGGTGATGCATTATTGGGAGACGGCATCTTCTCGGTAGTGTTTGATGCGTCGGGAGATCAAGGTTTCAGCGAGGTCATACTCGAGCTCGGCTGGGACGACTACGACGCAAGTGTCAAGGCGATCGACTCATTCCAGACAGAGGTCTTCCCGACACTCCAGGTACAGCCCTCGGAAGGAGGGTCGGTAGAGGCCGGATTCGAGATCGCGGTTGGTACCATTGAGGTGACCGTCGGCGAATATCCACACCCGGTACTACCAGCTGCTATCACGGCAATTGTCACCGGGCCGACCGGCGAACCCGTCACGGGTTCGCTACGACTTATCGATGCGCTTGAGGATGGCACCGGATGGAGATTCGAGGTCATTGCAACGCCGAGCGAGAGCGGTACGCAGACGGTAACCGCCGAGCTCAACGCCGAGTACGTCGGACGGAGTTTCAACACATCTGGACCGATCGCACAGACCCTCGTGACGGTAAACTACCCGGTACTACCAGCTGTGTTATCGGTAGAGCCCGAAGAGAGTGAGAATTCGTTGCTGCTCCCGATCATCGGCGGCGTCCTGATCGGTCTGTTGATCCTCTCGGGAGTCGTGTTGTTCGTGATCTCTCGAAAACAGGTGATGCCGTACGGCTACATTTACGACGACCGACAGACGCTTGTCCTAGACCTGTCATGCGTACGTAGAGGAGGCATAAAAGGGATGGTGTCCAAGGGCGTCATCTCGATGGCGGACGCGCCTGAACTGCCCGTGCCGGGGGCAGTGTTGATCTTCAAAAAGACCGGGTTGGAACTCCACTACGACAACTCCGACGGCGTAACTATGCGTGTGGACGGCAGACCGGCTGAGAGGATCGTTGAACTACGCGACGGGTCGCGAATCGGATACGCCGGGCGACTGTTCGAGTACACGACCACTCGACGCAAGGCTCGACCTGTTAAGCCCGTAGAACCGGCGAGTCCGGAACCTGCTGCCGGTTAAACCCTGCGCAATCACAACAAGAATAAGAAAGGCCCGACGGAGTTTCCGTCGGGCCTTTCTATTAGTGACGTCTGCGTTTCTGTTTAGCTCTCGTTGATGGTGATCGACTTGATCGACTCGCCGGGCCTCCGGGAGCTGCCGGGGTCGCGTTCCGCAATCCCCAGAACAACGTCCATACCGTCGGTCACCTCTCCGAAGACGGAGTGCATTCCGTCAAGGTGGGGGGTCGGAACATGGGTGATGAAGAACTGGCTACCGTTAGTGCCGGGACCGGCATTGGCCATCGAAAGTACGCCGGGTTTGTCGTGCCTTCGGTCCGGGTGAAACTCGTCACCGAATTTGTATCCGGCATCGCCGGTGCCTGTTCCGGTAGGGTCGCCACCCTGCGCCATGAAGTTCGGGATCACGCGGTGAAAGGTAACGTTGTCGTAGAAGCCTGAGACAGACAGATTGATGAAGTTCTCGACCGTTAACGGCGCTTCGGCGGGGAACAGGCTGATTACGATCTTCCCACCGCTGCCAAGCTCCATCGTCGCCGTGTAGTTCTTGCTCGTGTCAAGTGCACCGCTAGGGGCTTTGGGGCTGTCTCCGTGCTGAAGCATATTGATTCCTTATTAAAGTCCGTCGATTGATCGTCTGGTTGGCGTCGGTGCCTAGTTTTCTTCGATATGAATCGTCTTGATGGCGTCACCCGGGTTCGAGTCTGTTCCGGGATCGCGAACCCGGATGTTGTTCACCACATCCATTCCGCTCACAACCTCACCGAACACGGCATGACATGAGACAGAGAAACTTGCACAGTTCTTAGGCTGATCGTTGTCATCAAAGGCGTCCAGAAAGGGCGTCTCCACGAACGTGATGAAGAACTGACTGCCGTTCGAGTTATAGCCCGAGTTGGCCATCGAGAGAATTCCGGGCTTGTCGTGACGGGCATCCACGTGGAACTCGTCGGCGAACTTGTAGCCCGGATCTCCCGCACCTGTCCCTGTGGGGTCTCCGCCCTGCGCCATGAAATTAGCGATCACGCGATGAAACGTGATGCCATCATAGAAACCGGATTCAGCGAGGTTGACGAAGTTCTCGACAATGGTCGGAACAAGATCGTCGTACAACAAGATGTCGAACTCATCGCCCTTCACCAGCTCAAATGTGGCTGTGTACGTCTTACTGGTGTCCAGCGAGCCGGTAGGGGGCTGCGGGCCAGAACCGTCACCCGTGGGCGTAGACGTCTCCACCATCGGTAGGGGGGCCGAGGTCGGTGCGGGTTCATCATTACTACATGCAGCCGCCGCAACAACGGCGATGGAAAGCGCGGTGAGAAGGGTCCAGCGTTTCATCGTTACTCCTAGAGAGCTCTTCAAGCACATCATTTCACGGACTGGCGTAAGGTCGTATAAAAGGTCACGCAAATTTCAATCTCTTTATGCGTTTGCCTTATTCGATCTGGCCAATTCTGTGAAAGTCTAGCGTCTTGATCGCCGGCCAGAGCGTTTCGAAAGCACGTAAAAGGTGTGTCGAACCCACTAGCAGGGTCAACGCCAGACACAAAACGATCTGCGCCAATGGCTGGCCGGTTACGATCGTCAAAGTGTTTATAGCTATGAATGTCATCATCATCCCCCAGAAGGCGGATCGAAAAATCAGGTATCCCAGGATCAGCGCCGGGACCGATAGTAGTGTCAGATATGGCAGTACGACCAACGAGACACCGGTCATTACGGCGGCGCCTTTTCCGCCGCGGAAACCGATATAAACGGAGAAATTGTGTCCAAGCATCGTCGCCAGCGCGGCGGCGTACATTGACCAATCAGGCGCGTCGATAGCTATGACTACCAGCATCACGAGCGACGCTTTGCCGACATCCACGACGAACACCACGGCGGCGGCACGCTTGCCCAGCGAGCGAAGCGCGTTGAGGGCTCCGACATTGCCCGAGCCCATAGCGCTGATATCGCGTCCCGTCCGTCGCGCAAGAATGTACCCGGGTGGAATCGCGCCCACAAGGTAGGCGGTGACCAACACCGCTATTCCAAAGACCAGATCGCTCAAGCCCAATTACCTGCCCAGACCATGTCTAAATTGCGGATATTGCATTCGGGGTCGTAGATAGGTCTTGTCCGTCCCTATAATTGCGGCCATATGCTCAGCGAACAATCTTCTTCCACAAAACTTGGCCATTCCGATAACGAATCTACAGGGGCACACAAACACGGGGTTGGGCCACCGCCGTTAACCGATGCCGACCTACTTGAAATGTACCGGACAATGGTACTCAGCAGAACGCTCGATCAGCGCATCTGGCAAATGAATCGCCAGGGCAGGGCGGCTATCGTCGCCTCTGCCCAGGGTCATGAAGCTGCACAGGTCGGAGCCATCCGCGCGTTGGACCCGGAACGCGACCGTTTTTACATCTACTACCGCGAGCTGACGACGATGCTCGCACTCGGTATTACGCCACTAGAACTACTGTTGGGGTTTCTTGCGAAGGAAGGAGAACCTCTTTCCGGCGCACGCCAGTTCCCGTTGCACGGCGCTATAGACCGCGATCGACGGGACATAGTCTCGTTTTCCAACGTGGTCGCCACCCAGTTGCCCCAGGCCGTCGGTGTTGCACTTGCAGACAAGATGCGCGGCGAGCAACGCGTGACGGTAGCCTACTTTGGCGACGGCGCATCAAGCATGGGCGAGACCCACGAGGCAATGAACTTCGCCTCCATCCACCGTCTTCCGATAATTTTCTTCTGCGAGAACAACAAGTACGCGATCTCGGTCCCGATCTCCCAGCAGATGAATATCGAGTCAATAGCCACACGGGCATCCGCTTATGGAATGCCGGGCATAGAGGTCAACGGCTTTGACCCCGTAGCCGTGTATGAGGCTGTTGGAGCTGCCGCAAACCTCGCGCTCTCTGGACAGGGACCGACTCTGGTAGAGGCCGTCGTGGAGCGATTCCTCCCGCATACCAGCGATGACGACGATACTCGATACAGGCCGCCAGAGGATCTCGAAGGAATCAGGGACCTTGACCCGATCCCTGCAACAGAGAAGATCCTGCGGGCAAGTGGCACACTGGACGACGCGCTTGACGAAGAGATCAAGTCGTTAGCACAGAAAATAGTCAATCAGGCAACGGAGGATGCCGAAAACGCGCCCTTCCCGGAGCCACAGGATTTCTACGAGCAGGTGTACGCGCCAGGTTCTCCGGGAGATCAGTCTTAATGGCCGAGATGACGGTGATAGAGGCGGTCCGGGAAGCGCTCCGTGAAGAGATGGTGCGAGACCCAGTTGTTTTCACTATGGGAGAAGACATCGGGGCAAGAGGCGGCGTGTTTCTTGCTACAGAGGGGCTCTTAGATCAGTTCGGGCCGGAGCGGGTGATCGACACACCCCTGGCCGAAGCCGCAATCGGTGGCATCGCGCTGGGCGCGGCCGTGAACGGCATGCGGCCGGTTGCGGAGATCGAGTTCGGCGACTTCATATGGCCCGCCGTCAACCAGATCATTGGCGAGGCAGCGCGGGTCCGTTACGGAACCCAGGGCCGGCGTACAGCTCCTCTCGTGCTTCGCGTTCCCTACGGGGGGGGGGTTCGGGGAGGACTGTTCCACTCGCAATCGATCGAAGTGGCGTTCTCGCACCAACCCGGCCTGAAAGTTGTCGCTCCGGCAACACCATATGACGCCAAGGGCTTACTCAAGTCGGCGATCCGTGACGACGACCCTGTGATTTTCTTCGAACACAAGCGAACGTACCGGCTCGTGAAGGGCGACGTGCCAGAAGGCGACTACACGATCCCGATCGGCAAAGCCGATGTGAAACGGACCGGAAGCGACCTCACAGTGGTTAGCTACGGTCTCGTACTCCACTACTGCTTGGAAGCGGCGGCGACGCTGGCGGCAGAGGGCATCGACGTCGAGGTCATCGATCTCAGAACATTACGTCCTCTCGATACTGACACGGTTCTGGAGTCCGTGCGGAAGACCAGCAAGGCGATGGTCGTCCACGAGGACACGAAAGCCGGCGGCATCGGCGGGGAGATCGCTGCGGTCATCGCCGAGGAAGTATTTGAGGATCTGGACGCACCGGTGAAGCGGGTTGCCGGCCCAGAAGTCCCGGCTATGCCGTTTTCGCCTTTGCTGGAAGCTGAATTCATGCCATCGGCCGAAAAGATAGCGGCAGAGATGCGAGAGTTGGCGGCTTACTAATGGCCACAATCGGAATCGAACTGCCACAGGTCGGTGAATCCGTTACCGAGGCCGTGATCGGAAAATGGTTGAAACAGCCGGGGGACGCGGTCGAGAAATTTGACGCACTAGTCGAAGTGGTGACCGACAAGGTCAGCATGGAGTTCCCGGCTCCACATACCGGGACTCTGACATCTATATTTGCTGCAGAGGGCGATACGGTCCCGATGGGCGCCGTAATCGCAGAGATGGAAGTAGACAAGGCAACGGCTGAAGGGGCGGCATCGGCATCTGAGCAGCAGGCGGAAGCACCTGCTCCGAACCGGGTCGGCACTCTCATACAGGGCGCAAACGTTGGTCCAACTGGCGGTACGTTCAAGGACACTGCGCTTGAAGAACAACTGACAAATCGTCCTCCACAGGCATCACTCGCGCCAGATTCGACCCCAAACACAGCACAGGCCACCGGCCGGGTATACTCCCCGGTCGTTTCACGACTGGCAGCGGCCAACGGGATCGACCTAGCGACCGTCACAGGCACCGGACGAGGCGGACGCGTCACGAAACAGGACGTACAGGCGCAGATGGCTACCGGGCCAACTACGATCCCGGCTCCCACGCAGCCCGTCACCCAGAACAGTCCGGTTGGTGAGGACCGCGTAATCCAACCGTCTCCCATTAGACGCATGATCGCCGACCACATGGTGAAAAGCGTGAGCGAGATACCGCACGCATGGAGCACCGTTGAAGTAGACATGACGGGACTGGTGGCATGCCGAACTGCACAACGCCAACTTTTTCGGGAACGACACGGCGTAGATTTGACCTTCCTCGCCTTCACCGCGCATGCAGTCGCCCAAACGCTCAGGGACAACCCGCTCGTCAACTCCAGTTGGGAAGACGGGAAGATATGCCTGAAAGGTCGCGTAAACCTCGGACTTGCTGTCGCCGCGCCGGACGGACTTGTCGTGCCCGTAATCCAAGACGCCGACCGAGAAGGAATCTCGGGCTTGGCACAACGTATCGCTCCACTTGTCCAACGCGCGAGATCCGGCTCTCTGACCCTGCCTGACGTCCAGGGAGGGACCTTCACGCTGAACAACACTGGAGCGCTCGGTTCCGTACTCGGCGGAGCGATCATCAACCACCCACAGGCCGCTATCGTCACGACAGAATCGATAGTGAAGCGGCCGATGGTTATCTTCGATTCCGGCGGAGACACAATAGCGATCAGGTCCATGATGAACATCTGCCTGTCGTTCGACCACCGGATCATCGACGGCGCCGAAGCTTCCACGTTCATGCAAAGTTTCAAGCGTGAACTTGAAGCCTGGACAGCCGATTCGGAGCTCAACTAGCCCG
>JAPYSM010000068.1 GCA_029936485.1 Dehalococcoidia bacterium
GTCTGACCGAACTGCACGCGCGCCGTTGGCGGGCTACAGCACCACATCGAAGCCGAAGGTGTACCCACCGCCGGGATAAGCCTGGTCCGTGAGCATACAGAAAGGATCAACCCCTCACGCTCTCTCTGGGTGCCGTTCGAGTTCGGACGACCCCTAGGCGCGCCGAATGAACCCGAGTTCCAGATGGACGTCCTGCGGTCGCTTCTCGGGCTTTTTGACCGGGAGTCCGGTCCGGTCATCAAAGACTACCCGTACGACTCGCCTGTGACACCTGAGAGCGATGTGGCCTGGAGTTGTGTACTGCCGCTTCCTCCCCTTGAAGCCGGGTCCATACCTGCTGAAACTCTCAAGCAATCACTGCTCCAGGAAGTCGGCTTGCTTGCTCCCTGGTACTCGGAATCGGTACGTCGGCTGGGGCGTACGAGTTTCGGCCTCAGCGGACTTAGTGCGGACTCGATGCCGGAAATAGCGATTTACCTGACCGGGCTGGCGTCCGGGGAGAACCTCGAGCCTCCGGAGGGCTTGGATGATCCTGTGCCTGTCGCTATCCGGTTCATGGCCGATGACGTCAAGTCGTACTACATGGAAGCGGCCAACGAGCAGCCCGGAGCTTCAACACCTGGGGGCGTGCGAATGTGGGCTTGGTTTTTCCACGAGACCCGGATGGGGCAGGTGCTCTACGACCTCCAGGACCGCTTCGCTGTCGAATACGTAGAAAAGACGGCCGCTAACGGCGGCACCCCCCCGCCCGGATTGCCGCCGGTTAACCTGATTGCGCGGCGGTTTTCACAACGACCGGAGGCGATGGAGCACTAGCGCGATCTGCGGGGCTGTTTAACAACCTGGTTCGTGCATCCAGTTGACCGGCCTTACTGGTGCACACCGAGGAAGTACTCGCCGATTTTCGGATCCTCGAGGATATCGGCGGCGCTCCCGGTGTGGACCACTTTGCCGCCGGAAAAAATGTACCCGCGGTCGGACCGAGCGAGCGATAGGCGGGCGTTCTGCTCAACGAGGAGAACCGTCATGCCTTCTTCCCGGAGGGAATCTATACATCCCATGATCTGCTGTTGATATTTAGGTGAGAGCGCTGCGGTCGGTTCATCGAGCAGCAGGAATGATGGGTTCGAGATCAAAGCTCGTGATATCGCCAGCATCTGTCGCTCGCCGCCGGATAGGGTGGCGGCGAGATCGCTGATCCGCGGCTTTAGGTCCGGGAAGGTCCAGCAGACGCGGTCGATGCCTAGGGTCAACTTGCCCGACGATAGCCGAATCCCGCCCATCTGCATGTTCTCGCGGACCGTGAGCGACGGGAATACGTTGTCGACCTGCGGCACGTATGCGATTCCACGTGCCACAAGCCTGTCGGTGCGCCACCCTGAGATGTCCGTATCGTCATGCAGGACCTTGCCGTCGTACTGGGTCGCGAGGCCAAATAACGCCTTCAGGAACGTCGACTTTCCGCAGCCATTGGGCCCGATGATCGTGACGAACTCACCCTGTTCAACGTAAAGATCAATGCCGTGCACAATCTGAACGGACCCGTAACCGGCCTCAAGCCCGGTCACATCGAGGACAGTGCCACCGGTTGTGTCTGCGTTCGTGTTTGTCATGAGCTGCCCAGGTAGGCTTCGATAACGTCCTGGTTTTGCCTGACTTCATCCGGGGTGCCCTCCATCAGGACATGTCCTGCATCTACGACAATTATTCTATCGACCCCGGTTCGCAGGATGAAATCCATGTTGTGTTCGATGACCAGCATCCCGACATTACTCTCAGACGTCAGGGTGCGGAGATATTGAAAGATTCTCTCGGCAAGCGGACCTGCGACACCAGCCACCGGCTCATCCAGCAGCATGATGCGCGGAGAGCCCATCAGAGTCCGGCCGATATCGACCAACTTGCTCTGACCACCCGACAGCTCGTTCGCGAGGTTGTGTGCCATGTGAGCGATCTCAAGTGTGTCTAATACCGAATAGGCATCATCCAGGCGCTTTTTCTCGGCGCTGCGGGAGCCCGGACGTAGCAATGACAGCAAATAGTTGGGGGCGAACTGATGGCGAGGTGGCACCAGCAGGTTCTCGATCACCGTCATCTCTCGCCAGAGCCGGGTGTGTTGGAAAGTCCTTGTCAGCCCGAGGTTCTGGATCTGCTCCGGCCGCATCCCGGTAGCGTCCTGGCCGAGGACTTCGACCGAGCCGGACGTCGATTCCAGCATTCCTGAAACGCAGTTGAACGTGGTCGTCTTGCCGCACCCATTGGGTCCGATCAGGCCAACGAACTCGCCTTCATCGACGTGGAAAGAGACGCCATCTACGGCCCTTAGTCCGCCGAAATCTTTCGTCAGATCCGATACACGCAGCGCAGGTATGGTCATAGCACTTCATCGCTATCGTACTCATCCGGTGTACGATCGGTTTCCGGAGCAGGGGACGGGCGTTTTGGCCTGGTTGGGACCTCGGGCAGCAGTCCCTTTGGAGACAGCAACAGCGCGGCGACGATCACGGACCCGATCAGAGCCAGTTTCAGGTGGGACAACGCCACCGTGACGTCTCCCCGCGGGAATGCTTCAGAGATCGATCGAGCTGACCAGATCAACCCTCCGACATCGATCACCAACCACGAAAACACACTGTCCATGTACGTGGTTAGATCATGAAAGGCGAGGCTTGAATTGCCCCTCGCTACGACCATCACGTTGAATACGAATTCAACTATCACGATAAGAAATGCGCCGACGATCATACCCCGGTTATTGCCGCGCCCACCGACGATGAACGCTGCCCAGACGAGGAAGGTTGATCGAACGGGGTTCATGAAGTCCGGGAAGATACTCGCGTTTAACCAGGCCCAGAGTGCGCCCGCAAGACCTGCTACCGCGGCCCCAACGGCCAGGCTCGCAGCCTTGTGAGTCAGGATATTGTGGCCGTGGTGCTTGCTGACCTCCTCGTCTTCACGGATCGACCGAAGAATCCGGCCCCAGGGCGATGCGAGAAGGGTGTTGAGTACGAACCAGATAGCCAGGAGGGCGGCGACTGACAGGATGCCGAGGAGCACCACGTACGGCGCTCCATTCGGCAATCCCAGGATGCTTCCAACGAAGTCAGATGGGCCTGAACTCCACCAGCTCTCAAACGGCCTTGAATACTGAGAGATACCGATGGCCGAAGTTACCGTCCCGGCTCGTAATAAAGGCTCGGCTTGCAGAGATATGCGTAGCATCTCGCCGAGAGATATCGTGACGATCGCAAAGTAATCCATCCGAAGCCTGGCTGTCGGATAGGCGAGCAACCAACCCGCCACGGCGGATAGCAGCACAGCGACCGCAGTCGCCGCCAACGGCGACCAGCCGTATCCGTTTGTTTCGACCGGTGCGGCCAGTAACCCGACCGTGACGGCGCCGATCCCCACGAAAAAAATCACGCCGAAATTGGTCATCCCTGTTATTCCCGTGTGCAAGTTCAGGGAGAACGCCATCAAACCGAAAATACCGACCAACGTCATTACTCGAGCGACCTGGAGGGTTTTTGTCAGGGTGCTGACGCTGGGTAGTAACCACACCACCACGATTAGGATCAGAAAGAAGATACCGAATGCTACCCACGATCCGCGCTCGGTCTCCCGGTCGATACGTATCAATCTGCCCGGGTGCAAGCGCCAACCGGGGAAAAACCGAATGGCTGCTGCACGGGCCGGGTGAACCGAAGCCAGTAACTGGCCCACTATGTAGACCGGGACCGCCCAGGCGGACGAAATCAAGGTTTCTACCGTCTCAAACAAGCGATCTTTCCGCTCGGCAATCCGTTCCATGACTGGTGGCTCGTGCGGCTCCAGATCGGGCATGCCCAGGAGCGAGTCGGGAATATCATGAGTTACGGGAAGATCATCCTCCAGGTTAGCGATCCGCCGCTTCCTGATCCGCTCGATATTCCAGTTTTGCAGGGCATGTCCGATGCCCCTTGGCGCTAATAGTAATAAACCCACAAGGAAGACAAACGGCATCACTTCCGCAAACCCGGCCGCTGTGGGCCGGTCCAGCGCACCGCCGGCACCGATTAATATGGGCTCAGAGACAGAACGCAATAATCCAACAATGATCGCCCCGATGATCACGCCAGGGACTGAGCCAATGGTACCGAGAACAACGACGGCAAACGCGGGGAGCAGCAGTGAGAGCCCTAGCTCAGGGTTCACCGGCAGTATCGCCGCCAGCAACGCACCTCCAAGCCCGGTGAGTCCTGCAGATAGGAAAGCGCTGGTGCCGTGGACGCGCTCAACGTGAATCCCGCTGGAAGCCGCCAAATCAGGGTTGTCGGCCACCGCCCGCATCTGCCTGCCTAGGCGGGTGCGATGCAGGAGAAGGAGCAGGACGATGACGGAACCGAATACGCCAACAATCAGAGCGATCTTTGTGTAAGTGAAGGCGTACGGGGACACCTTGTTGGCCAGCTCCATCAACGGCGCGTTAACACGATCACCAAGATGAAGTTGTATCCGCTCGGTAGGCATCTCAAAACTTGATGTGGCCAACCGCCAGTCGCGATCCGGGACGAATCGATGGGTGCCCGCGCTGAATCGCATGAAAAGAAGCGCCCGGAGCACCATGGCGACGCCAAGCGAGGTGATCATCATCACCTGTGGAGTAGCCAGCCTTGACCGGAGCCGCTTGTAAACAAGCCTGTCGATAAACAAGCCAGCCAGGCCGGTAATAGCAAAGGCAAAGATGCCCGCCCAGATCAACAATTCCCAGTTGAGAACCCCGTCCTTGGGCGCGTCCGAAATTGGGAAAAACCGGTCCGTCCACATCAATGTGAGAGCCACATAGGCGCCGATGAGCATCATCTCCGCCTGGGCGAAGTTGGCGTATCGTTGCACCTTGTAAGTGAGCGTCAGCCCTATCGCAATACTGAGATATGCGGCCGCCCAGTAGAGTCCACCCAACCCAATTGCAGCCACGTTGAAATTCATCGTGGCTGATCTGCCAAGCCCGGACAGAGCGATTTCAAGGATTACGAGGCCGAACAGCGCTACCAGCAACGGAGTCGATATCAGGGACGCCGCTGGCCATCTGGCCCTGGCAAGGTTGAGAAAGGTGTTAACCAACACCAGTCCGCCCGCCATCATCTCGAGAGCCAGGACCAACCACTTCAAATCGTTGTTGATCAGGCCGGTCCACCCGATCACGCCGGCGTTGTAGATCATCCCGAGATACGCGTCAAAGATCAGGAAGGCGCTGACTAACAGTCGACGCTGCCAGAAAGGGATGCCTGTCCAACTTTCACGAATGAGAGTCATAGGCGCTATTGTCCGGTCAGCTCCGCCACCGGGTGGAACCATTCCTGGTGTCTTATATGAATAGGCCTGTAGCGGGCGTTGTTCCCGCTACAGGCCTATCTTCAAAGCGATTTACCTTCGTTGCAGTTATTGACTAAGCGATGGATGCTCGTCGGCGAGCGTAATCGAATAGCCTTGGGATTTTTAAGGCGGTGAAATGCTTACTAGAAGACCAACCCGCCGTCCGCAGTCCACGTACCTGAACACCCGAAGTCCACCACTGAGCCTGCCACCGCAAACTCACAGACCGAGTACCCGGTACCGAGCACGTCACCTGCCGAGTCAAAGGTGTGAGAGCCACTTGCCCCAACATAGTTTTTGCCGGTTGCGTTCATTGCTGCTACAAGGTCTCCGTCCGGGTCTGAAACGATCGCCGCAGCGATGAACTTGATGGTGTCGTAAGTCTCGTGGGTGTAGATCGCTCCATCGGCCCCGCCGGCGGCTGAGTAAGCAGCCTCGAAGTCAACCTTAGCGGTGGATTCTTCACCCTGCCGAGGTCGTGTAGCGACCACCTGGTCAAGCGTTGAAACGTCAGTGAAGTCGTTCTGGAACGCGGAGTCGGCAATGCCGTCCCCACCGAAGATCTGGCCACTGAAGCCCTGCCCGATGAGGGCCTCTACGATTGCCGCTCCATCGGTCCCATAAGACATCAGCACGACCGAGTCGCAGCCACCATCGACAACGGCCTGCGCCAGCGTCGAGGCATCATATGAACCCTCTGTCGGGTCGTAGCCAACCTGGGAACACACGGATCCAGACCAATTGGCTGCGAAGTTGTCGCCAAGCCCGGCGCCGTAGTCGTTGGTCATGGCCAGGACAGCAGGGTTACTCGCTCCTGCGTGGGCGACCACGTCCACCAGTGCCTCAGCTTGTTGCGCGTCACTTGGGACGATACGGAACAGCCGACCATCGTCGTTAGCTGTGGTGATTGCAGGTGAGGTACTGGCGTACGACAACATCGGAATACCCGCCGGGGCGGCAACCGCTATAGCGCCAAGTGTCGCACCAGAACACGCTGCTCCGACGATGGCGGAAACACCGGCATCGATGAGCGACTGTGCCGCCGTTGCTGCCTGCGTACCATCACATCCAGAGTCCAAGACGATCAATTCAAATGTGAAATCAGGGTAGGCCGTGTTGATCTCCGCCAACGCGACATCCGCCGCATCCGCAAATCCAGGTGCAAACTGTGCAATCGGGCCCGTTTCCGGACTTAGCATGCCGATCTTGACCGCTTGGACCTCGTCACCGCCGCAAGCTATTAGCAGCGACATTGCCCCCAACGTGAGCAAGACGAGAACGAACAATTTAGTGAGCCGCATTATCAAACCAATCCTTGCCAACAAATATCTGCAGACACCGTGTACCTGGACATTCGTGCCAGGTACCAGCGCACTTTAACAGGATTTACTCAGACTCATCTATGGCGACCGTTGGTTGCGGCCATGTAAGCGAACATAAGGGCAACAATGTCCGGGATTCACGATGACATCCATGTCGTCTTCGCGTTCAATTGGAGCCCCTATGTACCGTGAATAAAGCGGAACTCTTGAAACCCGGAATGTCTAATCGCCCTGCAAAAGCAACGAGCAGTTAGCGTTTTCTCGCGACGATGAACATGCGTTTGAATGGGAAAAGCGTTGTGCCATCGGACTCTTTCGGATACGCCTTTTCCACGAGTTCCGCGTAAGCCTCTTCGAACTCGCTTCTCTTCGGCTCTTCAAGTGCGTCCAGAAGAGGCTTGAGCCAGGTGCCCTTTGTCCATTCCTTGACCGGATTGTCGCCGGTGAGGACCTGTATGTAATCCGTCTCCCACACATCCAGCGAACTTGCCAGAGGGGAGAGGATTCGTACGTAGAACTGTGGCGGCTCGACCGGGGCCGGACGTAGTAGCGGCTCCAATGTAGAACGCCACGGACCGCCAAGGGCAGCTTCGGAAATCGATGTGTGAGAGAGGGCGCCGAAATTGCGTGGCATCTGCACGACGAACAGGCCGCCGGGCGCCACCGCCGACATAAGCCCATTGAACAACTCGGTATGACCATCCACCCAGTGCAACGCCGCATTAGAGAAGATCAAATCTGCCGACCGATCTGGACGCCAGGTGCCGATATCGCCCTGCTGCCACTCGAGATTCTCTACCCGTTCGGCTCGGCCCATCATTTCTGGTGAATTGTCCACACCGATCACGCGCGCGCTGGGCCAGCGTTTCGCGAGCATCTCGGTGATATTGCCTGTCCCTGCCCCGAGATCGTAGGCAACTTCCGGAGACTCAAGATCGACCCGATTGAGGAGGTCTATCGCCGGTCTTACCCGGTGATCGGCGAACTTGAGATACTGAGCGGGATCCCAGGGCATTAACCGATGCCTTTCGTGGCGAGAGTGTCATCAGAATGTAGGCGAAGGACCCAACTTTAGACAGAAAACACAAGAGGTCACGGTTTTCTGCTGACTCTTATGTTTATTGTCCTTCGGAAAATACCTTAGGTTGTCATTCGAGTTCTATTTGCCTGCCTGCGACGATTTGATGATGGCCTCCGTCGCCTCTAATCCGCTTGTGAACCCGTTGGTGATAGCGTCGACATCTGCGCAGCAGTTCAACCATGTTACCCCGCGTTCGACAGCTAATTTCATAGCGTCCCCGGGGTTAACGGCGGTACCCATAGCCTTACCATTAGTCCTGCACGCCTCCCCTACCCGATCGTACGCTGCCAGTACTTTGGGCTTGGCGATCGGACTGCCAGGTTCTCGGTGTACACCGTAATCCTGAGACAGGTCTCCTGGCCCAACAAAAAGGAGATCAATGCCATCGACGGCAGCGATCTCTTCACAATTCTCTACTCCTTCGACATCCTCGATCATCACGCCTAACAGCACATTGTCATTGGCGATATCGTAATACTCAGGTTTTGCCATGAATCCGTACCCGGAGTCTCGTCCTCCACCCATTCCTCGCAAGCCTTTTGGCCCGTATTTGGTCATGTTGACCAGAGCCTTGGCCTCATCGGCAGTTTTACAGTGAGGCCAGATAAGGCCGGAGGCGCCTAGTTCAAGCGTCTTGATGTACTGGTTATAGGGTCCCTGTGGGACGCGAACGAAAATATCAATGTCTCGAGTCCGTGCCGCTAGGATCATCATAGAAAGGTCTCGGAAATCCGCATGACTGTGCTCCATGTCGATCCAGACACAGGAGTACCCGGCCTCTGCAATGTTTTCCACAACCGCGGGATCGAACACCCGGTTGATTTCCGGAACCTTCACCATCGCCCCACTTGCCAGTGCGATTTTGGTCTTATTGATCCTGTATTCGGCTTTCATATGAGATGAGTCCTCGGTGCCCATGGATAATGACAAGCAGCACGTCACAGTGTTGTGGCACCGGAGACTAGCTTAGATTCGCAATCGAGGCGAATGATCTAATTCCCTGCTCAAAACCAGGAAGTGACGATCGTGCAGATATCGGCTAACTTCGCCCAAAGCAGGTTGAGAGCGTTTCCGGAGAACCTTGTTACCTACAGTACCGCCACCCGTTTTTTCTCGAACTGCTTCCAGTCCCATTCCGCACCCCAGCCGGGGGATTCAGGGTAGGTAACTGAGCCATTAACGGGAACGACCGGGTTCAACAGTCCGATCTCCTTGCCCATGGCTGCTCCATTGACAGGAGGGGCTGTCTCAAACCAGTCAATGTTTTCGATTCCGCACGATACATGCGCGTGGACCAGACCGAACAGTGGTCCGTAAGCGTTTGGTTCCACGTTCGCGTCAAGTTCGTGTGCGATTTTAGACAGACGCTGAACCGCGGTAACACCGTGACGTGCGTGAACCCGGAGTACGTCCACTGCGCCACTCCTCAACCACAGTTCACCCATGGCCGGGTCATGCATCAAAGTCTCTGCACCGGCGATAGGGATTTCGAGGAGATCACATAGTTGTTTATTCTGCGCGTGAAGGCGATCATCTATGGGTTCCTCGAACCATATGAATCCGGCATTCTCAAGACTCTTGCCGACCGCCAGTGCCTCCTCGTAGTTATAGCTCGCTAGCGCCGCGTCGTGCATTAGGCCAACCTCGCTCCCGAATGTATTCCTGAATGTTTCGAAAGCGTCAATGTTCTCTTCGTACGAAAACGCTAAGTGATCTTTCAGTGTTGTGAACCCGGCAGCCAGACCCTTTTCTCCATCCCGGATCAACTCTTCGACCGTACTCCCGGCGGTGTTGTAGTACGCCGTCCCACGTTTCCTAGCGCCGCCCAACAATTCAGCGACGGGGAGCCCAGCCGCCTTGCCAGCGATGTCCCACAGACAATTATCGAACCCGCCCCACCAGACGGGATAAAGGAAACGTGACGCAGCGTTCAGTTTCGACCACATCCGATCGCGATCAAGTGGGTCTTCGCCGATTGCAAGCTCACGTAACGTCACTATCTGTGCCCAGTTGAGCTCCGTGTAGCGCCAGTCACCCACGGTGCAGACGCCTTCCAAGCCCTCGTCGGTAATCACCCTAATCACTTGAACTGGGACATTCGCGCCAGCTGGGAACGTCTGTTTCCAGCGCGGGACGGCGGAAGAGCCGAACTCGACGACATTCGTGACCGATGGATACATCGGGAGCTCGAATACCGAAATTTCGATTGACTCAATTTTCATGCTGTCGTCTCTACAAAGAAGGCCCGCTGGACGAAACCAGCGGGCCTTCTAGATTCTCACAGGCAGCGACTGTCCGCTGTCAAGGTCGGCTAATCCCTGTTGATGCCGCTCAGGGAAGCCTGAATGCCGTCTGTCGCCGCCGTGGCCCACGGAACGGTGAACATCTTGAAGCCCTTGGCGACGAACCAGTTCGGGTCCATTCCCGGTGGGATGAAGTACATGCCCGGAACCACGTTATTCCTCTTGGCCGCCTCGGCGAGCTTGTCCAGACCTGCCTCGTATCCAGCGGAGGTGTAGTCCAGAGTGACCCCGAGTTCGATCGAGTAATCCGACGGACCGATAAGCGCGACGTCGATGCCGTCGACGCCCAGGATGCCGTCGATGTTGCTGATCGCCTCGTTAGTCTCGATCATGGGGATGATCACCAGATCTCTATTTACGGTTTCCATGTACTCCTGGTAGTCGTCGCCCTGGCCCCACTGGCCACGCATGCCACCGTTGGAGCGCTTGCCACCCGGGTAGTACCTGCAGGACTCGACGATGTATTCGGCCTGCTCTTTGGTGTTGACCATAGGAACGATGATCCCCCTGGCGCCTGCGTCCAGCGCGAAGAGAATCTGTTCTGCACGGATGGAGTCCACCCGGGCGAACGGAGCCGCCTTCTTTCCGTTGGTCGCTTGGATCCCTGCCGCCAGTTCCTTCATCCCGTATGGAGAGTGTTGGGTATCGAACAGCAGGAAGTCGTATCCCGCATCGGCCAATACGGCTGATACCTCTGGGTGGGGGGAACCCGCCGTACCAACGATCGTCTTCCCAGATTTCAAAAGATCTTTAACAGCGTTCACGTGACTTGAACCTATTCCTTTCA
>JAPYSM010000069.1 GCA_029936485.1 Dehalococcoidia bacterium
GTCTTGCGGTACTCAACGATCTCGTCCGTGTGCGTCCGGACGCTCATGCCGGGTTCTGAAAACGCCGTGCAGGAGGCGACCGTCTCTTTCCGGCCGTTCACCTCGACCTCGACCAGGCACATTCGACAAGTGCCCTGCGGTTCAAGTCGATCGTCGAAACACAGCGTCGGCACACTTGCGCCTGCGTCGCGCAGCACCGCCAGCACCCGCCCACCGGGACGGTTTGGAACAATTACCCCGTTAACGTTGATCGGGGCCTCGGTAGCAATAGAGGTCATGGTCTGGAATCTGTCCATGCGGGATTAACGTGAGTGGAACCCGTTCGGCCCTACTCAGGTTCCCAACACCCCAAAAATCTGGCCATCTTCGTCCAGATCGATATCCAGCGCATTAGGCTTAGAGGGAAGTCCCGGTAGAGTCATTATGTCACCTGCAAGCGTTACGATCTGTCGAGCGCCTGCAGAAATGCGCAGTTCCTGTATCGGAAGAACGTGGCCGGTGGGGACGTTCCGCAGGCGCGCATTTGCCGAAACCGAAAGGTGGGTCTTGGCCATACAGATAGGAAACTTCCAGCCGTTCGCCTCAAACCGGCGCGCCGTCGTGCGCGTCATTCGGCCCCACACAACACGATCAGCGCCATAAAGACGGTCCGCCATCAACTCGACCTTGTCGATGGTCGAAACCTCGTCGTCGTAGATCAGAGAAATATCGGACCCAGCGTCAGCCACGGCGACCACCATTTCCGCCAACTCCTTCATACCGTCGCCACCCTCGGCAAACCCGTTCGCCTCGGCAACGCCCTTTGCGCCGGCGTCCAGCGCGGCAGTCTTGATCGCCTTCAACTCCTCCGGCGTGTCTTCAGGGAATCGGTTTATCGCCACCACAGCGTTTAACCCGAACAGGCTCGTGATTCGAAGGGCGTTCCGAAGGTTATCCGTCCCGATCTTGACGGCATCAGCGTTCGGCGTTGTCAGCTCTTTGAGATCGGCCCCACCGTGATACTTCAGTCCTCGCACCGTGCATACAACCACGGCCGCATCGGGCTTCGGACCGCCCTGTCTGACCTTGATGTCCATGAACTTCTCAAACCCGAGGTCGGCACCAAACCCCGCCTCGGTGACCACGTAATCAGCGGTCGCAATAGCAAGCTGATCCGCAAGGATGGAGCTGCAGCCGTGAGCGATGTTTCCGAACGGTCCCATATGGACGATCGCCGGTTGACCCTCAAGAGTCTGGCAGAGGTTGGGCTTCAGGGCGTCTCTCAGGAGGGCCATCATCGAGCCGACTCCTCCGATTTGATCTGCCGTTACGGGAGTTCGGTCGCGAGTCCATCCAACGACGATGTCCCCCAGCCGGTTACGCAGGTCTTCGTATCCGTTGGCGAGCGCCAGAATTGCCATGATCTCTGATGCGGCACTAATGTCATAACCGGTCTGCCGCATCGGGCCATCGCCGTTCAGGCCCACCGCTGCGTTGCGAAGGGCACGGTCCTCGGCATCGGTTACACGACGCCAGGTAATGCCTTCAGCCTCAAACCCACCGATTTGATGCCGATACACCACGTTGTCGGTCATTGCGGCGAGAAGGTTGTGGGCGGACATCATGGCGTGGAAATCGCCCGTGAGATGGAGGTTGATCTCCTCCGCCGGCTGGACCGTCGCCTTACCGCCCCCGGTGCCACCGCCTTTGGCTCCAAATACCGGGCCCAGCGAGGGTTGCCGAATTGTCAGAGCGGGTCGCTTTCCGATCTTCGCCAATCCCTGAACCAGCCCAACGGCGGTCGTGGACTTGCCTTCGCCAGCGGGTGTCGGCGTAATCGCCGTGACAACGATTAGCTTGCCGCCGGAAGCGTTGGAGGGAAAAGAATCCAACGGGATCTTCGCTTTATCGCGCCCATATGGCTCGATATCGCTAGCGGAAATTCCAAGATCGGACGCAACGTCAACTATCGGTCTCAATCGGTTCCTCCGACATATTAGCGAGGTGTTGGCGAGAAATTCGCGGGGCTTCAAAGGACCGAGTTCGTACATGCCAGAACCACTCTCCGACATCAGCGTACGATTGAGCCAGCTTTAGGAGAACCACGTTTCAGTCAATCCCTCAACGCTGTGGGGACACTTCAAACCCGAAGGAGGGTACTAGATCACGCCGCGGCGGCGCGCCCTTGCACCACAAGCAAAACTACATAAAGGAACGATATTAGTTGGAACGTAGCAGTCATTAACACGAAGAGGGGCGGCGCTTTTTGCACCGCCCCTCTTTCATGTTTCCTATGAATCCCTAGATGAACAGAGGGCCGAAGATCACCGAGACCACAGCCATCAGCTTCAACAGGATGTTGATAGCCGGGCCAGAAGTGTCTTTGAATGGGTCGCCGACCGTGTCACCGGCGACTGCAGCAGCGTGTGCATCAGTGCCCTTGCCGCCGTGGTGGCCGAGTTCTACGTACTTCTTGGCGTTGTCCCATGCGCCGCCCGCATTTGCCATAAAGATGGCGAGCAGGAAGCCGGACACGATGGAACCGATCAATAGTCCGCCCAGCGCTTCGGCGGAGACCAGATAGCCAACGAGGATCGGCGACACAACCGCGATGAGTCCGGGCAGGAACATCGCCTTGAGCGCGCCACGCGTGCTGATGTCCACGGCGCGAGCGGCGTCCGGCTTGACGCCTTCTTTGCCCTCACGCAGTCCGGGGATTTCACGGAACTGACGCCGGACTTCGACGATCATAGCGTTCGCCGCTGTCCCGACCGCCTGCATCGTCAAAGCAGCGAACAGGAACGGCAGCATCCCGCCGATGATCATTCCGACCAGAACCTCTGGTTCGATGATGGACAGGTCTTTCGGATCGATGCCCGTCACAGTCACGTAAACCACCATCAGGGCCAGTGCCGTCAGGACGGCGGAACCGATCGCGAAACCTTTTCCGGTAGCCGCTGTCGTGTTGCCCAGGGCGTCCAGGGCGTCGGTGCGCTCACGAACTTCAGGATCCAGGTGGCCCTGCTCGGCGATCCCTCCGGCATTGTCTGCGACAGGTCCGTATGCATCGGTCGCAAGGGTGATTCCGAGCGTAGAGAGCATCCCTACGGCCGCCAGCGCAACACCGTAAAGCCCGGCGAGTTCGTCGGCAATGAGGATTCCGGACACGATGGCAAACGCCGGGATCACGGTGCTGAGAAGGCCCATCGCTATTCCAGCGATGACCACCGACCCGGCCCCGGTCTCTGACTGTTTCGCTATCCACTGGGTCGGTTTATTCTCGTAGGAGGTGAAGTACTCCGTGGCGGTGCCGATCACCTGACCGACAACCAGACCCGTGACCACCACCCAGAACAACTCGAACGGCAGTTCAAGCCTGATGATCACGAGGGCCGTGGCGGCGAGCGCCAGGATTCCGGCCCCGAAAATGCCCGTGCGAAGCGACCAGAGCAGTCTGCCCATGGTGGCATCCGGTCCGGTTCGTACGAGGAAGGTTCCGATGATCGAGGCGATAATCCCGATACCGGCGATAGCCATAGGCAGAACCAGCAACGCGGAATCGAATCCGCCCTCTTCGAGTTTGAAGAACCCGGCGCCGACCGCGGCCAGAGCCAGAGAGGCGATCATCGCCCCGACGTAAGACTCAAACAGGTCAGCGCCCATACCCGCCACATCGCCTACGTTGTCGCCTACGTTGTCTGCGATGGTAGCCGGGTTGCGTGGATCGTCTTCGGGGATGCCGGCTTCCACCTTGCCCACGAGGTCAGCGCCGACGTCCGCCGCTTTCGTGTAAATTCCACCGCCGACACGGGCAAACAGAGCAATCGATGATGCTCCGAAGGCGAAACCGGCCACGATGTTCGGGTCCTTGAATATGGACCATAAAATCACGATGCCTAACAGGCCGATCCCGGTGACGGTCAGCCCCATCACCGTGCCGCTTCCGAACGCCACGCGCAGGGCCGGATTAAGACCGTCCTGTGCCGCCGTCGCGGTCCGTGTGTTGGCCCGCACGGCGATGCTCATCCCAATGTATCCGGCAAGTCCGGAACCGATGGCGCCTAAGAGGTACGCAATAGCCGTCCACGGCCCTTTAGCGTCCACTCCAGCGGTACGAGCGGTGGCGTTCAGTTCATCGATCTTGGGCTTGTCCAGAAGGTTGAAGTCAACGAATACGCCGATGATTACGGCGACAATGATGACGAAAACTGACAGGATCAGGTATTCACGTTTAATAAAGGCATTTGCGCCTTCCTTAATGAGATTCCCGATCTCCCGAACTTCGCCCGAGCCCTGGTCTTTGCGAAGCACTCCAATCGCCGTTATGGCGGCGGCGATCAGCCCGATAATCCCGGCGCCTATCGCGAACCAGAGGAACTCGGGAGCGTCTTTCATCGGGTCCACATTTCTTACTCCTTGAGCGAATTGAACATCAGATAAGAGCGATCAGGTGTCACTCTCAGAACGTTCTTAAAATCGGTTTGATTCCCCGTTCCGAAACGTTTGTGATTTACAGCACATAACGCTATCACCCGTCCGGGAAAAGGGTCAATGGAAATGAGGGGTTATTACGAAATTCGTAACCAGAGGGGGAGGGGAAGTTCTATCGTGGATTAACTTACCCCGTCCACAACAACGGACATGTTTGGGAGCAGTGGCACTCCGATCGCAGCCGGGTGAACCGTCTAACCAAGATCGAAGCACCCGGGTCGTTAGGTCTTGCATACTCCATTTGACTCGGTCACAGTTCCGGCTGCAGGGTCAAATATCCAGGTGTGGGAGTTCAGGCCGATTGACGCGACGAGCACCCATGTATCACCGACAACTTTGACCGAACTGTATCCGCCAGCAGGGCCGTCGCAATCGTTTGCCTTGATAATCTCTTTGGTGCGTTCTCCGGCTTGCTCTTCGGTCAAACCACCAGGGGTCGGGCCAGCGTCATCACCATCACTGCAGGCGTTCAATATGACCAGCGAGGCTATGCTCACCAGAATTAAGATTATCCACGTAGTTCGCATATGTTTCCCTTTTGAAATGTGTGCCCCCGATCATTCGGGGAAACGCTGCCAAGACACTCGTTCACCAATCACGGTAACAGGCCCCCCACGATAGCGGTAGAAGGCGTGCGACATCTCAGGACCTCCAATCTCCAGGTTGCGACATTTCTACAATGCTTTCGGTATCAAATGGCGCCGTGTCAGGGGCGTTGATTCGGAGGCGTTATGCTCTGATAAGAGAGACCAGTTCACGCGTCGCCGCCTCGGGATTCGCCGCCATTCCTACAGCGCTGATGACACACGCCATCTCGGCACCAGCAGCGATCACCGGCCCGATGTTAGAAGCGTTAATACCACCAATCGCGGCGATCGGACCATCGATTTCGCCACGGATCTTCGCCAGAGTCTCCAGCCCGGCAGAGACCGTAACTTCTTTGGTCGCCGTTCCGTAGATGGCACCTACGGCCACATAGTCGAC
Source organism: Dehalococcoidia bacterium (assembly GCA_029936485.1). Classification (GTDB taxonomy): domain Bacteria; phylum Chloroflexota; class Dehalococcoidia; order Lucifugimonadales; family Lucifugimonadaceae. The sequence goes on from JAPYSM010000069.1 coordinate 5,455, forward strand.
CTCTTCCGAGATCGAAACCAGCGCCTCTTGCATGGCGTGATTGGACGTCCCGATCATCTGGTCAGACGTGAGCACTATCCTTGCGGCAGCCACAGGCAGGTCCGTCTGTCCGACGTGGAGGCCGTGCGCTCCACTCAGCACGGCAACATCTGCGTGGTCGTTCATGAAGAACAACGCGCCGGCTTCCTTGCAAAGTGCGCTCACCTTCATCGCCGTCTCGAGCATCGGTCCTTTGTCAGATATCTTGTCCCTGAGCTGGATAACGGTCGCACCGCCGGCCAGTGCAGCGCTGGTTATGTCCTCAGGCGAACGGCCCGCTGTGTGTTCAGGATCTACGATCACGTACAGGCCCCTGAGGCGACTCGTGTTGTCATTGGAACCCATTTGTCGAAATTACCTTTGCGTAGGCAGACGCGCGGACGTGATTCTGGGAGCGCTCTGAAGGGCGGGGAGTGTAGCATGTGGTGACCGCCAATTCGCCGCCTGGAAAGATTTCACACGCGCCGAAATACCGGATTTATTGGATCCCACACCAGCCCATATCGGACCGTAAAACATGCCTGACTACGCCGTTAACGAGGATCAACTACTCGGATGGATCGATTCCCTCTCCAACTGGGGACGCTGGGGTGACGACGATGAGCTTGGAACCCTCAACAATTTGTCTCCAGAGTTGACCAAACGTGCGTTAGCACTTGTCGAAGACGGCATGACCGTAAGTTGCGCCGCCCCGCTCACTTTCAATCAGGCTGAGTTGGACGTCCCCCGCCCTCCGGTTCACTACATGGTCGGTGCCGGCGAGGCGTACCGCCCAGGCGACGGCCCCGGCCGGCAGGTGGCGATGGATTTCTTCGGACTCATCTTCCACGGCCACACCGTGACTCACCTGGACAGCCATGCTCACTTCATGTGGGACGGGCACCTGTACAACGGACGACCTTCGTCATCCGTCAAGATCGGTGAAGGCGCGACGGAGGGCGATATCACGGTCGCCCACAAAGGCATCGTCACGCGGGGGATCCTAGTGGACGCTGCCCGAGGACGAGGGGTTGATTTTATTGAGCGCGGAGATGGGGTCGGCCTCGCGGATATCGAGAAGGCCGAAAAAGACGGCGGATTTACGGTCGGCAAGGGCGACGTGTTGTTTCTGCGCACGGGCCAATTCGGCGAGCGCCAGAGAAGCGGCCCAGTGGATGTAAACCTCGCTGGCTCTTCCGGTCCTCTTCCTGAGTTGCTTCCATTCTTCAAAGAACGCGACATCGCTGTCATGGGCTCGGACACAGGGAACGACGTGACGCCGACTCAGTCAACAATCTTCACCAACCCAGTACACCAGGTGTTCATCCCGGCGATGGGCGGTTGGATCCTGGACAACGCATGGCTGGACGATCTCGCAGACGAATGCGCACGACGGGGCCGGTGGGAGTTCCTGATCAATATCCTGCCACTAAGGCTGAACAACGTGACAGGATCCCCAGTAAACCCGGTGGCGGTGTTTTAAACGGCACGCCGTAGGGGCCTGTCTTGCTCCGACCGCACGATTGATAGGCTGGTGCCGGGTACGTACGCGTAACGTCGTCCAGCTAAAACCGTGTCGTGCCGCTCTCGAAGGATCAAATTGGTACAGCAACGCGTTTGGCCTTTGTCGCTTTGCACGCGACAATTCCCTAACCCTTCACTCTTTCCCGCGCTATCCATCTAATGCGGCTTTTTCGTTTTCCCGCGGGCGATAGCTCCGATCTATTAGGCGCTACCGGTGCGTGGACAAACGTTCGGTCTCGGTCTCCTCGCCGCGCCGACCAACGACACCGCGTTCAGGATCGGCGGGGTCGGAGTTACGAAAATCATCAATGCCATCAAAATCCGGGCTCATCAACCGGTGACAACCGGGGTCCCGTAAATGGCGACCGCTTCGCGGACGGGAGCGAACGTCAGCCGGTGCCCGAAGACGGGGCCACGTTCGCGCAGAGCTTCAAGGTGCGTGGCCGTGCCGTAGCCCTTGTGCGCAGCAAACCCGTATGCGGGAAATTTCGTGTCCCACACCGTAGCCATGAGTCGATCACGTGTGACCTTGGCGATGATGGAAGCAGCCGCGATACTCCGGCATCTTGCATCGCCCTTGATCATCGATGTCTGTGGAAGGGATATCCCCGGCAGTTCCAACGCATCTATCAGGAGGTGGTCTGGAACCGGTTCAAGCAGATCTATCGCCCGGCCCATCGCGATGCGTGTGGCTGCGACGATCCCAAACTTGTCTATCTCGGCCGCATCCGCTGCCCCGCACGCGTGACCTATGGCGTGCTGTTCGATATAGACCGCGGCTCGATCACGTTGATCGGGAGTGAGTTGCTTGCTGTCACGTATCAGCTCAAGACCCTCTTCCGGCAATACCGAAGGAAGAATCACGGCGCCGGCTACTACCGGTCCTGCAAGTGTTCCGCGTCCGACCTCATCAACACCGGCCGCAGTGTTGTATCCCTGTTGTCTAAGGGCCGACTCGAAAGAGTCATCAGGGAGGCTGCGTTTGATCGTTTTGGCCAACGTGTAGCCATACCCTTTAATCTACTTCGAGCTTCAGCGAACGCGTCATGGTTGCGTGATTTCCGGTCGCCGGAGCATACGTGTTCCCCGGTGTTTCGAGAGCGTCGGAATTCAGTTTTGCGCGCCCTGTAGACCGCATCAGTCAAAGTCTAGTTATTCAGGCCTCGAAGCATGCCGCGCAAATATGCGACCTGTCCGAAGTGTTGAGCTTCCTCGATGAGGACATGCCCTAGCACCCAGGCGATCGTCGGCGGTTCGCCGCGTGCTCCCTCTCGCGTCTGACCCAGGTCAGATGACGTGACTTTATCCAAATTCTTCAGGCTCTGGGCACGGACGGCATCGAAGTATTCCAGGATGTCTGCCATGTCTAACTGCGGAAACGCGGCAACCATCTCGGCGCTGTCTCCGGCGCCGCTTCGCTCGGCTGGCAATCGCAACTTCGCGCAGAAATCACCGCCCATCCACACGGGCTCGCCCTGGCCGATATAACGGTTGTACCAGTGGTCCTCCGCCCTCGCCATGTGCCATACGGTCCACGCGATGTGATTCGAGTTCGGTGTCGGTTGCCAGTACAACTCCGCAGGGGTCAGGCCATCTAGGGCCGATTTCACGCCGGTCAGGTACTCATCTAGGCCGTTCCGAGCTACATCCCTGTGGTCCATGCGAATTACCTTTTACTTTCAGTGGTACGGGCAGAAACAGAAGGCTACCCGTCGTCACGTAGTCGGACAACTCGAAAAACGAAGTAATTTCATCCGGTGCACCGTGATGATCCGATGTCGCGTCTTTCAGACGAGACTGAATCGCCGATTTCACGCAATGTAAAGCAATGCACGGACCTGGTGTTACGAAGTCTGGTCGCGTTGGGCTTGGGAGGAATAAATCGCTTTGCCCGGGTCTTCAGGCCGGTGTATCCAGGCACGCGAAATGCCGGCGTGGGCGCATTGCCATACCCCTTACAGCGTTGTCGTCGAAGCGCCCTCGAATGCGTGTCCACGCCCAGCAGTGCGAAGCGAGGTCCTGCCAGGAAAAGGAGCGGAAGTGTCTACCTCGGGAAGAGCGCGATCTATCATTCCACCGCCCAGGACCCGATCACCGTCATAGAACACGACCGCCTGGCCTGGCGTAATGGAGCGCTGTGGCGACTCGAACTCGACGACGGCTCCATCGCCTTCCGGTATGACGGCTGCAGGGATATCTGCGCCGTGATACCTGATGCGCGCCTCAACGCGTGCGCCACTATCAGGAGCAACTCCAGATACCCATTTGACGCCGCCAGCGGCAAGCCGGTGACGCAAAAGTTCCTCGGCGTACCCGACAGTTACACGGCCCTTGTCCGGGTCAATGTCTGTCACGAATAAGGGCCGAGGCGATCCGCCGGGTAACGGCAGACCCTTGCGCTGTCCGACCGTAAACCGATGCACCCCGTCATGCCGGGCGAGTACGACTCCGTCAGAATCGACGATATTTCCGGGCGTCTTGACCGTCAGTCGCGGCTCCACAAACGCCTTGTAGTCTCCGCTGGGAATGAAGCAGATGTCCTGGCTATCAGGCTTATCCGCTACTGGAAGTCCAGCTTTGGAAGCAATACGTCGAATCTCATCCTTGTCGAATTCGCCGATCGGCAACAACAGCTGCGAGAGTTGCTCCTGGCCGAGCGTGAACAGAACGTACGACTGATCCTTGCTGGGATCGACTCCACGCTTGAGATGCCATTCGTCTTCGTGTTGCTCGATACGAGCGTAGTGGCCGGTCGCAACGAAATCGGCGTCCATGAACTGCGCCCGGCGGAGCAAAAATTCGAACTTGAGTTTGTCGTTGCAGGCGAGACACGGGTGAGGTGTTCGGCCGCGCTCGTACTCGGACACGAAGTAGTCCACAACGTACTTTTTGAACTCTTTTTCAAAGTTCATAAAGTAGTGTTTTGCCCCGATCGCCCGGCAGACGTCACGGGCATCATCGACGTCTTCTATCGAACAGCAAGAGCGATTTAGCCGTGCCGCATTTTCGTCGGTGACGGCGAACAAACGCATCGTCACGCCGATAACCTCGTAACCCTGTTCTACCAGCAAGTATGCGGCGACCGACGAGTCAACGCCGCCGGACATTGCTACTACAACGCGCTTGCCGCGACCGGGACCATCGGAACGGTTCGGAGCAGCCCTATTACCTAGTATTGAATACATTTCGCCCATCAAAATAGCGTAGCACGCCAACCTGCATTCCACGCCGATCTGGCCCCGGTTCAGGGCCTTCTTGTGTTTGAATGTCAGGGATGACGGTAAACGAATCCGAAAAACAGCTTCTAGAACTCGAGGATTACGCACGGATGGCCCTCGACGAGGCGTCCGAAGCGCTCGGGTCTGACATAGCGCTTCTGGATCTACGAGGCATCAGCCAGTTCGCTGATTTCTTCGTAATCGCCAGTGGGGAGACGGCTCGCCACCTCGAGAGCATGGCAGACGACGTCGTACGCGCACTGCGTAACAACGGGTTTCGAGTGCACCACCGTGAAGGCACCGGTGCCGGCGGTTGGGTGTTGCTCGATTTCCCCGGCGTGGTGGTCCATTTTTTCTCACGCTCGGCACGCGAGTTCTACGGCCTGGAACAACTCTGGGCGAGGGCGCCAGAGATCGTGCGCGTTCAGTAAAGGCCACGAGGCCCATGTAGGGGATCCGGCGAAAGCGTATCCAGTAGCTGTTGGACGGCACGTACTACATCGCCATGAGGCTCTCAAAGGACCGGATCACGCACTTGGCCCCAAGCGCGAATGTAGTCCG
>JAPYSM010000070.1 GCA_029936485.1 Dehalococcoidia bacterium
ATGTTCCGTCTCGGCGGCACTGGCCTCCCGCTGAAACTGGACGAGAAGTTGCTCCACATCGCCGCCGACCACGCACGGTCAGAGGCCACGACGGCCGCCGACTAACGAGCGAAATCTAGTTTTGTCGATCTGCGCAATCCTGCTGGCCGCGGGTGAATCCAGCCGTATGGGCACGCTAAAACCGTTGCTTGACTGGTTCGGCGCGCCGCTAATTCAACGCCAGATCGAGGCGCTGATTGAAGGGGGCGTCGATGAAGTGTTCGCCGTCACCGGAAATCGTGCCGCCGACGTTGAGTCCGTGCTGCAGTCTGTATCACCTGTTATCTCAACAGGAGACAGGGTCCACGCGGTGAGAAACACGGAATTTTTGTCCGGCAAGACGACATCGATCAAGGCTGGGCTCGCCACGCTGCCGGATGACGTGGACACCATTGTTCTACTGGCGGTCGATCAACCCCGGCCCTCTTGGTTGGTCCGGGAGGTGCTGGAGTCACACAAGCAGGCAGGAAGGCTCATCAGTTCGCCAGTATTTGATGGACATGGCGGTCACCCGCTCGTGTTCGATGGTTCGCTGCTGTGCGAGCTAGAGGCAATTACGGAAGAGGCTCAGGGAGTACGCCAGGTCGTCCAGGCGCACGCGAACTCCGTGAATCGAGTCCCTATCGACTCGCCAATCGCTCGGCTGGACATGAACACACAGGAACAGGTCGCGGCGGCGCGCGAGCTGTTTCCAGATCCGCGGGTCAGCTGAGCATGGCGATCGGTGAGGCCCTATCTGGGGCGCGTGAATACCTGAACGAGTCGGGGATCGATGGCTGGCTACTGGAAGACTATCGAGGTTCGAATCCAATCCTCTGGAACTTGATCGGCAACATTGGCCACGTCACCCGGCCATGCTGGTTTTTCATCCCGTCGGATGGCGACCCGGTTTTGCTGACCCATGAGGTGGATGCAGGTCGATTCAATTCGATGGTTGAGGCCGCTGTTGTGGAGAACGTTAATGTTCAGGTAAGACGCTTCGGAAGCCGCGCCCAGATGCTTTCCGAACTTGGCGAGGTACTTTCGAACCGGCGTGTTGTCGCTATGGAGTACTCGCCCAAGGCCGCTTTACCACGTGTGAGTCGGATCGACGCCGGAACCGTTGAGCTGGTTCGGTCGCTTGGTGTGGATGTCGTCAGCTCCGGAGATGTGCTCCAGTACTCGACCGAACGCTGGACTCCAGCCCAGCGTGAGTCACACCAGGTCGCCATGGATGGGTTGGTGCGTACCGTACACGATGCTTTCGCATTCATCGGCGAGAACATCAACTGGAAATTGACTGAGCATGACGTCGCGGAGTTCATCAGAGGTCGTTTCGAACGTCTTAACCTCGTGGCGCCAGACGGTCCGATCGTAGCAGTGGACGCACATGCATCTGATCCGCACTACGAGCCTGCTTCCGATACATCTGCCGTCGTCAGGAAGAACAGCCTGATCTTGATAGATCTGTGGGCCGTTTCCGCGGAACCCGGCTCGGTCTTTGGCGATATTACGTGGACGGGTTTCACCGGCGAGCCGACTCCCAGGCACGAAGAGGTGTTCCGGGCCGTCGCCGATGCCCGTGACACAGCCGTGAGTTTCATGCAGGATGCATACTCCAGTGGACGAGAACTTGAGGGGTGGGAAGTGGACCGAACGGCTCGTAATGTGATCGAAAAAGCCGGGTACGCTGACCACTTTGTTCACCGACTCGGTCACAGTATCGGGTTTGAAGTCCACAGCAATGGCGTCAACCTGGATGATTGGGAGACACACGACACACGAAAACTGATTCCCGGCATTGCGGTATCGGTTGAACCGGGGATTTACCTGCCAGAATTCGGTATTCGGTCCGAAATTGATGTATTTCTGGGAGAAAATGGACCGCAGGTGACTGGCGACATACAGCAAGAAATAGTCAAAATTAACGTCTAGATGGTCCGACACACTACGGCGGGGTAACCGTGTGAGGGGTCGTGTCAAATGTGTGCAATTCGAAAATGCGCGGGCCATGTTAAAACCTGGAGCAAATAAGAAATGTCATTCACAGCATTCCTGATAGGGAACGTACTGCTGGCTCTGGTCATGCTGACGTGGAACCTGTACACACAGGTGTCGCTCCGCAGCGAAGAGCCAGAGGCTAAGGCTCGTTGGACGGTTGCCGTCGGCTTTCAATGGCGATTCGGCGCGGTCACGGCTGCGTTGATCGCCGTAACGGTCGGGCTGTTTGACGCCATACTGTTTGGAGAGGTCGAAAAGATCACGGTAGTCGCAGGAATCTTTTCTATGCTGGCTCTGTCGATTGCCGTGGCGCAAGCAGTCCTATCGCTGATCCTGTCCGCTCAGTTGATGGGCCGAGGAGTCGACGCCAGTACATCTTCGTTCAGCGACGATTCGCCGTGGCGCCGGCCGGTCGAATGGACGACTGTCGTTGGCGTGCCTGTGTGCCTTCTCGGCGCACTCATCTTCGGCATCGTGGCCTGGTCACAGTCCTAGACCTTTATGCAGGCCACCTGGTGCCTGTTTCCGCGATCGATTAGTTCCGGAACAACCTCTGCGCACTCTTCGGTTGCGATAGGACAACGCGTCCGAAATACGCACCCCGACGGCGGATTTATTGGGCTCGGTATATCTCCCGCCAGCACGATTCGCTCACGCCGTCGCTCGAGTATCGGGTCTGGAATGGGCACGGCCGACATCAATGCACGCGTGTACGGATGCGTCGGATTCTCATAAAGGTCTTCGCTCGATGCCAGTTCCATGATTTTGCCGAGGTACATCACGGCTACTCGATCACTGATGTGACGCACAACTGATAGATCGTGGGCGATGAACAGGTACGAAATGTTGAACTCAGCCTGCAGGTCTGTCAGCAGGTTCAGGATCTGCGCCTGGATCGAAACGTCGAGTGCTGAGACGGGCTCATCGCACACGATAAAAGACGGCTCCCCGGCCAGCGCCCGGGCTATACCGATGCGCTGCCGCTGACCTCCCGAAAACTCATGCGGATAGCGACCTATCATCGCCGGATTCATCCCGACGCGCTCCAGTAGTTCCGCAACCCTGTCTCGACGCTGATTCTTGTCTCCCGCCAATCCATGCACCGTCAGCGGTTCCCCGACGATCTGGCCCGCGCTCATGCGCGGGTTCAGGGAACCGTATGGATCCTGGAAGATGATCTGCATTTCGGATCGGAACGGGCGCATCTGCTTTGCCGATACGGCCGTGAGCTCGACGCCCCTGAACTGGACCGAGCCAGAGGTGGGCCTTTGAAGTTGCAGGATCGCCCGTCCGGTCGTCGTTTTGCCTGAACCACTCTCCCCTACCAGTCCGAGCGTTTCGCCTCTTGCTACGTCAAAGGAGACGCCGTCCACGGCCTTCACTGCTCCGGTCTGTCGCCGAATCAAGAATCCGGAACTGATCGGGAAGTGGACTTTTAGATCATTTACAGCGAGCGTCGTGTTCGTCTCGGAATCGACGCTGATCCTGCCCCGATCAGACGAGTCTTGCCCTACAAGCCGGGTTGTCACGACGGTTGTTTTTCCAACGCGGTTCCGACGGCGATATTCTCAGATTCCCAGCAAGCCACCTGATGAACTGTCCCCTCAGCTAAACGGCCCTGCGACGATCGTACGGGTATCTGGACAGGTGACTCGATTCCGCAGCGGTCCACCGCCCACCTGCATCTCGGCTCAAACGCGCAGCCGGCAGGCAGGTTGGCCAGATCCGGTATTTCACCCTCGATGGACTCAAGTCGGTCGCGAGCCGAAGCGTCTAGACGAGGCACTGAGTTCAGAAGGCCCGTCGTGTACGGATGTTGAGGATCCGCGTATATCTCGTCCGCCGTCCCGGATTCGATAATCTTCCCGGCGTACATCACGGCGACCCTCTGGGCATACCGGGCCACGACCCCCAGGTTGTGGGTGATGATCAAGAGCGCCATCTTGAACTCGTCACACAGCGACTGTAGCAACTCAAGGATCTGCGCCTGGATGGTTACATCAAGCGCCGTAGTCGCCTCGTCTGCGATCAGGAGTCTTGGGTTGCAACTGATCGCCATTGCGATCATGGCCCGCTGACGTTGCCCGCCGCTCAATTGGTGTGGGTAATCGTCAAATTTCTTTGACGGGTCAGGAAGCCCGACACGGTTCAAGATTTCGACCGCTCGATCACGTGCGGCCCTTCCCTTCAAATCAAGATGTATCTCGAAAGCCTCGGTGATCTGTCTACCGATAGTCAGTACTGGATTCAGAGATGTCATCGGCTCCTGAAAAATCATACCGATGCTTCCACCACGCACACGCCGCATTTCCTGTTCGGAAATCTGTCGGAGATCCGTGCCTTCGAACAACACCTGACCATCTGTTATTTCGCCCGGGGGATTCGGTATCAGCCGCATCACCGACAACGACGTTACCGACTTGCCGCAGCCAGATTCCCCGACAAGTCCGAGTATCTCACCTTCATCGATGTGAAAAGACACGCCGTCTACAGCCTGCACATACCCGCCGGCTGTGGCAAACCTCGTGGCCAGGTTACGTACCTCAAGTAGATGCGTAGAACCGGCTTTTGCGGTGGGTAAATCGGGCGTCACTGAATTACTCCTGTGGCCTGTTCCGGGCGAGCAGATAACATTCTGTCCGCCCGTCGGTGGTCGACATCAGAGTGGGGTCTAGACACACGAGAAGATAGTTCATGGTTTGTCGATCGATTCTAGCTTTGTCCGGCGCCAGGCTGGGGTTCTTTTTGAGGACCTAGATACTCAAGAGCGAACTGGGAAGGGTCAACGATTTGGACTACGTCATATCCATGTACGTTACGTTGATACTCTGGGTTGTCATGGCACCCGCGGTGGGTGTAATCGGACATGTCTAGGTACGATTGACTTCCCGCATCGTCCACACTACACATAGTCGGATCATCAACATCGATTAGCTTGTGATACGGGCTTTGGAGGGCTGAATTGGATTTTCGTGACGTAACCCTACAGGCCATCACTGATTTCAGCACTCAACTGGACGGAGCGCTGGAAGGTCTGACGCCCGAGCAATTGCGCTGGCGACCGACGCCAACCGCCAACCACATATTATGGACAGTCTGGCATCTGACCCGGGTAGAGGACGCCTGGATCAACTGGTACCTGAGCGATAACGGAGAGAGGTGGAAGGTCAACGGGTGGGCAGAGAAGTTCGGTTTACCGGCCAGAGATCGGTGGGGTTTCGGCGATACTCCGGATCAGGTCGGGGCGTTCCCGGACGTTCCAGCGAACGTGGTTTCAGGGTATCGAGCAGACGTAATGGAGAGTGCCCAGCTGGTAATCAGAAGTTTGTCAACGACGGACCTGGAGAGAACGAACGCTCACCACAATCCATTCAATCCTCGACCAGCCCCGACTTTCACCTGGGTACTGGCCCGGATCTCGGTGGAATGTTCGCAACACATTGGACAGGTGGCTTACATAAGAGGCTTGATGCCAGAACAAGAGGGCTGGAACGAATAGTCCGGGATCCACGGATATCACATGCCAGAGGTGTCCCAACGACTTTGCAAGTGAGTCAGATCCAAACCCTAATCTGCTTACAGGCTGCCTGCCTCCATGCCTCCACCGGGCAACTGTGTGCCGATCCCTCGTTCTAACGCGATGTCCAACACACGCTTGCCGACCGAGATGTCCTCCATCGCGACGCCCTGTGATTCGAACAGCGTAACTTGAGATGCATTGGTGCGACCGGGGTTGGTCCCGGCCACGATTGCGCCCAGATTCAAGACCTGCTCCCATCGGATACGACCTGAATCGGCGGCAGCCATAAGATCCGCACACTCGATCTTCGCCTGATCCACATCGTCGGTCGCAATCACGTCAGATTTCACAACAGCGCGGGTGTCCAGTTCCCGCCTCTGCCACCCGTTGGCGCCAGCGGCGTTGATGTGGACACCCTCTCCGATGGAATCGCCGAAGAGCACCGGTTCACGGCTGTTAGTGATCACGATGATGATGTCGGCGCCCTCAAGGCATTCGTCGACCGACGCCGCAGCGGTGACTGGGATCTCCAGTTTTTCTGTCATTACTTTCGCGTACCCGTCCCGATTTTCGGCGGTACGGCTATAGACGGACGCTGTCTCTATTTCACGGACACCTACGACGGCCTCAAGCTGGGTCCGAGCCTGATAGCCGGAGCCAATCACAGCGACCTTACTGTTCTCGCTCGGCCGCGCCATGTGTCGCGTCGCGATGCCGCTGGCCGCGCCAGTACGGATCTGACCCATGAGGTTGGCGTCCAAGATCCCTAGCAGACCTTCTCCAGAAGCTCCGTAAATCAATACTTGAAACGAGATGCCGCCGCTGCCGCCGACGTAAGACTTCGAGCCGACTATTCCCTTTTCAGGCCAACCTGCAGACATCAGGTTGTAGGAACCACGCCCCAGAGCGATACGGCTACGGGAGTGGTTGATAACTTCACCCCGTCCCCAGGCTCCAAACACGTCTTCGACCGCGTCTAGCGCCAGGTCCATCGTAAGAATTTCGCCCACTTCGGCTTCCGTTAAATACAGAGTCATTCTCGCTAGATCCTCGTCCTTAGGAATAACGGTAGGTAACTGGCCAGATTCTATATGCGGAAGACGACGTGTAACCCAACCGTTCAAGTGGATCCTCGGGTAACGGAGTAGATCGCTCCGCCTTTGCTTTTCGCCTCGTCACCGGTTCACCATCCAAAAAGATGATTGGCCAGAGAGTGTCCGATTTCAAACGAAGTCACAACCGAACCAAGTCTCGTTGATTTACACAGCACATTGCGATGCTGGCACCTGCCCCCGATAATCCCAGTTGGCCCATCAGCGTTGCGGGGTGGGTGGTAGCAGACCGAACACATGTAGCAGGCCGCACATATATTGTTACAACGGAGGTCCAACAATGCCCCGGGGATGGACGTTTGAAGACGCTCTGCCGGTCATTGGATCGATAACGGAAGGCAACGCCTGGGATGGCAGCCGACTGTTGTTTACCAATATCGCAATGAACCGGTTGCTGGCCTATGACCCGGCCACTGGAACCGTTGTGATGGAACGCTCTGGCACTAACGCCGCCAACGGCCTTAATTTTGATGCGCAGGGAAAGTTGTTTGCCTGCGAGGGTGGTGGACGTCGGATCGCCATGTACGAGGATGGTAAGCCCGGCGTTACCGTTGTGGACCGCCTCAACGGTAAACGCCTCAACGGGCCGAACGATCTCGCGATAGACCCGCAGGGGCGTATCTACTTTTCTGACCGGATCAACGATGTGTTTCCTGAGATGGGGATCGAATTTTCGGCCATCATCTCGGCCGATCCTCAACCAGACGGCAGCTGGAAGGCCGTGCAGCGGACCTTTGACTCCACGATGCCAAACGGTCTGTTGTTCTCCATGGACTATAAGACCCTTTACGTGGCCGAGAGTGACTATGGCGCTGGCCGCTTCCGGCAGCTTCGTGGATATCCGGTGAACAGCGATGGATCGCTTGGAGACTACGAACTTCTGCACGATTTCGGCCCGCACCGGGGCATCGACGGCATGACGCTATCATCGGAAGGCCATATCGTCGCCTGTACCGGGTGGGAGGTCTCAGGCCCAGGTCCGATGATCACCATTTTCGAGCCTGACGGCAGGATTGTGGCGACACATCCAACGCCGGCGATACGCCCGACCAACTGCACTTTTGTCGGAGAAGACCTGTATGTCACCAGCATCGAGGGACATCTCCTCGTTGCAAAGGACACCGGCATGACCGGCCACCTGCTTTACCCGTGAGGCACACCACATGACTGACTGGACCTTTGAAACCATCGCCGAGCGTGACTCACTCACAGAGGGCCCGGCGTGGGATGGGACCGGCCTGCTGTACTCCCACTGCGCCGCAGACCTGACGATGAGGTGGGATCTCCAGACCGGAGAAAGCTCCGTATGGCGGGAAGATACCGGTGGAGCGAACGGGATGGTGTTTGACCACGAAGGACGACTGTTTGCGTGCGAGGGTAAAAACCGCCGCGTAGTCGAGTACGTGTCGGGTGAACCGGCCCGGGTGATCGTGGACAACTTTGATGGACGTCCTTTCAACGAGCCAAATGATTTGGCGATAGACGACCGAGGCCGAATCTGGTTCACGGACCCCAATTACGGCGGCCGACCGTTGAGCATCCCCACGGAACAGGTTTATCGTGCCGATCCTCAACCCGACGGCGGCTACACCGCGGTTCGCGTCACCGAAGACATGAGAAGGCCAAACGGGATATTGATCTCGCCTTCAGGAGATCGGCTATTTGTCGCCGACAGCGTGGGCGGCGTGAAGGCTCATCCCCGCTTCGTGTCCTACCCAATCAATCTCGACGGCTCACTCGGAGATCAGTCCACCCTGCATGACTTTGGATGGGGACGCGGTATCGACGGGATGTGCTGGGACGCCGATAACAACATCGTCGCCAGCGCCGGGAGTCTTAGCTACGGCCCGGGTCCGATGATCTACGTATTCAACACGGACGGACGTGTCCTTGAGACGCATCGAACGCCGTCCGATATGCCCACGAACTGCCTGTTTGGTGGCCCCGGTTACGACGAACTGTTCATCACGTACGGAACCGGGATACTACACCGGGTCCGAGACTCTGGGCTGAAAGGCCGGCCGACGCTTTAATCACGGAAACCCTTAGGTCCGCAAAGACCGCCGGCCGGTCTCCTGTAGCGCGCCGTAACAAGATGTTGTTCCTCCGGACCTTGACCTCTATTGACACCAGACGATTACGTTAATATTCTGACGGTAATTGAATATGCCCCGGGGGAGCTTGGGAATCCAGGCTGAGAGGACAGTTCACCACTGTCGACCCCTAACCTGATCTGGGTAATGCCAGCGGAGGGAGTGGTTTCCATGCCTTCTTTACCGCCCGGATTGGGCGGTTTTTTTCGTCCCACGATGATCTCGATCGTTGGGACGGTGATCAGGAGGCTTGTGATGACCAGATGGACAGCAATCGCCAGCATCATGCTCGTGCTCGCTTTCACCGTTGCGTGCGGTGAAGACGAAGACAGCGAGCTTGTAATCATGACCCACGACAGTTTCGACATCTCCGAAGCGATTATCAACGAATTCGAAGAGGAAAACGACGTCACGGTTGTCATCCAGAAAGCGGGCGATGCCGGGGAAGCCCTGGTACGGGCGATCCTCGAAAAAGGTAATCCGTCTGCTGACCTGTTGTACGGCATCGATAACACCTATCTGGGACGTGCACTCGAGCAGAAAATATTCGATGAATATCGGTCGGATCTACTTGACCAGGTACCGGACGAATTCGAGTTCGACAGCTCCGGGCACGTTACCCCGATCGACTACGGCTACGTGAACCTGAACTACGACCTGGACTTCCTCACCGAAAATGGTCTTACTGCCCCAGAAACGCTGGAGGAACTGACCGGACCTGACTGGTATGAATCACTGGTCGTGGAGAATCCCGCGACTTCGTCGCCGGGCCTGGCGTTCTTGATCTCGACCATCGCTTACTTTGGTGAAGACGACGATTACGATTACCTGGACTTCTGGGCCGACATGAAGGCCAACGGTGTCCTGGTAAAAGACGGCTGGAGCGACGCCTATTACACCGATTTCACAAAGTACGGCGGTGATAGGCCACTAGTTGTGAGCTACGCCACCAGCCCGGCCGCCGAGTTCCTCTTCTCCGAGGAGCCGATCGAGGCGCCACCGACCGGCAACATCCTCATCGATAATGCCACCTTCACCCAGATCGAAGGCATAGGAATTCTCAAGGGAACAAACAGCAAAAACCTCGCCAAGAAGTTCATCGACTTCGCCCTCGGGATCAGGTTCCAAGAAGACTTCCCGGACAAGATGTTTGTGTACCCGGTGAATGAAAACGCCGCTACGCCTGATTTCTTTAAATTTGCCGAAGTCCCATCGCAGCCGGTCGGGATCAGTGCAGAGGAAATAGGCGAAAAGCGTGAACAGTGGATACAGGCCTGGACCGACGTGGTCCTGCGCTAAGTTCACTTGAGGTCGCGGTCCGGGTAGTTCGCGAACGCGTTTTACCAGGGCCATGGGTTACGTGACAGTGGCGTTTCTTATCGTCGCGGTGATGTGCCAGCTGCCGGGAAAGCAACGTGTATACAGTAGCCAATAGCCCACCCACAACCGGGCGAGACGGTTCCTACATAGTCGGATCGGCTGTCTGATGACGGCTAGCCGATTACTGGTAGTCGGTCCGATATCGTTCATCGCCGTCTTTTTTCTATACCCGCTCGTAGCGATCCTGGCGAAAAGTTTTGGCGGTGGCGCCGTCGGACTGGGTCCCTTCCAGGTATTGCTTGGTGATTCCTACTACCTGGGCAGGATCTGGTTCACGATCTGGCAGGCGGCGTTCTCTACGTTCCTGACACTGGTCCTCGGGCTCCCGGTCGCCTATCTATTCGCACGCCATGAGTTTCCGGGCAAATCATTGCTCAAGGCGTTGACCACCCTCCCGTTCATAATGCCGACGATAGTGGTGGCGATGGGATTCGT
>JAPYSM010000071.1 GCA_029936485.1 Dehalococcoidia bacterium
GTATCGGCTCCTCGAACCAGAAAACATCCAGATCGCCCATGTGCCTGGCGATCCGTATCGCAGACTCGACGCCGTAGTTGCAGTAAGCGTCCACCATCAACTTGATGTCCGGCCCGATGTGCTCCCGCACACCCTCCACCTGCTCCATGTCCTTCGAAGCGCCCGATGCAATGCGTGTTTTAACGCCTACAAAGCCGAGCTCTAATGCTTGGTCGAAGAACTGTCCGTGCCACGCCGCATCCTTCTCAGGAAAGGTGCTTCCTGTCATGTACAACGGGATGGCGTCAACTAGTTTGCCGCCAAGCAGTTCATGAATCGGTACACCAAGCGCCTTGCCCTTGATGTCCCACAGTGCCGTCTCCATCGCTCCGATGACCTGTGCGGAAATTCCATTCACCCCCAGCCACGGGTTCAGGTATCGTTCGATCTCTTTCTTTCGGAGTCGGATTTCGAGCGGGTCTTTGCCGAGCAGCATCGGGGTAAGTATGTCGTCCACCATCGTCTTCATCACGGTGGGGTAGAAGTGACCGTACGAGGTCGAAGCCTCGCCGTACCCAATGATCCCGGAATCGGTCTCGATGCGGACCAGCGCGAAGGCCCGGTTCAGGACCGGCGCGTCCTTCTGATAACCAAGTGGGATGACCTTTATCGAATCGATGTTCACGGCTTGAGATCTTTCCGGATTGTTGTACTAGGGCTGGCTTGCAAAATTATCGTCGCAGAATGTGATTTAGCGGAGAGCATAGTATGCCCGCTTACGCTGGTGGATCGACCCACGCAATCCGTTTGAGTTCTAGCGAACGCAATCGATAAGGTGGTCGGCCGATATTTTTAATCCTGCCGAAATGCAAGATTGGATTTAAAAACGGATATGCACTTTGATTCCCACCGACGATGGGCAGCGAATACCGAGGACTGAGCCGTCGCAGTAGCAGGTCGGAAGCCTGTTGGCGATGGAATTTCCGATAGACGATTGTCTCACCCGGGGAACCACCTGTAGGGTGTTCTGAATTGCGCTTGAGAATTGATTGGGAGGCAGCGAGACATGTGCGCCGCAACACGGCGATGTGGCACGGCATGCGAAAGGTTTGGCGATGTTTGCCCTCGGGTTACTCCTCCTTGTGATCGGGCCCCTGTTTTTACTGATGCCACACCAGATGGCGCGGCTGGGAAGGCCGTCGTCCCGGACCGGGCGTGAGCGATACGAGCAGAGGTTGCGGAGGCGTGGTGTGCCGTTGGGAAGTGACGAAGAGCTTGACGTGAGCAGGGTGCGAGAACGGATCGCCGGTCTGGTGCTCACCGTGATCGGGTTGCTACTTTTGTTTCTTGGGTAGGTTTGAAGCGCCGCTTCTGGGGTTTTGCGGTGTATATCAACTCGGACTAATTACCTTCAGGAGGTTCTATTCGAACTCCAACTTTGATATCCCTTATGTGACGGCCTGATATTCCTTCCGGATCTCGGGGCGTCGCCAGCGTGTCGGCCCGCGTTGAATCTGATTGTTTTTTACAAGAAGGAGTCGAGCGATAAGAAGATTTCTTACGTGTTAGCGCTGTTAAAGACACATTATTGTCGGTCGCGCGTTATAGTGCGCATGACGCCTGAGGAGGGAGTTCGATATGCCAAAGAAGGTCCATCACGTCGTGCGACGCACCGGTACGAGGCTAGAGGACCCAATAATTGAGATTCCGGTGGCCGAGGATATTGCGGGGGTTCCCGGGATACCCCAGATTGAAAAAGATGTTTCTTTTTACAGTCGTGAGTATCCTCTGGAAACTCAGAACATCGAGAAAGCCGCGGACCGTGAGTGGTCTTGGAGCGTCTATACACCCGAGGTGTTCGAATATCGGGAGCTCCATGAAAAGGCGAACGCGCCATTTGTGGAAGCCGCCGCTCACACCGGAGATATCGAGCCGACCGTAGAACCGGTGGGCCGGGATATTACCGAAGATATACGCAGGAAATCGTACGAACTTGGGTTCGGCGATGTCGGATTTACCCGATATGACCGACGATACGCCTTTGCAAGTAAAAAGCGATGGGTAAAGTTCCAGGGTGCTATTTGCGTGGCGCTGGAACAGGATTACGCCCAGACGCAGAGTCTTCCAAGTCTGGAAGCTGAGTACGCCCACTTCGGTACATACGAGACCGAAAACGAGCAGTGTCTTGCGCTGGCTGATTTCATCAGATCATTCGGTTATCACGCTCAGGTGCACAGCCCGAACGACAACAGCGCGCCGTTCTTGCCGATGTTCGTGGAAGCCGGAATGGGCCAGTTGGGCGCCAACGGTCAGCTTCTCTCTCCGCATTTCGGGTCACGTGCTCGACTTGCGATCATCACGACCGACGCGCCACTCACTTATGACGAACCGGTGGACTACGGAGTCCACAAGTTCTGCCAGGAGTGTCTGGTCTGCTCGGACAGGTGCCCCGCGAGGGCGATCATGCGTGACAAGGTCTGGTACCGGGGCGTAGAGAAGAACAAGCTGATCTACGACCGATGCCGGCCGGTGATGTCCACATACGAGGGCTGTGCCGTTTGCATGAAGGTCTGCCCGATCCAGCGATATGGGATGAAGCCCGTGATGGATCACTGGGTGGAGATGGGGGAGGTGCTTGGCAAGGGCACCGACAACCTGGAAGGATTCTCGATCCGCGAAAAAGGCTACTTCGGCCCGGGCGAACTTCCGTCGTTTGACAGAAGTATGTTCGAGTTCCCTAAGGGGACGAAGGACGAATGGCTCTTCGCCCAGTTCAAAGAGAAGGTAAATGACGGCGAGGGACCAACTGCAGAGGAGACTTCAGCCTTCTTGAAGGAGCTGAAGGAAATTCTCGCTATAGGGACTACAACAATCGGAGACGAGTAGCAGATTTGCCCGGAGCGTTTGGATCAGGCCAAACGTGCCGGGTTGCTACTTAAGGGATTCAGATAAACAGGAGCGCATCGTTGTTCCAGAAGCCCGATCTGGACGAGCTTTTTGCCGATCTGGCAAAGTCGCATGGAGCGACCGACGATTACGATCGTCTACTGAAACAGGCCCACCTTGCGATTGCTCTTTTTGATGCGAAGCGACCGCTAGATGACCAGTTCGACTCGATCGTGGTCGAGCTGGTTGCGAGGCATCAACCCGGCGGGTAGAACTCTTGCTTCGGTGGCTTAGGGTGGGTGGCCTACACGCTTGCCGCTGGACTGCACCCTTCGAGAACCTCAGGGTGCGGATTAGCAGGCAATACGATGCGTGGTTAATGCTCGATCATGCCGCTTTTCAAGCGAGTGGGGCGGGCGGCTTTAACGGTCGTAACGGGACGTGGGATTGGTCGGATGCGACCACGATATCTCCTGCCTTAACAACAATTTCTATTTGTTCAAAGGCTGATCGCAGCCCCTCCAACGGGTTTGCGCGTAGCAATAATAGGTCGGCTCGTTTGCCCAGTGCAATTACGCCGGAATCTTCCAGTCCGCAGATGCTGGCCGCTGTGCCGGTCGCACCCTTAAGGGCTGTCTCTACGGGCACGCCGTAATCCACGAGCGTCTCCATCTCTTCAAGCACCGTAAACCTGGAGTCTGTTCCAACCCCTACCGGGACGCCCAGTTCCACCGCCTCGAGCACGCGGTCACGGTGTCCTGCGCTCTCTAGTAATTCGGCCAGGGCTGGAGGGGAGTTGCGGGTCATACGCCATGCCACGCGCGCCGTTGGTACAAATGAAACGCCGCCGTCCGCCATGGCCTTGACACCGTCCGAGGTCGTCAGGAAGGCGTGCTCGATCGTGTCTATGCCCGCGATAATGGCGCGCCTGACGGCGGAATCTGACATGGCGTGTGTGGTGATCAACCTGTCATACCGGTGAGCCTCGTCCGCGCCTGCTGCCAGCTCCTCGAAAGTGTACTCATCAGTTTCCGGGCTTTCGTGCGGGTAGTTGGCCAGTCCGGCGGTGCTCATGATTTTGATGCAGTCGGCGCCGCCCTTGAGTTGCTCCCGTATTGCCTGGCGAACCTCGTCGGGACCGTCCGCCTCTCGAACGCCATACCAGGGAGTCCCGTGGCCACCCGTCATAGCGATTATCAGACGGCTGGCGATAACTCGGGGACCAGCGATCTGACCGGCCTCGATAGCATTCCGGATGTCGACGTTGGTGAACAGTTCTTGGCCGATAGCCATACCGGGTCCGCCAAGCTCTCGGACGGTCGTAACGCCCTGGCGAAGCTCCCATGTGGCGTTACCCGCGGCTTCAAGCGCATGCGTGCCCGGGTTTGAGTGACGGCGTTTTAATCGTGCGGCCTGGTAGTCACTCGCTGGTGTGGTCCGCAGCCACTTGTTGGACAGGTGGTCGTGGCAGTTGATGAGGCCGGGCATGAGCCAACCGCCGTTGCCGTCTATCAGCTGTACATCTTCGGGAAGGGTTGCGGAATCGCCGACCGTAACGCTTTCGATCTTCGCTCCGTTCAGGGTAACCGTAGCGGCATAGATAACGCCGCCAAGACCATCGATCACATTGACGTTGTTGAATGCGAGGCGTCTGGTCATGTCCCGGACCGATCCTCGTTTACGGGAATATCGACCGAGCCGTTGATCTCCTCGACGATGATGTCTCCGCCTGGGTTTTTATCCACGGACAGATCTCCGGCGATGTCGGTGACGGTGAGGTGGCCGTAACCGGCGCTACCGATGGTCACATTGCCGCCGATGTCAGAAATTCTTGCTGGCCCGCTGCGATTGTCATCGATTATGACATTGCCGCCAATTCTGGCGAGGTCTACCTCTCCGTACCCCTCAATGAGGGTTACGTTCACGTCGCCCTCGATATCGACCAACGACATCGATCCCTCAAGTCCAAGTACATTGACGGTACCGCCGATGTGGGTCGCATCGAGATTTCCGTATCCGATGGCGGCCTGCAAGTTCAGGATATTTGATATGTAAACTGGTCCATCCGTGTTTGCTATTTCGACCCGGGGGAAGTCTGCAGGAACAATGATCTCAAGGTCCATTCGGATGTCCTCAGCCTCGGCAGGCAACACCACGGACACAAGGATTTCGTTGAAGTCGGTGACCGAGGTGTTCAAGGCCACGGATTCAAGGTGGTGTTTTGAGTCGAGCGCTGCACACGTGCGTCCCTCGATATGGATCGATGTTCGTCCTGTTCTCCCTATGACAGAGAGATCCCCGCGATCGCCGATAACCCGGAGAAGTGTGGCGTCTCCAATATCGATTGTGGCCTTATGGGGAGGGGCACTTTCGCAATTGTGCACCGTGATCGACTGGTAGATCGCTTCCATCGGCGGAAATAGGATCAACAGGGAGATGATTCCGACCCCTGAAAGGGCGACAAACATGGCCCAGCCCAACAGGAGGTTGCGAAAGACCCGCAGCCTCAAAGAGCCTTTTGCTTCCTCCGGATCTTCGTAGAAAATCAAGCGGTATGCCTGCTGTTCTCAGACTCAAGAATCCAAGTTTATGCCAATGGTTTCAGTCTCGGACACGGGTCTGTGACCGTGGCAGTGTGCCTCCAGCGTGCATGGACGGCAAGGATCCCTAGTATTCCTGTTCCCTGAGAATACCAGGGCAGTCTCTCAGGCAGACGATGCCGGTCTACAAAAAAGGTTTCTGTGTCGCTCTGTTTATAGGGGAGTCACCCGGCGTTATCACGTATCACCCGGCCCCCCGTTGTACCGCTTGGCACGCCTCCGTCCAACGCAATCATCCCGTTGATGAGGACCGTGGAAACACCGGTCGAGTACTGGTGCGGATCAGCAAATGTGGCATGTTCTGTTATGGCCGTCGGTTCGAACACCGCTATGTCCGCGTACTGCCCGGGTGCGATGCGGCCACGGTTTTTCAGGCCGAGTCTCTGGGCGGGTAGCGTGGTCATCTTTCTTATCGCTTCTTCAAGTCCAACCACGTTTCGCCCCAATACCATCCGCTCGATGAAACGGGCGTTTGTGCCGTAACTGCGGGGGTGTGGTTTCCCTGCGGACAGAGGTCCTTCCGTGCGCAGAGACATTCCGTCCGACGCGACCGAAATGAATTCGCCCGCCGCGATCGTCTCGACGTCTGAGTCGCACATGGAGGTGAGTACCACGGACACCTCGCCGTCCTGTAGCAACTTGAACGCCGTGTCGATAGGGTCGGCATCCCTGGCCTCGGACACGTCCGCCAGTGTCTGTCCTTCCAGGGAGTGGTTCGGGTCGTAGCCTGAGATCACACATCCGGCTGGACCCTGGAAACGGAACATTGCGTACTCGGCCTCGGCACGCAGCCGTTGTCGTAGATCGGCATCGCCGAGGCGTTCCAACAGAGCAGGCCTGCCGCCGTCGTGTGCCCATCGGTTGAAGATCGCCCCGCTCAATGGAGTGCCGCACGCGGTGTACGGGTACTGGTCGCCTGCGACGTCAACGCCGTCGTGCCGGGCGTCACGTATCGTCTCCAGTATTTGCGCGGATCGGTCCCACACCCGCGGGCCGTGCGCCTTCACGTGCGATACCTCGACCCGCCCGCCGGTGCGTCGGCCTATCTCTATTGCCTCGTTGAGCGCCACGAAAAGCCCCGGCGGCTCGTCCGATTCAGATCGCGTGTGGCTTGAGTAAAGCCGATTGCGATCGGCCGCTTCCTGGTTGAGGGCGATGACTTCATCCGTCAGCGAGTAGTAGCCGGGCGGGAAATAGAGACCGGTAGAGAATCCCATGGCCCCGGCGTCGAGGGCCTCTGCGACGATCCTGCGCATCGCCTCTAGCTCTTCATAAGAGGGTGCACGTGCGTCCGCGCCGATCACCGCCCTCCGGACCTGGTTGTGGCCGATCTGTGTCGCAACGTTTATGGCGGATCCTGCGTCCGAGAGCGCGTCCAAGAAGCCTCCGAACTCGGTCCATCCTGGCTCGCCGTTCGATCGGTCTCCGCCCATGCGGGAAAGCCAGCCCTCGTAAGTTTCCATGGTGCGTTCGTTCAGAGGTGCGCAGTAGCTCATGCCGCAGTTGCCGACCAGTTCAAGCGTGACTCCCTGGCGCAGTTTGCTATCAGCGTTGTGATCGATCAGGAACGAAAGATCACTGTGTGCGTGGAGGTCGATAAAGCCCGGCGTGACCACAGACCCGGTCGCGTCGATGACCGTTTTGCCCTCACCTTCGATCTCTCCGATGGTGACGATCCGGTCATCCCGGACGCCGATGTCCGCCCGATATCCTGGCGATCCAGTGCCGTCCAGGACAAGTCCGTTTTTGATCACGACGTCAAACATTGCACTCCAATTGGCCATCTAGTCACGGGACCATTCCCAGTCGTAGGACGGTATGATGTTGTAGCTCCCGGCGAAACAGACCGCCGTCTCCCCACAGGAAGGTGTGAAAGAGTCCCGCATGAACATGAACATGATGATCAAGATCACGATGCCGTTTGTCATCCTGGCATTCCTGGCATTCCCGATCATCGTCGCCTTTTTCGCATGGCAGCGAGGGCTCGGCAGCACCCATTAAGCGGGTTCCTAGCCCCAGTTGATCCTGTCTGCGTTTACGCAGTTTGGCGGTAGTTTCCCGTCGATGGTTGCCAGGATGTTGTCCACGGTCATTTCCGACATCTTCCGGCGCGCTCCTATGGTTGCCGATGCGATGTGTGGGACCAGGGTGACGTTCTCCATCCTCACCAGCGGGTGATCGGCTGGAATCGGTTCCGGGTCTGTGACGTCCAACGCTGCGTAGGCGATCTCGCCATCGCGTAATGCTGCCGTCAGGGCGTCCGTGTTTACTATCGGACCCCGTGCCGTGTTGATCAGCGATGCTTCCGGCTTCATCCGTTTGAGTTCTTCAGTCCCTATGAGGCCGTTCGTTTCCTGAGTAAGAGGGCAGTGGAGCGTCACGAAATCCGATCGCTCAAGAAGCTCGTTCAGTGTGCCGACACGCTCGCACCCGAGGTCGTCTTCCGGTTGGCTACGGGTCACGTAAATTACGTTCATCCCGGAACCGAGCGCCCGACGCGCCACAGCGCTGCCGATCCGTCCGAAGCCGACGATGCCCAGCGTTGATCCGTAAATGTCCACGCCGAGAAGATCCAGCGGTTCGAACCACTTCCAATCACCGCGTCGGACAAAGCGGTCACTCTCGGCGATTCTCCGGCCTGCCGTTTGAATCATCGTGAACCCGAAATCCGCCGCCGCCTCGGTTAACACCCCGGGTGTATTGGCGACGACTATGTTGCGCTCAGATGCGGCGTCCACATCGATGTTGTCGTAGCCAACTCCGAACTCGGCGATCACCTTGAGATTGGAGCCGGCTGCGTCCATGACGGCTGCGTCGATGACATCCGTGATGTGGGCGAATATGCCGTGGGCGCCTGTTGCTGCCACCTGTAATTCATCCGGGCTTGCCGGAGCAGGCCGGTCAAGAACGAGGGCGTCCGAGACCTCATTCAAGCGATCAACCTGATCCTGGAACTGTCTTCTTGTGACGAGAATTTTGGGGCGGGAACCTGTGGTCGATGTCAATTGAGGGGCGTCTCCGTGGAGCGGTATCGGTGAATCAGTTGAGATCATCTACGACGCCTGGCCCCACGGCAAGTGTTTATCAGAATCAAGGTTGCCTGGTGGATGTATCATCCCGGGGATTCCAAGCCGCCTGAACACTCGGCACTCGTCACACAGGCGGAATTTGTTTTACCCGGCACTTACCGGGTTGTGGAGGAAAGTTTGCTTAAACAGGGTTCGCATGACACCGGCGAAGTAACGATCAATTATGTCGAAGTCGGAGAAGGTGACCCACTTGTACTTCTCCATGGATTTACAAGTGACTGGCGATCGTGGTCCCAGGAAATAGGACTGCTATCTCATCGGTGGCGCGTACTCGTTCCGGACGCCCGTGGTCATGGTGGGTCGGCGCGGAGCGAAGACCGTGAGTACGGCTACGGGGCTAGGATCAGGGATGCGGCGTCTTTCATTAGAGCTACTGCAGGCGTACCGGCTGTTGTGATAGGTCACTCTATGGGTGGAGCGACGGCGATGGGTATCGCTGCGCTCCATCCAGAACTCGTTAGAGCCGCGGTACTTGAAGACCCGCACGTTTCCAGCGCATCTGGGTTCCCCGACGAGGCCCGCGTATGGATGGAGGGAAACCGTGCCTTCTTGCGTACGTCACCGTCATTCGGGGAGGCTGTGGATGGGATGAACGCTAATTCGAATAAGGACGCAGCGGCTCATCGATTAGACGCGTCCCAGGCCGTGAAAATGGATCCCGAGACCTACAACCCCTTTATAGACGACGCGATGTTTGACGCGTTTGACCCGGGCACGGTTCTCTCCCAGGTCAAATGCCCGGTTCTCCTCCTTCAGGCGGACCCGAAACAGGGTGGTGTGGTTGGAAACTCGGCAGCGGAGCACATCCGGACTGGTGTATCGGACTGTACTCACGTCAAACTGGACGTTGGGCATAGCATCCACAAGGACGCGCCGATCAACTTCCGACGATCAGTGTTCGATTTCCTCGACACGATTTAGGTTCAGCAGGGTTTCAAGAAATCAGGCGAGGAATGATCGATCTACCGATACATGAATCGTTCATGCGGGTTGCGCTCGAAGAGGCGGCAATGTCTGCAAACGAAGGTAACCAGGGCGTCGGCTCTGTGATCGTGCGTGGCGGAGAGATCCTTGCGCGTGGTCGTAATCTAGAGAATACCACTCATGACCCGACGGCTCATGCGGAATCGGTAGCGATTCGGAATTACGCGTCGTCATTGACCAGGCCCGAGACGCAACGATCGTGGGATCAGTATTTTCGCGATCCGCCCAGTCTTTCCGGAACGATGCTTTTCTCCACGTTCGAGCCCTGCCCCATGTGCTGCGGAGCGATTCTGGCTACCGGAATCTCAACTCTCATCCTCGGTGGCCGTCCCAAATCGGGGACATCCAGATGGGGTGAGTACACTCTGGAACGGCTGGTAAAACTAACGGAACGCGACAATAAGGTCGAAATCATCACTGGCGTGCTTTCGAACGAGTGTTTCGACATTCGGAACGCGTAGTTTTAAGCTCGCCCTTCGCGCACGGGCCAAATCCGATAGGATTTTGGCCATATCGGTCCGGATGCGTCCGGTTCACACGATTAGAGAGTTAGACCAGAACGGAGATTTGCCAGGCATGTACACACTTGAGGTACAGAATCCCGTAGCGGAACAACGGGGCGTCGTGAATTCATTCACGTCCAGCCCACGTCCTGCGACGCTGGACGGGTTGACCGTGGGGCTGCTTTGGAGTGGCACGCATGGTGGGGATGTGGCGCTCAATACCGCTGCCGATTTGATCAAACAGCGGTTCAAGAACGTCACCGTCAACTTCTACAACGGAAACAATTACCCCGCCCCTGAGCACATACGGCAGAAGTGTGCCGAGGAGAGTGACGTCGTTATCGGCGCCACGGCTGACTGAGGGACCTGCGCGTCGTGGATGTGCTACGACATGATCGAAATCGAGAAGACCGGCGT
>JAPYSM010000072.1 GCA_029936485.1 Dehalococcoidia bacterium
CGATGGCGATTCGTTCAACGGTAGGACAGCGGACTCTGAATCCGTCAATCCAGGTTCGAATCCTGGATCGCCAGCCACAAGGCCCCTTCGTCTAGCGGCCAAGGACACCGCCCTCTCAAGGCGGAGATCACGGGTTCGAATCCCGTAGGGGCTACCAGCTAAATTTTGGCTCCCGCTTCGGCGGGGGCCTTTTTTTGTTATCTCCCGGCTAGGAGCGCGCTGCAAATGTTCGTGCACACTCGATTACAGGAACGTCAAGAACACCATTAATTTGGCCGTTCCAAGAATCGTTACGACTCATTGTTTAACGCTCCGTGATGGCGTCCCGGGGCAGGAGCGGGACGCCATCTGACCCGGTGTGAAGTGGAATGGCCGGGGAGTGTGCGCCAATCCTCAACGTATGCGGTGGAAGCGGGTGGCATGTATTGCGATGACATCAGCGGCAGGTTTTGAGGGTTTGATGATCGGGATTCGTTGTGACAATTGAAACGCTCTGCTCGGGAGAACTTTATTTGTCCGATGTCTTGAACTGTGCGGTTAGCGGAGCGATGGCGCTGGAGAAAATAGGGCGAGAGGTTGGGATCGAGAGGCGCCCGAAACCCCTTGGATCGCTGGTACCGGCAGAGCCTACAAGAACGTAGAGACGTAGACCGAGTGCTGGTAGTCCCGATCGTACTGTCGCTGGCCGGTAACCTGTTGTTCTGGTTGTGACCCGCGAGTCAACACGCCCCGGTCCGGCTGTCGGCGACACATTGCCCCGATAGTCGCCAGTGATCGGCTCGTCGTCGGGATGAGCTGACTTGTGTTCAATTCACCCCGTCGGAAAGCACCAATTACGTTAACCGTACCGAACGAGATGACGATCACAACTCCACCAGCGATGGCGTCTAGGAAGTAGTGATTGCCCGTGACGACGATCGTAAAAAGCATCATCGACGGGTAGATGAAAGCGAAGATCCGCAAGAAACGGCTGCCGGAGCGGAAAAAGATCATCGCAAACAGGACGCTCCAGCCGAAGTGCAGACTGGGCATCGCTGCGAACGCGTTGTAGAAACTGGCGCCCTCGGCTCCGGAGTAGATCGCAGGCCCGAATATCGCCATCGTGTCAACGAATTCTCTTGTAAGCATTCGGGGAGGAGCCAACGGGAATATGGCGAAGGCTACAAGAGCGAACACGAAAGACAGAAAGACAACGTTACGGTAGTACCGATAGCGATGCTTGGACTTCGTATACAGGATGATCGAAGCCGTGACAATAATCGGGTAAAACGTGAGGATGTACGCCCAGTTGAAGAAGACCACCAATGTGTCAGACGTCTCGATCGCCCAGCCCTGCAAAGCGGGCTCCCAGAAGAAGCCGAGATCTTTTTCCAGGTTCATCACGTTCTC
The DNA here is from genome assembly GCA_029936485.1 of Dehalococcoidia bacterium. Lineage (GTDB taxonomy): Bacteria > Chloroflexota > Dehalococcoidia > Lucifugimonadales > Lucifugimonadaceae. The sequence goes on from JAPYSM010000072.1 coordinate 1,390, forward strand.
GGCGTGGATGAGCGCGACGGCGTCGATATCCGCTGCGATAATCTGCCGGATCAGCATGTAAAGAAGGTAAGCGCCACCCACGAGACCAAATTCTCTCAGGTGGGAAGCGCCCTGCCATGACGCTACTCGACCGCCTATTCCGGCGGGTTTAGCGACATCGTTAGATTTGCGCAATGCATGCATGTTCACGTCTGGCGGGCGGGCAATTATCCGCTTGTCAGTTCCTAGACACCACGGCGCGTAGCTTACCACTTCTTACACATAGAGCATGATGGGTTTGCGATAGGGATTAATGCATCTGGAAGTCGTATCCGTCGCCGGCGACCACAATCGGCCGCATGTGCGTTGAACGGTCCGTGGATATTCGCTATCTGCCAGGTTCGAACCAGACCAACGGCCAGACCGGCGGACTGAAGTGCCAATTGTTGTGTCGGCAAGGTTAACTCGTGCCTCTGAACGCCGGTGAGGGCCTTTTTAGCCAAAAGGCTCATGGCACTGACCCGATAGGCGCACGTAAATGAGCGATTTGGTGCGACGCATTGTGGCTCTTCCAATCAACCATGTGAGTGCACATTGTTGCGATCGCCGGGCGTTACTTTTTCTGCCAGAAACCCCGGTCATCCGGGTAACTGGAAGAAAAGATATTGTCGATACGAGGACCTTGCTGCAAATTAGATGAAGCTAAGGCGACACCTGACACGCGCCACGCGGTTACGCTTGTACACGAGGCGCGGCTTCCGTGGCGACCGTCATTGATTTACCTGCAGCGCTCCATAAACACCTATGACGATGCAAACAGGACATGGCGGCGGCGGCCGGATGGGATTCAATCGCCCTCCGCGCGACGCGCCTGAACGTCCGGTCAGGCGAGACACGCTGTGGCGAACCTTCGCACTGTATCGGCCCTACCGTCGTCGCCTCACAGGCGTCATCGGGTCGGTCCTGGTCAACGCAAGCTTGGGCGTGATACCGCCGCTCCTCGTCGCCACCATCATCGACGATGCGATCCCGAACGGCGATACGCGCACACTGTTCACTATCGTTGCGATCATGCTCGGCGTGACTGCCGCGTCCGGCGGGTTCAGCCTGTTGCAGGCCCACCTGAACACCAGGGTCGGATTGTCGGTGATGCGGGACCTTCGGGGCCGGCTGTACAGCCACCTCCAGCGTCAGCCTGTGTCGTTCTTCGCTGGCACCCGGACCGGCGAGATCCAGTCCCGGCTGACCAACGACGTTACTAACACCCAGCTAGTGCTCACCGACACGATAAGCACCATCGTGTCTAATGTCGCCATCGTGATCGCGTCTGTAATTGCGATGGTGATCATCTCGTGGCAACTTTCGCTGGTCGCCCTCGGTGTAACGCCCATATTCGTCTTCTTCACAGTCAAGGTAGGGCGTCGGCGACGACGATTGACCCGTGAGACGCAGCAGGCTGTCGCAGAGTTGACGGCGAGTGCGGGAGAGACCCTGTCGGTGTCCGGCGTAATGCTCGCCAAAACGTTTGGACGTGAACGCGAGCAACTCGAGCGCTTTGACGCCACCAACGAAGAACTGACGCGGGTCTCGGTGCGGCAGCAAATGACGGGGCGCGGTTTCTTCGTCCTGGTCCAGACTTTCTTCGGCATGGCGCCAGCAATCGTGTGGGCCTTCGGTGGCTGGCTACTCTTCAACGAGCGAGGAGGCCTGACCATCGGCGAGATCGTCGCCTTCACCGCCATCCAGACTCGGCTTCTATTCCCCCTGGCTGGCCTGCTGAACCGAGGCGTCGATGTGACGAGTGCTCTGGCATTGTTCGAGCGAATATTTGAATACCTCGACCTGGTTCCTGATATCAAGGACCCGGTCGATCCCGTACCGGTCAACCCGGCCACGATCAAGGGAGAAGTCGCGTTCAGGAATGTCGACTTCCAGTACGACGCTGCACGGGGAATCGAGGACAGCTTCGGGTTGGAGGATGTGACCTTTGCGGCTGCTGCCGGGCGATTGACCGCGTTGGTCGGCCCGAGCGGATCCGGAAAGACCACGATCGGCTACCTGATGTCACGGCTATACGACGTGGATAGCGGAAGCGTCAGGATCGATGACGTGGATCTCCGTGATATGGCGCTACGTGATCTGTCGACACTCGTCAGTGTGGTGAGTCAGGATCCGTTCCTGTTCCATGCCTCTATCGCCGACAACCTGCGATACGGCGATCCCATGGCCACCGACGATGATCTGGCACGGGCGGCGAAGGCGGCACAGATTTACGACACGATCTCGGGCCTGTCAGAGGGGTTCGACACTATAGTCGGAGAACGTGGATATCGCCTCTCCGGCGGCGAACGCCAACGGGTAGCGATCGCCCGCGCCGTACTGGCAAATCCCCGGGTTCTGCTACTGGACGAGGCCACCAGCAGCCTGGACACGAAATCAGAGCGGATGGTTCAGCGTGCGCTCGGCGAACTGATGGACGGCCGGACTACCATCGCGATCGCCCACCGGCTGTCCACCATCATCGCCGCAGACCAGATACTGGTCGTGCTGAACGGGAGCGTTGTGGACCGCGGCACGTTCGATGAGCTGGTATCGCGGTCCGGCCTGTTCAGGCAGTTATACGTAGAACAGTTCACAGCAATACCGACCGATCTGCCTCCGTTGGGCGGGGACTCCAGAGTCGTACCAGGTTCCGATCGCGGTCGGGACCGGATCCCGGAGCCCGCGGACTAACTAAGTAATCGGCCGTCTTCCCCGGGGCATGTAATAATTTGCCCGGCCGGTCGATATTGCTCCCACTGGAGGACGGATTGCCGCCCATTAAAACCGGCGCGCTAGGCGAAGTTGCGCGTCTATTTTTCAAGCTGGGTCTGATCGCGTTCGGCGGTCCTGCGGTGCATACGGCCATGATGCGCGAGGAGGTCGTGAGGCGAAGGAAATGGACGACCGATGATGAGTTCATGGACCTGGTGGGCGCGACCGCGGTCATCCCGGGTCCGAACTCCACGGAACTGGCGATCCATCTGTCGAACAAGCGCGCCGGTCTGAAGGGACTGCTGGTCGGAGGCGCACTGTTCATCATTCCGGCGGCGCTATCCGTGCTGGCCATCGCCTGGGGCTACGAGCGCTGGGGCACGACTCCGGAACTCGGCTGGGTGCTGTACGGCATCAAACCGATAGCCATCGGCATCGTCGCGTTCGCGCTTCTAGGACTGCTCAAGTCGGCGATAAAAGGTCCCGCTACCGGCGTTGTTGGCGTCGGCGTCGCGGTCCTGTTCTTCATGGGCATGAACGAGTTAATACTCCTCGCCACTGGCGGAGTATTAATCGTCATAGCCCGTCGCCAGGTATTTGGCGGAGGCCGGTTCACCAGCGGACTTATCGCAGCGCCTCCGTTTGCCTTGCCGTTCATCGGCTCGTTTCAACTCGCCGTACCCGCGATTACCGGTTACAGCGCCCTGACTCTGTTCCTCACATTCCTCAAAATTGGCGCCATCCTGTACGGCAGCGGGTATGTCCTTTTCGCCTACCTGAACGTCGATTTCGTCGAACGACTCGGTTGGCTCACCAACCAGGAGTTACTTGATGCGGTGGCTATTGGCCAGATAACGCCGGGGCCGGTATTCACGACCGCGACCTTCATCGGGTACCTGACCGGGAGTTGGTGGGGCGCGTTGCTTGCCACCGTCGCCATATTCTTGCCATCTTTCCTGTTCGTCGCTCTGCTCGGCAAGATTCTCCCGATCGTCCAACGAACGCCGTGGGCAAGGGCCGCTCTGGACGGTGTTAACGCCGCTTCATTTGGCCTGATGGCGGCGGTTTCGGTGCGACTTGCGGACTCGGCGGTCGTAGACCCGTTCACCGGTGTGATGGCGGGCGGGACGTTCCTTATCGTCTGGAAGACGAGCGTTAACCTTGCGTGGATCGTCCTAGGTGGCGCTCTCCTCGGCGTGGCTTACAAGAACATCACCTAGGGCGCACTTGTGGCCTTCGAACACGCCCTGATTTCGCCATATCATCCAGGCTTGAACATCGTAAACAATGGGTCTGGAACTGAATGGACCCGACGTTGTCATTCACGGAGAACGTGATCCAGCGACTTGTGTGGATAACGGCAGCATTGTTTGTCGTAACACTCGTAGCATGTGGCCACGGAGAATCTGACGTTACCTCGTCGTTCCCCGTTGAAATCACCAGCCAGCGGGCCGCCGTGGGCGAACAGCTGTACGTCGCCAATTGCGCCACGTGTCACGGAGTGGTCGGAGAAACGCCCACCCTTCTCGGCGCGCCGTCCCATGCAGAAGGCGGCCACACTTGGCACTCCGCTGATCGGCACCTGTTCGAATGGATCCTGGACGGCCCACCGTTCGCATAAGTGATGCCAGGATTCCGGGGCACGCTCAGTGACGGTGAGATTTACGCCGGACTGGTCTACATCTAGTCAAAGTGGGCGGAGGATATCCTGACCCGCCAGACCGAGTTCTCTACGCTGGTCGAGCAGCAGTTGATCGAGGACATGGGTGAGTAACTCGGGCGGATTCAGACGATAAGGTTTGATGCTTCAGATCGATGATCTGGCGGAATGTCATCCTGAATTCGATTCAGGATCCGTTTGCCCACATACGCGCTTGAGACGGTGGAACTGGGCGCTACTAGGGATGCCGAATAAATGACCGATCCTGAATTAAGTTCGGGATGACGGATATGTAGGACATGAGCGGCTGGCGCTACTTAGAAGCCCGGGGGTCGCTTGTCCGCCCACGGGCTCCCCGCTTCGAACGCGGCTGACGCGGCAAGCACCGTTTCTTCGTCCCCGAATCCGCCGATCAGGTGAAGGCCGATCGGCATCCCGTTTTGGTCGAAACCGCAGGGCACCGTGGCTGCTGGATGCCCCGTAATGTTCACCGAGTACGTGAATGGGCTCCAGGTCCAGTAGGCTCGATCCGAATCCATCAAGCGTCCGCCAATTTCGTGCGGCGGGCCGTCGTCCACTTTGAACGCCGTGGTTGCTAGCGTCGGACTCAAGATCAGGTCGTAACGCTCAAACAGGCGTTGGAAGTAGTTACGCGTTTTTGCGATGAAGGCCATCGTCTCGTGGTGGTCCACCGCCGTAAGCGTTCGCGCGTGCTCCATGCCTTCCCGGACGACATCGGTCAAAAGATCCGGGCTTGTATCAAGCAGGTTGCCGTATCCGACAAGCACTTTGAGATCGAAGTAGTTACGGAACGACAACCACATTTCTTCGGGGTCGATCTCGAACTCAAACTCTTCGACGCTGGCTCCCAGTCCCTCAAAGGAGCGTGCAGCACGCGCGGTTATTTCAGCCACATCCGGGTCAACGGCATTCCCTCCCATGTCCGGCGTCCAGCCGATACGCGATCCCTGAAGACCTCGTACGAGCGCCCCAACATAGTCTGGTGGCGGTCCATCCAGCGTCCCGGGAGCGGCGTCTTCTCCGGGGCCGGTAAGCACAGACATCAACAGTGCCGAATCACGAACGTTCCGACTCAGTGGGCCACTTTGCGCTAGGTTGTACGGGTGCCATGCGGCATCGCCGCCGCCTCCGGAACGCGGCACGCGGCCTTCGGTTCCCTTGATGCCGTACAGACCGCAGAGCGAGCATGGGATTCGTATCGATCCTCCGCCGTCTCCACCCTGCGCAAGTGGCGTGATACCCGCGGCAACCGAAGCCGCCGCGCCGCCGCTCGATCCCCCGCTCTCACGCGTCATGTCCCACGGATTTCGGCAGTCCTCGCCGAGCTTGTTGGATGTGTAACCGAGATGTCCAAATTCCGGCGTGTTGGTCTTGCCGATGATGACGGCGCCGGCCGTTTTGATTCGCTGCACCACGATATCGTCCTTACGTGGGACGTTGTCGGCATACACGGCCGAGCCAAAGGTCGTCCGTATTCCGGCAGTCGGCACAAGATCCTTAATTGGAAACGGCAGCCCGTGCAGCGGCCCAAGATCGTCGCCCCTCATCACAGCAGTCTCTGCGGCCCGGGCTGATTCCATGGCCTGATTCGCTACGACCGTCAAATATGCGTGCAGCGTGTCATTTGTCTCTTCTATACGCCGCAGCGTCCATGCGGTCAGCTCGATCGGCGAGACCTCTCGCGCTGACACCATGCGGACAAGCTCATGGGCCGGAATAAAGGCGAAAGAGTTCTCGATCGGCAAATTACCCAACTGTCTTTTTCTGGTTCTGGTCCGGGTCTAGTGAGATTATCCCTTGATTTCGATCAGAATCACCACGGCTTCGGTGTCGCCCATGTTGGTGATGGCGTGCTCAAATGGAGGGGTCGCCATCACGCGGCCAGCTATGAGTTCGAGGTCCAACGACTCGCCATTCGAATCATCGAATTGGACTTTGTATTCCGTGACCGCGGATGCCATTACATTCGGGTGACCGTGCACCGCCGTCTTTGAGCCAGGGGCATCACGGAACTCAAGCACTCGTACAGTGTCGTTCTCAACGATGACCTTGTGGAAATCTCCCGCCACCTGCACCGCATCTGCTGCCCTCGCAAATCTCCTTGACTTCCGACCTTCGGTTGACGCCGCACTCTATCACGAGGCACCGAAGAGACCCTTTGCCTGAGGTCAGACGCGATACGGCGCGTGTTCACTGCGATTGCATTAACCTTGCGCCGCGCCGCCAACGGCCATTTAGCAGTGACGGAGAAATCTCAGATTCTTAAACATCGCTGCCGATGCCATCACTACACACCAATCCAAAACAGACAGGATCACCGTTGAAGATCACAGACATCAAAACTTACGTCCTCAATACCACCAGCGTCTTCGTCCGCATCTACACGGATGAGGGTATCGAAGGGGTGGGCGAGTGCAGCCCGGTCGTGCAGTCGGACGTGACCGCTGTATACGTCCAGAAGGCCCTCAAGCCTCTGCTGATCGGCAAGGACCCGCGGGATACGGATCGGCTCTGGGACGACATGTACTTCGGCACCTTCAAAATCGGCGGTATGGGCGCCGGACCGAACGCCATCTCCGGGGTAGATATTGCCCTGTGGGACATCAAGGCCAAGGCGGCCAACATGCCGCTTTACCAGTTGATGGGCGGGGCCACGAAGAAGACCTTCAAGATGTACAAAAGCATAGGGGGAGGCTCCCGGGACACCGCCGAAGAGATGCGCCAGAAGGTCGAGTACGGCTACAATCAAGGCTTCCGGGCCTTCAAGATTCGCATGGATTGGCAATACCATCAGGACAAGCGACTTAAGGGCGACCTCGAGATGTTCCGAGTCTGCCGAGAGTGGTTGCCGGACGAGGTCCCTCTGAGTTTTGACGTCAACAACGGCTATTCGGTTAGCGCGGCGATCTCGCAGGGCAAAGAGTTCGAGAAGCTCGGCATCTACCACTACGAGGAACCGGTCCTGCCCTACAACTACAAGGGCATGCGTGAGGTGGCTGACGCTCTGGATGTGCCAGTATCTGCGGGCGAACAGGAGTACACGCGCTGGCAGTTCCGTGACCTGATCGAGATCGCCCGCCCTGACCTTCTACAGCCGGATGTGACGAAGTGCTGCGGCATCACCGAGATCATCCGTATCGGTGCGATGGCGGAGGTAGCGGACATGCAGATTATCCCGCACATGACGCAGCCGTCGATAGGCAACGCGGCGTCGCTTGCGTTCTGTTCAACGCTCCGTCACCCGGAACGACCGCACGAGTACACCGGTCCGCGTAGTGATCTTGAGGCACTCTTTCAAGAGCCAATTACGTTTGACGAAGCAACGGGAACGATCACGCTGCCGGATCGTTCGGGCCATGGACTGGTGATCGAAGAAGACGCGTTCAAAGCAGCCATCGTGACTGCGTATGAGTAGGGGACAGGTACGTGTCTGAGCCCAGCGCGAATCCCAGTAATAATCAGGGGAAGGGGTTCTTCAACCCCCTTCGGATTGTCAGAGCCGCGCGCTACACGGCGCGCGGCTTTCGGCAAGCGCTAGTCCACGACACATCATTCAGGCAGGAGTTTGTTGCGACGCTCATCTTGGCGCCGATCGGCGTCTGGTTGGGCGATAACGGGATCGAGCGTGCCTTGCTCATCTTTCCGTTGTTGTTGGTCTTGTTCGTTGAGTTGTTGAACGGCGCTGTTGAGACGGTTGTAGATCGCATAGGGACGGAGCACAACGAGCTATCTGGCCGCGCAAAGGACCTTGCTTCAGCGGCCGTCTTCGTGGCACTTCTGAGCGTGTTGGTGGTGTGGGGTCTAGTGTTGTTGGGCTAAGGGAATTTGCCTTGTAGACCATCACGCGTTAGGGGCGGATCGCTATCCGCCCCACATGTTCATATAAGTAGCGTCACTCCTGATTAGTCGGGAATCCAGAGTCAAGTAATCTGGCTAGATTTGCCGGTCGGAGCGCTAGTCCTGAGTTCCTTCACCGTCGGGCCCAAGATGACAGTATTGGCGTGTAGACCGCTCAGGGGCGCTGACGCGCCACGCGACTTCCCCCTTTCCTCCTAGGGAGGAGGCTACAAACGGCCCACTCTTAATGCAGCAGTGGGTTTGGGCGTGGTTGTGTTCCACAAGTACGGCCAGATTGCGCCCAAGGGCGAACAAACAAAGAGGCCGGTCCCAATCAGGGCCGGCCTCTTGTTCTAATACGTGAACTAAACGGAACTCTACTCGCGTGTCCAGATCGTCTCGTACTGACCGCCGTTGATCAGGGCTGTCAGTTCCTGACTCTCCAAGGCTCGGAGCTCGTTAAGGGCGGCCTCTGCTGCCGCCACTGCATCTTGTGAGCCGGTAGACTCGATACGCTTCATCACCCGTGCCCATACGCCAGACTGCACCAGGTTTTCGACATAGATCGGCCACGGGATGGCGACGATCTCTGTTGCCTTCGGGAGGTGCGGGCGTGCCCGTTTTAGGCTTCGGAGCCGCTCGTGCAGTCCGCGTGCCATAGGCAACACCCTGATAAACGGGCCGTCTTCTGGTTCCTGCCTCATGTCCAGGACGAGTGATCGCCTCAGACGAGGGAAAAAGAACGAAAG
>JAPYSM010000073.1 GCA_029936485.1 Dehalococcoidia bacterium
CTTGAGATCGACAAAGAAAACCGGGTCGCCATCGTCGAGCCCGGCGTGGTCAACCTAGAGCTCGGACAGGCTGTAGCGCCGTACGGATTGCAGTACGTCCCCGACCCATCAAGCCAGAGCGCCTGCACGATCGGCGGCAACGTGGGCGAAAATGCAGGCGGCCCGCACTGCCTGGCGTACGGCGTGACCACCAACCACGTGCTCGGCATGGAGGTCGTGCTGGCGGACGGCACGGTCACATGGCTGGGCGGCGATTCGCGTGAAGTTCCCGGATACGATCTCCGGGGCGTCTTCATCGGCTCAGAAGGCACGCTCGGTGTGGTCACCAAGGTGGCCGTCCGGCTGGTGCCCATTCCGGAGGCGATCCGCACGATGGTGGCGGCATTCTCCAGCGTCGAGGCGGCCAGCGAGACGGTGGCGGACATCGTGGCTTCGGGTGTCATTCCCGGCGCCGTCGAGATGATCGACCGGCTGTGCATAGAGGCCGTCGAACCGGCGTTTCACCCCGGCTACCCGGAAGACGCTCAGGCGATCTTGCTGGTGGAGGTCGATGGCCTTATTGAGACGGTCGCAGAGCAGGCGGCGCTCGTGGAAGAGTTGTGCCGAAAGCACGGCACGACCGACTGGCGAACAGCGGAGGACGAGGCGGAGCGGGAGACGCTATGGGCGTCCCGCAAGAAGGCGCTCGGTGCGCTTGGACGACTCGCCCCTAACTACTACCTGATCGACGGCGTGATCCCGCCGACTCGCCTCCCCGAGACGATGTCCAAGATCAATGCCCTGTCCGATGAGCTGGACATTCCGATAGCCAACGTGCTGCACGCTGGCGACGGCAATCTGCACCCCTGCATACTGTTCGATTCCCGAGACCCGGTGCAGGTCGAAAAAGCACTGATCGCGGGCGGTCGAATTCTGGAGATGTGTGTTGAGGTGGGGGGAGCGCTGTCCGGGGAGCACGGCATCGGGCTTGAAAAGCAGGGCTATCTGCCGCTGGTGTTTACCGACGAGGACCTTGAGGCGATGGCCCGTCTTAAGCCAGCCTTTGGCGCAGCCGGGATGTTTAACCCTGGCAAGATCTTCCCGACGGACGAGCAGCGAACAGGCCTCCCGCACGGAGCGATCATGCAGCGTCTGACCGCGGACATGGTGATTTAGGGGGAGCCTGTCGCCATTAGGGCGTGTGGCGAAACGTCCCCAAGACGTGAGAAGGCGCTTGTCCTTTGCCGCTTTTTAAGCGGCAACTCCCTCACCTCAATCCTCTCCCGCTCGAGAGAGGAGGAAGTCTCGCCCTCTATTCATCACGCCGCATGAGCGCATGGCAATACGCCCCTACGAGTTGCGCAAGTTCGCTAAACTGACCGCCCGTCCCGCATCAGTCTCGAGGTCTTCCTATGTCACAGTCCGCTCCCGTTCGAATCGGCATCATCGGCGCTGGCGGCTTTATGCGCACGCACATGGACTCTTTTGCGGAGATCCCTGAGGCAGAGGTCGTGGCGTTTTGCCGCCGCAACGAAACGTTGCTGAACGAGGCGGCGGACACCTACGGCATCGAGCACCGATTCACCGACTACCGGGACATGCTGAAGATGGACGGCCTTGATGCGGTGGCGATTATTACGCCTACCGGCTCACACAGGCAGATATCGCTCGACGCCATCGCAGCCGGCGAGCACGTCCTGTGTGAGAAGCCGCTGGCGCTTGTGGCCTCTGATGCCAGGGAGATGCTGGACGCGGCCGAGGCCGCCGGTGTGGTGCACGCCACCAACTTCAACCAGCGCGGCCGCACCCCTGTTGGTCGGATGAAGCAGCACATGGACTCCGGGTACATCGGCCAGCTTTTCCATGCCAATATCTGGTGGGGCCAGACGCAGGCGGTTGAGGACAAGCCAGAGGTCGCATCCTGGCGCTTCAAGGCCGAGGACGGCGGCGGGCCGGTCTACGAGCTGATCCACGTGTTCGACATGGCGCGGCTGATCGGCGGCGAGATTAAGCGGGTTTGCGCACTTCTAACGACGTCAGTCCCGCACAGGTCATTCCCCGATGGCGAAGAGGTCGAGGTCGATGTGCCCGACTCCGGGGGTTACCTGCTTGAGTGGGTGAACGGCGGATACGCGGTGGTGCACACCAGCTTTGTGTCCAAGGGCGGAGACGCCGACGGAAGAACCAATCCCCGTATAGAAATCTCCGGGTCACAGGGACGACTTGAGAACGACGGAATCACGGGGATCAAGGGAGTCAGCGGAGTCTCGGGCCCATTGCAGGACGTCGATCCTGGGCCGGAGTACCCGCAGCCCTACCGGCAGTTCGTCGACGCCATATTGAACGGCACGCCGGTGCGAACCAGTTTCTACGACGGTATGAAGGCGGCGGAGATCGTGGATGCAGCTTTCCTCTCATCCAAAGAGGACCGCTGGGTGGATCTGAACTAGCTAGGTCCTTTCAACGCAGGTCGATGCAGGTCAAAACGGCAAGTCAGGAACGTTAATGCAGTACAGGAAACTCGGACGCACAGGGTTGAAGGTTTCAGAACTGTGCCTCGGCAGTGACAACTTCGGAAACCCGTTCGGTGCGACTCCAGAGACGAGCTTCCAGATTATGGATCGGGCGCTCGATTTCGGCGTCAACTTCATCGACACGGCCGATCAGTACGCCGATGGTAATTCTGAGACGGTGATCGGCGAGTACCTGGCGTCTCGCAAGAAGCGGGATGACGTTGTCCTGGCCACCAAGTTCTGGACCGCCACAGGCCCGGGTCCGAACGACTACGGCACGTCTCGATATCACCTGATGAATGCGGTGGAGGCGTCCCTCAAACGTTTGCAAACAGATCACATCGATCTATATCTGATCCACGCCCCCGACATGACGACCCCACTTGAGGAGACGTTGGAAACCCTTACCGACCTCCGTCGTGCCGGCAAGGTTCGATACATCGGGGTCTCAAACTTCCCGGCATGGCTGTTGATGGAGGGGTTGTGGGCGTCCGACGTGAAGCACTTTGCACCGTTTGATTGCATCCAGTCCGGCTACAACATCCTGAGGCCCGGTTTCGCCCGGGACGTTCTAGAGTTGTGTGTGGATCAGGGCGTCGGGGCGACCGCGTACAGCCCGATGGCAAGCGGGATGCTGACCGGCAAACACGATCGTAAATCGGAGGTTCCGGACGCCGATACCAAGTTCGGGGATCGGGACGCTTCGCGCGGCGGGGCGCTGGTTGGACGCTACTGGAACGAGGCGATGTTCGATGTTGTGGACACGCTTGGCGACCTGGCTAAGAAGTCCGGCAACTCAATAATGCGGCTCGCCCTCCAGTGGGTATGCGAGTCCCCGGGAATTACATCCGCGATCGTTGGAGCGCGGCGCGAGGACCATATCGAAGGCATAATCGATGCGTGGTCGGAGGATGCGTCCGCGGACGTTATGGCGGAGGTGCGTCGGATCGCCGATGATTTCGCCGCAAAGACGCCGTCCGATTACCCACCGCCCTTCGCCGTGCCAGCACTCGGCAGAACCGGCGCGCCGTAAATATTGGTCAGTTCGCTCCCCTACAGGTCCAAGTAACACCCTCTTGACTGAATCTTACGAACTCGACGGCATAACTCCGTCCAGGATAGAACGGCCGAACACGGCTGACGATCTGTCGGCGGCGCTGAAGTCGATCCACTCCGATGGCCAAGCCGCGGTCCTGTGGGGCGGCGGAACCCGGATGCACGTCGGCAACAGGGTCGCCCGATACGACGCCGCAGTGGATATGACCGGGCTCAACCGGATCGTCGACTACCGGCCGCCTGATCTCGTGGTGGTCGCTGAGGCTGGCATGACCATCGCCGCGCTCCGGGCAGAACTTGGCAAGAACAACCAGCGGCTTCCGTTTGACGCGCAGTCTCCCGGGGAAGCCACCATCGGCGGATCGCTGGCCTCCAATGCGGTCGGTCCATTGCGTGGACGTTATGGCGGGGTCCGTGATTTCGTCATCGGCATGTCGATCGTTCAGGCAGACGGAACGATGACCAAAAGCGGCGGGAGCGTCGTCAAGAACGTGGCCGGCTACGACTTGGCTCGACTGCATATCGGCGCGCTGGGGACACTCGGCGCTATCACCACGGTTGCTTTCAAGATTGGGCCCGTTCCGGAAGTCATGCGTACCGTCGTGGCGTGGTTCGATTCCGCGGAATCGGCAGCTGTTGCCGGGATGCGGATTACCAACGGAGCGTTCATGCCGGAGGCCGTGACACTTGTCGCTGGTCAACGCGCAGCTGCGAAGGCTTCAGAGCTTGCCGCAGAGAACTACGGAAAGGCGTCAGACAACGCCGTCATGCTGCTGATCGCACTCGCTGCCGGGCCAGCCACCGTGGAACGGCAAGTGAACGACACAAATGCGACTCTCGGCGGTGCGATGACCGACGGCTTCGTGGTACTTGACGATGATCTACAGCTCTCAGCATGGTCGCTAGTGGATGAGCAGAGTCCGACTCCCGCCTTTTCCATACGCTCAACGGTCAAGCCAACCGCGGCCTTCGACCTAGTGAGTGCCCTTTCGAAATCAGATAGCTTTGACGAGACACACATCGTGGCCCAGATAGGATTCGGCACGGTCGAGGCTCACTTCTGGGGCAACATATCGGGAGAAGTCGTACGATCTGCTCAGGACGCCGTGATCAACGCAGGCGGCGCCTGCATGATCGAGCGCTGCCCGTCCGAGCTGAAAGGTGATCTGGACGTTTTCGGCGACCTTGGCGCGCCGCTTGAGGTGATGCGACGGATGAAGCAACAGTTCGACCCCGACGGGACGCTGTCCCCGGGTCGTTTCGCCGGGAGGATTTAGCATGGCCACCGAACCCCGGCCAACCAACGCCCGCACCAGCAACTTTCGGGGCCCCGACGTCCCGTCTCCGGAGGACATGTACAAGTGCGTGCACTGCGGCTTCTGCTTGCAGGCCTGCCCGACCTACCTCGAAACCGGGCTTGAGGCCGAGTCTCCGCGCGGACGCATCGCACTGATGAAGGCGGTCGAGGAAGGTCGCACGGAGATCACTGAAGCGATCGTTGGCCACTGGGACATGTGCCTTCAATGCCGTGCGTGTGAGGTCGTGTGCCCCTCCGGCGTGCCCTACGGGCGTCTTATGGAGGCAACCCGCGCTAACGTGGAAAGCGTATTCCAGCGGGGGTTCAAACAGCGAAAAGCCCGGAACATGGGGTTCAACGGCGTGCTGCCAAATACGAAGCGACTGAACCGCATCGGCGGTGCGCTCAGGTTCTACCAGAAGTCCGGGTTGCAGACGATCGCCCGGAAAACGGGCGCAGTTCGGCTCGCTCCCGGCGGCAGGCTGGAAGAGTACCTGCCGAAGCTCAGCGATAAGTTCTTCATCACGTCAGGCCAGATCATCCGTCCCGAAGGCGAGGTCCGCGCACGCGTTGCCCTGCTGGGTGGCTGCGTCATGCGGCTCACCCATGCGCCGACCCTGGAAGCCGTCACTCGTGTGCTCGCCCGCAACGGTGTCGAGGTCTATGTCCCGGAATCTCAGGGTTGCTGCGGGGCGCTGAACGCACACTCCGGCGAACGCGACTCCGCACGTGACATGGCCCGTAAGAACATTGACGCATTCCTCGAGGTCGAGACGGACGCCATCATCGTCGCGGCGGCCGGATGCGGTTCGACCATGAAGGAGTACGGCGAGCTGCTCGCCAACGACGCGGAGTACGCCGATAAGGCGGCCGAGGTCGCGGAGCGGACAAAGGACATACACGAGTTCCTCAGTGACCTGGGATTTGAAACGCCGACAGGCTCGCTGTCTACTAACGGCGCCGATCTGAAGGTGACCTATCAGGACTCTTGCCATCTGGGACATGCCCAGCAGATCACAGCGCCTCCACGGGAACTTCTGAACGCCATTCCCGGCCTGGAGTTCGTCGAGATGGAGGAGTCGCTGGTCTGTTGCGGTTCCGCCGGTACCTACTCGCTTATCGAGCAGGAGATGTCGTCGCGATTGGGCGATCGCAAGGCCGGTCACATCGCCGCTTCCGGCGCTGATGTTGTTGCCACCGCAAACCCGGGGTGCGTTATCCAGATGGAGCAGGCGCTGGCCCGTGCGGGCGATGGCGCGCAGGTCCGGTACGTCATCGATCTGATGGACGAGTCGTACCGGCTCGGCGACGACGCCGACTAGCACCCCCGTCTGGCGGACGTATAATGCCGCTGCCCCTCAATCGGGGGTCAGCTTTGACATTCATCCCGGCGTAACACCGGCGATTGGCCCTCAATCGCTCTATTTACTAAACGCAACACACGGCTACGGAGGCCCACGAATATGAATCTAGGACTCACTGGAAAAATCGCCATCGTGACCGGCGGCAGCGATGGAATCGGCAAGGCGGCGGCGATATCGATGGCCTCAGAAGGCGCAAAGGTCGCAATCGTGTCCCGGACGCAGGTGGACCTTGACGCCGCAGCCGAGGACATCAAAAAAGAGACCGGCAACAACGACATCATGGGCATCGCAGCAGACGTCATTGACGAGGCGCAGGTCCAAAACATGGTCGACACAGTCGTCGGCGCATGGGGCGGGCTGGACATCCTCGTGAACAACGCCGGCACATCTGCCGCCGGGAAGTTTGAGAACGTCACCAACGAGACGTGGGACACAGACCTCGGCATCAAGGTCTATGGCGCGATCCACTGCTCCCGAGCCGCCCTACCGCACATGAAAAGGCGTGGCGGTGGTCGAATCATCAACACCACCACGCCGGGCGGCAAGGCATCTGGAGCTGGCTCCCTGCCAACATCCCTGTCACGTGCCGCCGGCATCTCGCTGACAAAGGCCATGTCCAAGGACTACGCCGCCGATAACATCCTGATCAACACGATCTGTGTCGGCATTCTCAAGAGTCGTCAGCACCGACGGCGCTGGGAAGCCGCTCACGAGAAGGACTCGAGTCTCACGCTAGACACGTTCTACGACAAGATGGGCGGAAACGTGCCTGTCGGACGTATCGGCGAGGCACGAGAGGCCGGCGACGTGATCTGCTTCCTCGCCTCCGAGCGGGCCAGCTACATCACCGGCGCAGCCATCAACGTGGACGGCGGTTCGTCGCCGGTTGTTTAGAGGCGTTTAGAGAGCCCCTAAGAACAGCACATAAGACCCAGACGGGCCTCCGCGTACGTCGAACTAGCGGAGGTCCGTTGGCTTCACGAGAGGAAATGCACCAATGGATCTCGGACTAACCGGCAAGGTCGCCATCATCACCGGGGGTAGCGACGGCCTCGGCAAGGCTGCGGCTACGCGGATGGCGATGGAGGGCGCAAAGGTGGCGCTCGCGGCGCGCGATCAGGCACGGCTAGATTCCGCTATCGCCGAGATCAAGGCCGCGTCCGGCAGCAATGACGTGATCGGCATCTCGACCGATGTCACCGACGAATCGCAGGTCGGGAGCATGGTCGATACTGTGGTCAACACTTGGGGCGGCATCGACATCTTCGTGAACAACGCCGGGACTTCTGCCGCCGGGAAGTTCGAGGATATAGCGATCGACATCTGGAAGTACGACATCCAGCTGAAGGTGTACGGGGCGATCTATTGCTGCCGGGCCGCACTTCCGCATCTCAAAAAGAGCAGCGCCGGACGGATCATCAACCTGACGACATGGGGCGGCAAAGCAACCCCGGGCGGGACGATGCCGACGTCGCTATCACGGGCCGCCGGGATCTCGCTCACAAAGGCGATTTCGAAGGACTACGCGGCCGACGGCATCCTAGTGAACACGGTGTGTGTTGGTGTGATCAAGAGCGGACAGACTCAGCGCATCTTCGAGGCGCAACGCGAGGCCAATTCGTCACTGACAGAGGGCAGCTTCAATGACCGCATCGGTGGGATGGTGCCACTCGGCCGAATCGGCGAGTCGGAAGAGGTTGGGGACGTTATCGCTTTCCTGGCGAGCGAACGCGCAAGCTACGTGACAGGCGCCGCTATCAACATAGACGGCGGCCAATCGCCGGTCGTTTAGGCGTTACGGGGCCTAATCCTCTTCCACCATCGCGTAGCGAAAATCGCAGTGTGACGCGCCCTGCATGATGGTCTGGTTGCGGGTTAGTTTCATGTTCTTGTTGAAGCCGGCGGGGAAGTTGAAGTCGCGCCCGCACGAGACGATGAAGCCGAGATCCTGCATATCCAGCTCCCGATACATCTCGGCGTAGCGGCAGCGGGTGACGTTGTAATCGTACCGCTTCTCCTCCATCACTAATGTCTCGGTCTCAAGCGCGTTGTTCGCCGTCCACGCGCTCTTGCTTGCGATGTATGTCGAGAGATCCTTCGCGCCTACCTTTTTTGCCATCGCAGCACCCTGATCCTGCGCTATTTCTTCGATCACCTTCTGAGCCACCTTGTTGGCTTCTTGCTCACCGAATTTGTCCTGAAATGCGCGGATCATCGGGCCGAGAACCATCGCCTCTATACGCCGTCGTACAAGGACGGGCATGGAGTCGATATCGGCGTCGGTGAACGAACGTGGTTCGTCGGGCATTGGTGGCTCCTGCGTGATCGGAATGTCTATCTGAAGGCGGGACTCTGAGGTTGGTACGGATTATATGTGGAATCCTACTGTGACACGGCCGGACGAGTTCGGCGCGCCTGACCTGGTGCAACGCCGGGTGCCCGGTTAAATGTTTCGCCTCGTGGTCAGATCTAGACCAGTGTGATCTCGGTGAGATCCTGGGAGACGGAGAATTCTGCTTCGGTTTGAGACTGGATCGAGGCCGCGTCCCAGCCGGGCGCGTGCTCGATAAGCCGTAAGCCGCCGCCTTCCGGAAGCACCTCGATCACGGCGATATCCGTGACGATCAGTCCGACGCAGCCACGTCCGGTAAGCGGAAAGCTGCACTCTGGGACGATCTTGGGCGTGCCATCTCGTCCGTTGTGTTCCATCGCCACGATCACACGTTTCGCACCAACCGCCAGGTCCATCGCACCGCCGACGTTACCAACACCGCGCGATGGCAAAAACCAGTTGGCGAGATCGCCCATTTCGGAAACTTGCAAAGCGCCGAGAGCGGTGACGTCTACGTGTCCGCCACGGATCATGGCGAATGCCTCCGCTGAATCGAAGAACGCCATCCCAGGAATCGGGCTCAGAAACTGGCCACCGGCATTGATCAGGTCAACATCTCCGTCGCCATCGTCCGCCAGGGGGCCGCAGTTCAACAGACCGCTCTCGGAGTGATACATCAGTTGCACGCCGTGCGGCACGAAATCAGAGCATAGAGTCGGGATACCGATGCCGAGATTAACCACCTCACCGTCGCGGAACTCACGTGCGACGCGCATGGCAATAACTTCACGGCCTAATCTGGGCGCGGGGTCCGTCATGGCAGTGCTACCCCATCTTCGGCCATCGGTGGGCGGGCCACTATGCGTTGCACATATATCGATGGCGTATCGACTCGTTCCGGGTCGATGCCGCCCGGTTCAACGATCTCGTCAACTTCGGCGATAGTCACCATTGCGGCCGCAGCCATCGGTGGATTGAAGGTCCGAGACGTGCCTGCGTACGCCAGGTTTCCGAGAGTGTCAGCCGTCTTCGCCCGTATCAAGGCGAAATCAGCATGCAGCGCCCGTTCGAGCACGTACACTCGGCCGTCAAACACCCGTGACTCTTTCCCCTCTGCCAGCATCGTCCCCGCGGCGGTAGGCGTGTAGAACGCGGCGATACCAGCACCGGCAGCGCGCATCCGCTCCGCCAGCGTTCCCTGCGGGACAACCTCAAGCTCTATCTCGCCCGCTCGAAATCCAATTTCAAAAGCATTAGGACGCGACACCGATCCTGAAACAGGGAACGACGCAATGACCTTTGCGATCTGACCGTTTTCGATCAGTATGGCGTGGTCTATCGGCTCCACACCTTCCGGCCATCCGAAGCCTGTTGGCGCGGCGATACCGGCTGTGTTCCCGATGATTGTGAGGTTACGTGCACCCTGGTCTCGAAGCGCCAGCATGAGAAGATGCGGCATCCCCCCTGCGCCACCAAATCCGCCGATCATCAAGACGGAACCGTCAGATATATCGGACACGGCATCGGCGAAATTATTTACGGTCTTGTCTATCGGCATATGAGGGGGATTCTAAACGTCCTCAGAGAATCTTTCGGAATACCTGTAGCCAAAATTCAGACCACTATGTGGTTACCAGAGAGTCATCGAGTCCTG
>JAPYSM010000074.1 GCA_029936485.1 Dehalococcoidia bacterium
TATCCAACTACAGCTCGTACCGGCCGATTTACCACGACAACCCGGTGGACGAGGCGATCGCCGTCGCCAACGAGTTCGAGACGGTCATCAAGCATCAGGGTCCGGACACCGTTGCTGCCATCGTCGCCGAACCTGTCTCGGCCGCCACCGGCATCCACATCCCGCCACCTGAGTACTGGCACCGCCTCCGTGAGATTGCTGACACTTACGACATCGTGCTGATAGCGGACGAGGTCATTAACGGATTCGGCCGGCTCGGCACCTGGTTCGGGGCTGAGCGTTTTGGCATTCAGCCGGACATCACGACCGTCGCCAAGGCGATTACGAGCGGATACCTTCCGTTGGGAGCCACGATCGCGACTAAGAAGGTCGCCGACACATTTATCGGAGACGATAGCCGCACCTTCAAGCACCTGATCACCTTTGGCGGCCACCCGGTTTCCAGCGCAGCTGCGCTGAAGAACCTTGAGATTTTCAAGCGTGAGGACCTGGTCGGGAACTCTGACCGGTTGGGAACTTACTTGTACGAACAGCTACAGAAACTGTACGAACACCCATCGGTCGGCGATGTCAGGGGCGGCATGGGCCTGATAGCAGCGGTCGAGCTTGTTAGCGACCGGGAGACAAAGGCTAAGTTCCCGGCAAGCGCGGAGCTGGCCAAGAAAATCCCGCCGGCATTGTACGAACGGAATCTCATTAGCTTCCGGGCGGGTGACCTAATCAGCATCTGCCCTCCGTTGTCCATAAATAAGGACGAGATCGACTTTATGGTCAGCGTCATCGATGAGGCCCTCACCGAAGTCGAGAAAGATCTCGAACTGGTTTAGAAACCCGAGTAGTCAGCAGGGTTCTTTCCTCGAACTTTATGGGGACTCCGTAAAAACGATATATGAAGGGCCGGTCTCTAGATCCGGCCCTTCATAATGTGTGCGTCAGACGTAATCAAGTTTCTTGCCCGAAGTAGGACTCCGGGAGGGGCGTGGCCCTCAACCACCCGGAATTCCGGAACTCAGGTGTTGTCAATGAAGTAGTGAGCTGTGATGCAAACCGGTACAACTTCCGAACAGTCGCCACCGATACCGGTGCACACAGGCCCATTACGCTCGCTGCATAACAACGCGTTCAGATGGCTCTGGACCGCCGGACTCTTGATCGGGTTCGGGAACTGGATGCAGCGGCTTACGATCAGCTGGTTTGTCCTGGATCAGACCGGATCAGTTTTCCTTACGGCGGTATCTTTCGCAGTGAGGAGCGCTCCCAACCTGATATTCGGTCCGGTCGGCGGCGCGATTGCTGATCGGTACTCACGCCGTAAAGTTCTGATGATCGCAGCAGGACTGAAAGTTTCGGTAGCAGTTGGGATGTGGTTTCTCGTCGCCCAATCTGATTCCCTCATCTGGGCGGTGATGGTGCTTGTTGGCCTGGCCGGGATCACGGCCGCGTTCGAGTTGCCAGCGACACAGGCGCTCGCCGTTGACGTTGTCGGGAGGCGAAACGCTTCAAACGGTGTTGCGATGATGTCTGTCGCCACACGTGCCGTCGGCGCGATTGGGGCGCTTACCGGCGGACTATTGATCGAATCGGCAGGCCCCGGCATCGTTTTCGTAATTGCCGGGCTGGCGTTTGCTATCGGTGGTTTTGCGGTTAGCCGCGTGGTGGTTGTTCAGCCGGGTCTTGGCGTGGGCGGTACTTCGCACGGACTCAGGGCGGTTGGTGGTTTTATCAGCAGCACATTCGGTGGGATAAGGTTACTGCTCGGCATCCCGATCGTGGCTACGCTGCTTACCTTCGCCATGGTTGTTGAGATTCTCGGGTTTACGTTCCAAACTGTAATGCCGTCATTGGCCGAGGATGTACTTGGCGTCGGCGCGACGGGGCTGGGAGCGTTGACGGCGATGGCGGCGATTGGTGGCCTGGTCGGTTCGGTGCTCATCACGGCACTTTCCGACTTCGGTCGCAAGGGCCTGATCGCGATTGCCATAATTTTCATATACGGCGTCGGGTTGATCTCACTTGGAATATCGGAGATTTTCCCCTTGTCGTTATTTATAGTTGCCGTTGTAGGGATTATGGCGTCTTCTTTTGATGCTTTGCAGTGGACTTTGTTGATGGCGAACGTCCCGGACGACATGCGCGGCCGTGCCATGGGGGGGTGGATTTTTGCGATCGGGTTCGGGTGGGTGGGGAGCCTTGAACTCGGACTGATCGCAGAGGTGTACTCTGTGGGTTGGGCGCTCAGTGTGAACGGGATAGGATTGTTAATTCTGGCGACTCTGGCGGTGATGTTTGCCAGTAGATTACGGCGGGCCTGAAGACGATCTTCGTGCATGGCTATGCGCACCGTATCGACCACTGCTATACTTCGCCGCAACCTGAAGGGCACAGGAGCGAATGCCTTCGTATCACGACTTAAAAGTAACGGCCTTTCGGGTCGTGCAACGCACAGTTGGGACCGGTATTGACGGCCCAACGCCGGGAGCGAAGTGATCCGCACTTTCACCCCCCGGTTGAGCCTAAGAGGAGCCGAGGATGGTCGACTCGCCTGAACAAGATCGCGTAGAGAGCGGAGATTACTCGGACCGCGAAGACGCGGACAGGGATGGATTTGGCCCCAGTACGGTCCAGGATGATGTCATTCTGGAGTTGAAAAACTTGAGGACCTATTTTCAGACCAGTTACGGCACAGTGAAGGCCGTAGATGGAGTCTCCTACCACGTGAAGCGAGGGGAGACCCTCGGAGTAGTGGGTGAATCAGGGTCAGGGAAGTCGGTGACGGCACTCTCGATCATGAGACTTATTCCTTCACCCCCCGGCTACATCGTTGGCGGTGAAGTGATCCTCGACGGACAGAATGTCCTGGACCTTTCCGATAACGAAATGGCCAAAATACGGGGCTCCAAGGTCGGGATGATCCTCCAGGACCCGATGACGGCGCTCAACCCAGTGTTCAACATCGAGAACCAGGTCGGAGAGGCCATTCGGATCCACCAGAATCTGAAAGGTCAATCCCTGGTCGATAAGATCATCCACTCCCTGCGACAGGTGAGAATCCCGGCGGCCGAAAGCCGGATGAAGGACTTCCCTCACCAGCTTTCCGGCGGAATGCGCCAGAGGGTTGTCGGAGCCATCAGCATCTCCTGCGCACCGATCGTTCTTATAGCGGATGAGCCAACGACCGCGTTGGACGTTACGATTCAAGCTGGTTACCTGCGCCTTCTCAAGGAGATTCAGGCGGAGACCGGTGTTGGGATTATTTTCATCACACATGACTTCGGGATTGTCGCCAAGATGTGCGACCGTGTCGCAGTCATGTACGCTGGACGGATTGTCGAGACCGGCGATGTGCGTCAGATATTTAACGAGCCTTCCCATCCCTACTCCGAGGCATTGCTGGCATCCGTGCCGAAGCTCGAAGAACGGACACAGCGGCTTTACTCAATTGAGGGCCAGCCGCCACCCCTCTTCGACCTTCCTCCGGGTTGCCCGTTTGCCCCACGATGTGAGTACGCGCAGGATGTCTGCCGCGATGTGTATCCAGTTCGTTCCGAGATCGACGAGAATCACACGGCAAGTTGTTGGAAACTCTTGGACTTTGACATCTCCAAAGCAGATCCGGAAGAATTGGCTGCTGCACAGTCTGTTTCCGTGACCGCGGTCGCGGAAGAACAACTCCAAGAAGCTGAAGCGGTAGCCGACTAGCACCCCGCGAGAAGCAGGTGTACCCGTTAGCGCTCAATGAGTTCTGACGAGCGATGTTTGACTAAACCTTTTACGGATACAGGTGCGATGACGACAATTCAGGAACAGATTCAGCAAAAAGAGGGGATTCGACCTCTCGACGTTAATGCTGAAATAATTCTTGAGACCAGAGGCCTGGCGAAGCATTTTGAGCTTGCCGGTGGTTTCCTGGGATTCGGGAATAAGCCAACTCTCAAAGCGGTAGACGGTATCGACGTCATCGTTCGTGCGGGAGAGACAGTTGGTCTTGTTGGTGAGTCCGGGTGTGGCAAGAGCACGACGGCAAAATTGCTGCTCGGTCTCGAAAAGCCGACCGCGGGGCAAATCTTCTTCAAGGGAGAAGATTTCACCAAGATGAGCCGTGCGGCCAAGCGAGACTATCGCAAGAACGTGCAGGCGGTATTTCAGGATCCGTGGTCCTCTTTAAACCCCCGGATGCGCGTCAAGAGCATCGTTGCTGAGCCCCTCCAGATCGTCACCAAGATGACCAAGGGCGAGATCGGAACACGGGTCTCTGAAGTTCTTGAAGAGGTGGGTCTTAACGCTTATCAGGCGAACCTGTATCCACACGAATTCTCCGGCGGACAGCGGCAGCGCATCGGCGTCGCCCGAGCGCTTGCCTTGAACCCGGAAGTCATGATTCTCGACGAGCCGGTATCCGCCCTGGATGTGTCCATTCGGGCACAGATTCTGAACCTTCTTGTGGACCTGCAAAAAGAGCACAACCTCGCCTACCTGATGATCGCTCACAACCTGGCGACGGTTCGGTACATGTGCCACACGACCGCCGTGATGTACCTGGGTGGTATTAAGGAGATCGGTGATTCAGAACCGATTTTCTCTAACCCGCTCCACCCGTACACACAGGCTTTGATCTCCGCCGCGCTTCCGTCCCATCCGGACATTGAACGTGAAGAGATCATCCTCCCTGGTGAAGTCCCGTCTCCGGTAGACCCGCCTTCTGGCTGCACGTTCAACCCACGTTGCCCGGTGAAAATCGGTGATGTTTGTGAACAGTGGGCGCCGGGACTAACGGAAGAAGAGACCAGTCACTGGGTCTCATGCCACCTGTACGGAGACGCAAAAGAGCGTTTCGATGCTGGCGAAGCCATCCCCGCAGCCGCTGTGGAGGACGACGCGTAGCAGTTCCGGGACAAGAAGACCGTATACGAAAAGACCACAGCTTTATGGCTGTGGTCTTTTCGCGTCATATCCAGCGGTGATGGTCCGGTCCCCATGTGGTCTGGGATTTCGTCACTTCCGGCCAGGGATACGCCGGCGACTAGCCAGATTCATGGACGGAAGGGACGCTCGTTCATGCGCAAAATCAGGTGTGATTGGTTCCCGGACTAGGATTCGAACCTAGGTTTGAGGATTCAAAGTCCCCTGTCCTACCACTGAACGATCCGGGAACGGACTGCAAGACCGACTAAGGTTGCATCTCCAAAGTATATCGACTGCTGGCGACGTTCCCAGCAATAGCGAATGTGAGTTTTCATGAGGCACTCGTTTTGTGTTAATCAATGTGTGCACTTGGTAGCGTCACTATTTCGACACGACTTTTCACCACTTAACCTCTTTGGGACTGGTGGGCAACGGCGTTTCGATGGGAACACGTATCGGACGTTGTCTCCCGAACCAAATCGGCGGTCACAAGCATCATATATAGATAACAGTCGGTACGACTCGACAGTCCAAACAGCAACAGGGGATAACTGGGCTGGAAACGGCTATAGTCCTGATCGCGTTCCTCGTCACGTTCACCGATAACCCTTGAGGTTAGCCCGAAGCGTAAGTCTGATTTGTAGAACAGCGGAACGCGATAAGAGGCGGCTTAAATGCCGCCTCTTATCGCATCATCGTCCATAGAGAAGGGCGCCGGATCCTTAGAGTCCGAGAGTCACGGTCAAGTCTTCGAGGACACGATTAACGGTTTCTACATCCTGGGCTTCTGCGTACATCCGCAATAGTGGCTCGGTGCCGGATATACGTACGATGCCCCATCCTCCACCCTCAAGGAAATACTTCACGCCGTCCAGCCGGTCAGATCGTTCAATCTCCATCCCGCTAAGAGTCCCGGGTTCAGCCGTTTCGATCAAGTTCTGAAGCGCTGAGCGTTGATCCTCAGGAAACTGCACGTCCACCCGCCGGAAGCTGTGGGGTCCGGTGATAGCTAACAGATCTGTTAGCAACTCCGATGGGCGCTTTTTAGAACTGACCATAGCCTCCAGAAATATCAGCCCACTCAACAGGCCATCCCGCTCCGGGACATGGCCTCTGAATGCATAGCCGCCGCTTTCCTCGCCCCCGATAATGGCGTTGGTCTCGAGCATCTTCGGACCGACGTACTTGAAGCCGACCGCGGTACGCGGTGTGTCGATTCCGTAAGCCTCACCGAGCCGGTCGACCATGGAACTCATCGTGATCGTGGAGACCACCGTACCTTGCTGCCGCCGGCGCTCCAGAAGATGGTGCGCCAGTAAGGAGAAGCCTTCAAGGGTGGAAATATAGCGGCCGTTCTCGTCCACAAGCCCCACACGATCGGCGTCGCCATCAAAGGCTATCCCCGCATCTGCGCCATTTTCCCTCACGGCGGCCTGTAACGCCCTGAGGTTGGCCTCGATTGGTTCCGGCTGTGCAAAGCCCGGGAACGCGGGATTCGGCTCTCCGTGGAGCTCTATGAACTCCAGGTTTCCGCCTGACAAAAGACGCGGAAACAGTCCGCCTCCCGAGCCGTGCATCGATTCAACGACTATCTTCAACCGGGCCTGTTTGATGGGCTCGAGGTCCACCACATGCCCGAGTTGCTCTAGGTACGGCGCGGTAGGATCAAACCGTTCGAGCAGCCCGGTACGTTTTGCTTCGTCCAGTGAAACATGTTGTACAACAACCTCGCCGGACTCGATGCGCTCGATTTCCGCCTCGATGCGCGCCACCATATCCGGCGGCGCGCTACCGCCCTGGTCTGATTTGACCTTGAACCCGTTGTACGAGGCCGGGTTGTGGCTCGCCGTGATCATCACACCGCCACCGGCCTTGTGGGTTATCACCGAAAAACTCGCAGCGGGCGTTGGCGCCGGCCGTGTCGCCAATACGCATCGGATGCCATTGCCCGCCAGCACCTCCGCGGTTGCGATGGCGAACCTTTCCGACCCAAACCGGGTATCCCACGCGATCATGGCCCCGGCCTTTGCAGTCCCGGACGCCAGCATCTCTCCGGCCAGGCCCTGCGCCGCTTTCTGGACGTTCGCAAAGGTAAACTGATCGGCGATTATCGCCCGCCAGCCGTCCGTGCCGAACTTGATCTCTGAAGGCATCAGGGTTCCTAGGTCTCCGGTTTGAGGATGTTGATAGGTTCAAGAAAAAGGGGCGTGCCTCCAAAAAGGCACGCCCATACGTTAGTGCATGTCGGTCTGAACTGTACGACTAGGCGATGGCCGCCTTTAAGACGTCTACTTTGTCGAGCTGTTCCCAGGGCAGGTTCAGATCGTCGCGACCGAAGTGGCCGTATGCCGCTGTTTGCCTGAAGATCGGGCGCCGTAGTTGAAGCGCGTCAATGATCGCCTGCGGTCGCAGGTCAAAGTGCCCTTCAATGAGTTCCACGATGCGAGCGTTGTCCACCTTGCCTGTGCCGTAGGTCTCGACCGAGATCGAGATCGGCCGTGCGACGCCGATGGCATACGACACCTGAACCTCAAGTCGGTCCGCAAGGCCGGCAGCAACAAGATTCTTGGCGACCCAGCGGGCTGCATAAGCGGCGGACCGGTCTACCTTGGTCGGGTCCTTGCCGGAGAATGCCCCACCGCCGTGGCGGGCGCTGCCTCCGTAGGTGTCAACGATGATCTTCCGTCCGGTCAGTCCGGCGTCTGCAGCCGGACCGCCGAGGACAAATCGGCCTGACGGGTTCACGAAGAATTTCGTGTCGTCATCCAGCAGGTCTGCCGGAATGACGTGATTCGCGAGTAACGTCAGATCGCGATTGATCGTCTCCTGTGACACAGATGGATCGTGCTGTGTACTCATCAGGACGGTGTGCACGCGCTTCACGGTGTTGTCGGCGTTGTACTCGATCGTCACCTGTGACTTGCCGTCCGGCCGGAGGTATGGGAGGCTCCCGTTCTTCCGCTCAGTGGCCATCTGCCGTGTAATGCGGTGTGCAAGAGCGATCGGAAGCGG
This sequence comes from Dehalococcoidia bacterium, assembly GCA_029936485.1. Lineage (GTDB taxonomy): Bacteria > Chloroflexota > Dehalococcoidia > Lucifugimonadales > Lucifugimonadaceae. The sequence goes on from JAPYSM010000074.1 coordinate 7,915, forward strand.
CATCAGTTCTGGCGTCTCCCGTACCGCGTACCCGATCATCATCCCCTGGTCGCCTGCGCCAACCTCTTTGGCGCCTGCTTCACCCCGCACTTCAAGAGCGGTATCGACACCATCTCTGATGTCAGGTGACTGCTCTTTGATCGATACCATCACGCCGGCAGATTCGGCATCGAACCCCAGGTCGGATGAGGTATAGCCGATGTCTCGTATTACTTCCCGGGCGACGGCGGTGATGTCCACATACGCGGTGGTCGTGATTTCACCAAATACGAACATTACGCCGGTTGTACAGGCCGTTTCGCATGCGACACGCGCATGGGGATCCTGCTCGAAGATGGCGTCCAGTACGCCGTCAGAGACCTGGTCGCAAAGTTTATCCGGGTGCCCTTCCGTCACGGACTCGGATGTAACCAGATACGTACTAGGTGCCATTCATATTCCCTTCGCCAGTGCCTGGTATTCCGGTTGCCTCGGGCGCTCCCGACGGCTGTGAAATTTCTCAGGAATCCTGATTGTTTTGTTTCCGTGTCGCGAGAGTACCGTCGGATATTCGCCATGATCTCATACATCAGAGCCATGATTACACCGCCGTGAACGATACCGGGATAGCCCTGGTGATGATCCTGCCCACATTCATAACGGTGGGGTAGTGGCCGGAGCGCTGTCCAATTGTTATCTGGCGTCCAAACTCACTCGCCAATCCAGGTTTCGGCCCCATCATCCTGACACTACAGACGGCTGCGTGCTGGTGAACCCGAAACGCAGCCGTCATACAATCTCTGATCTTCGCGTGAAAATACACGCATTTCTGAACCTAAGCGGTACCCATTTCCCAGCTCGCCAGGTACACAGCCTGTTCTTCCGTTAACGTGTCGATCGGCATACCGATCGAGTTGAGCTTGATTCGGGCTATATCAGCGTCAAGATCTTTCGGGAGGGTGTGCACGTCCGGTGTGAGCGTGTCTCTGTTGGCGAGGATGTATTCAGCGGCCAGTGCCTGGTTGGCAAAACTCATGTCCATCACGCTTGAAGGATGTCCCTCGGCTGCGCCCAGGTTGACCAGTCGGCCCTCGGCAAGGAGATTAATCCGGCGTCCGTCTTCGAGCGTGTACTCCTCGACGAAAGTCCGGACCTGTCGCTTCGTCTCGGCGCGTTCCTCAAGCCCGTCGACGTCGATCTCGACGTTGAAGTGGCCAGAGTTGGCGACAATTGCGCCGTCCTTCATTAGGTCAAAGTGGCTGCCGGCGATTGCATGCTTCCCGCCGGTGACCGTGAGGAAGATGTCGCCGATTTTGGAGGCCTCGTTCATTGGCATAACTCGGTGACCGTCCATCACGGCCTCGAGCGCCCGTACCGGGTCTACCTCACACACTACGGTGTGTGCGCCCATACCCTTGGCCCGGTCCGCAAAACCGCGACCACACCAGCCGTAGCCGATGGTCACAATAGTCTTGCCGGTCAACAGGACGTTGGTCGCCCGGACGATTCCGTCCAGAGTGCTCTGTCCCGTGCCGTAGCGGTTGTCGAACATGTGCTTCGTATCGGAGTCGTTCACTGCGATAACGGGGAAGCGGAGTTTGCCCTCGCCGGCGAGGGCCTTCAGGCGAATCACGCCCGTGGTCGTCTCTTCCATGCCGCCGATGATCCCGTCGAGGAGTTCGGTCCGAGCTGTGTGGAGCTCGGCAACAAGGTCGGCGCCATCGTCCATCGTCATGTGAGGCTTGGCGTCCAGACCGGATGTGATGTGGGCGTTGTAAGTGGCTGCGTCCTCGCCCTTGATGGCGAAGGTTGATACTCCCTGGGACACCAGATAGGCGGCAACATCGTCCTGCGTGCTAAGCGGGTTGCTTGCACACATCGTGACTTCTGCGCCACCCGCAACCAGCGTGGTGACCAGGTTGGCGGTCTCGCTGGTGATGTGCAGGCAGCCAGTGATGCGCATCCCCTTCAGGGGCTGCTCACGTTCAAATCGCTCACGGATGCTCCGAAGTACGGGCATCTCTCGCTCCGCCCATTCAGTGCGGAGTTCTCCCTCGTGGGCAAGTTCGATATTAAGGATGTCGGAAGGGATCTGTTCAGTCACCGAGTCCTCCTGAGGACGCCGCGAAGCAT
>JAPYSM010000075.1 GCA_029936485.1 Dehalococcoidia bacterium
CGGTAGGTCCGGATATGGAAAGCGGGTGGGATGCGCACCACGCTTGTAATCTCACCCAGACCGACCTCGTCAATGAGTTGGTATTGGGTTCGCGACCCGAAAGCACCGAGGTCTTGATCTACAGGACAAACGAACATTGGTGTGAAACGTTTATCGGGTATGAACTGCCCCAATTATTGCCAGATCAACCGCCTCTGCCTGTCCCTCCGAGCAGTAAAGAGGAGTGCGAACCAAAGATTTGGCAAATTGTGCTTACCGATATCAGCACAGGTTCTACACGTGTGGTGGCCGATTTTGGGGAGCAAATCTCAATAGAACGTCTCGGTGGAGGCTTTATATCAAATCCAATGTTCTCTTCGGACACGTTCCAGACCAGTTTCTCCCCAGATGGTTCGAAGTTGAGTTACATCGAACCTTGCTGGCAGGGGGCACGATACCAGGAAGCCCTTGGCACGACCGATTTGATTAGGAAAAGATGCCAGGACGGTGGATACCTAGTTATTACCGACTTGGAATCGTTGAGTTCCCATGTCTTACATGGCTCAGAGAACGATGCTGCCATAATCGCCGGGCACTCTTGGTCCCCTGACGGGTCTTCCATTCTGATACGCCAAGCGTGTTCAGCAAAATCTGGAGTTACTCTCCCAGAGGACACCACACGTGACGAACAGGCTGCCTGCAATGGGATTTGGACCGTTGATCCGTCACAGAATTCGGACCACTTCGAAACCAGACAAACTCACCCAATCAACCGCTTTTTTGACTGCGATAATTGGGATGGATCCGTCATCGCGGACGCCATCTGGTCACCCGATGGGAACGCGATCACCGTTTCGGGTAAGCCGAATGTCGAATGTAAGCGTGGTGTCTGGGAAATCGACATACATACCGGTGAGTTCTCACAGATCGCGGCCTGTCCTTTTGATGCGGGAAAATTGAATGAGCCTGAATCATGCGGAGGTCCCAAATGGTCACCCGACGGGGAACTGTTCTTGTTCATCGCTGACTCGGACGGGGACGGGAACGTCGAAATATGGGTGAGCAACAAGGACGGGCAGGAACCGAGGCACATCTCTCCCTGGTATCCGGGACCTGAGGAGAATGTCGAGTGGTCTCCAGACAGCGAACAGATAGCCTTTCACACATCCTGGAGCAGCAGTCCGTCTCTGTTGACCGTCAACGTAACCGACCCGACAAAGGTTGCAACTGTGCCTTATTCCGGCTCGGGGGTACGAGGGTATGGATTCGCCTGGCTAGGTCGGTAGATTTCGCACATGAGGCTCGACCTGCCCCCCCCAGGCGGTACCAGTCAATAACTTAGAGACCGGACGCTTCCAGGGGTGGGAAATACCGAGAAGAGGGCATTCACCGGACAGATCCTGAACAAGTTGAGACAGGTCGAAGTCTCGGTGGCCAACGACAAGAGGGTAGCGCTATCCTTGGCTGATAGTTGAAGGCTAAGCGCCCTCCGATCCCCGACTCGCCGCCAACGCCGCCACGAAACCACGGCACTTATCGCTCCGTAGTGACCGCCAACGAGAGGGGTCCATTTGGCCACGGTAACCGGGCCCGAGCTAATAGCACGGGGAATAGTTCAAAACGTCGAAAAGGTGATCGTCGGTAAGACCGAGGTCATTGAACTTGTCGTTATTGCCTTAATTTCGCGTGGGCATGCTTTGATCGAAGACGTTCCGGGTGTTGGCAAGACCATGCTCGCCCGTAGCGTCGCCCGATCAGTGGGATGTGACTTCCAACGAATCCAGTTCACACCGGACCTTTTGCCGAGCGACATCACCGGGGTCTCTTTTTACAATCAGAAGACCTCCGAGTTTGAGTTCAGGCCCGGTCCGATTCTCTCCCAGATCGTCCTCGCAGATGAGATCAACCGGGCGACCCCAAAGACGCAGTCAGCACTGCTGGAGGCGATGGCGGAACGCCAGGTAACTGTGGAGGGTGTGACGCACCGGCTCGCAGACCCGTTCATGGTCATGGCGACCCAGAACCCGATTGAGTACGAGGGCACATTCCCGCTACCTGAGGCGCAACTGGACCGTTTCTTCCTGCGCGTCAGGGTCGGCTACCCGACCCTGGACCAGGAGATCGCCATTCTGGACAGTCAGATACTCGCTGAGCCGATCGACGATCTGACGTCGGTGGCTACCCCGGACGACATTATTCAACTCCAAAACGCAGCGCGGGATGTGTACGTCCACGATCTGATCAAGGAATACATCGTCGCCCTCACAAACTCTACGCGTGACCACCCGGACGCCTCGCTCGGCGTATCGCCGAGGGCGTCGCTGGCGCTCATGCGCGGCGCACAGGCACGTTCCATGATCGATGGACGTGACTTCGCCTCACCGGACGACGTGAAGTCCATCGCAAGGGCAGTGATGTCGCACAGGTTGATCATCTCACCAGCAGCCCGAATGCGCGGGGTAAACGGCGAGGGTCTGGTCGGTGAAGTGCTTGACCGTGTTCCGGTACCGGGCGCCGAGGTCGGCGGTCCGGCCCGCAGTTAGGTGCCAGCCTTGTTGACCGCACGACCGGCAGCTCCTGATCGTGTAAGACGATCTTCAGGCGCCCCAGCTCGGTCCCGCAACCATCGAATTTTGGACTGGTTGTACGACCATCGGCGTGCGGCGATAGTCGTCTTTGTCATCATCCTGACCTTTATGTCCGGGATGGGGACGGGATTCACGCTCTCGTTCAGGCTTGGCTATGTCCTTGTCATCATGTTGGCCATCGCATTTATCTGGTCTCGGTTAGGTTTTGCGCGCATCAATGCCCAGGTTCGTCGCCCAAACCGGCCGATGCGCGTGGGCGAACAACTGTCGGAAACGGTCGATATCTCCAACAACGGCGGACTGCCAAACCCGTGGATAGAGATCGAAGAATTGACTGACATCCCCGGCGTGATGGCCGGCCGGATAATCGACATGCCGGGCGTAATCGTGAACCGGCGTTTTCAGGTCGATGCGCCTATGGTCCAGCGTGGCGAGTTCACGCTGGGCCCTCTTGTCGTTCGATCCGCAGACCCGTTCGGTCTGTTTCCAAACTCACGTGAATATCAGGGTTCGGACCGTCTGCTTGTCTACCCGCAGGCCGTACCCATCCCGGACTACGGGATGGTACACCTCAACCTGAGCGGCGACGCTGGTGATCGCCGCAGAACTCATCTCGCCTCGCCTCACGTGTCTTCGGTACGTGATTACGTTGCCGGCGACAGCATGAGCCGGATTCACTGGCCCAGCACCGCACGGCAGTCCAAGTTGATGGTCAAGCTTTTTGATCAGGGCGAGGCTGGCGAGGTGTGGGTGGTGTTCGACCAGCATGCTTCCACCGTCGCCGGTCGTAACGCAGAGTCGGCTGACGAGTACGGGGCGACCATCGCAATTTCCACTATCGAAAAATACCAGGGGATGCAACTCCCGGTCGGCTACCTCTCGTACGGTAGCGAACCGATAACGCGGCTCCCCGTGCGCGGTGGATCCCAACTTGAAGAGATCACGCGAAACATCGCTATCAGCAAGCCAGAAGGCGATGTGGAACTGGTCGACATCCTCGCAGAACTTGAGCCATCGGTTGGGTCCAACACGGCGCTTGTTGTGATTACCGCTTCGGGATCGGTCGCATCCTCCGGTCACTGGGTCAGTGCGCTTCATGGGCTCGCCAGACGCGGCGTCAACATCACTGTGGCGCTGCTGGATCGGGAGTCATTCCTGGATCCAGATCAGCGATCCGGAAGTAACGACGATTCCAATAGAGATGTGCTTGCCGAACTGGTAGGTGCCGGGATCAGAACGTACCAGGTCAAACAGGGCCAACCGGTGGCCGTATCTCTGACAGATCAGATTCGCGAGTTCCAGATCGCCGTCTCGGCTGTTGACGAGGACGGAATGATCGAGCAGATAGAGGTCGAAGTGGAGGATAGCGAATGAACACCGGCTCGCTGAACCTGCCCGGGGCGTCCGCGTCAAGTGCGACCGACGTCTCTGCCCGGGTTAAGAACAACCTGGAGTTGATAGGGCGTATAGCGGGTATCAGCGGCGCTGAAGGGCTGGTCACATACGTTCTTCTCGGTTTGATGGCGCTCGTAGTCGCGTGGTCCGTTCAGCTTGCCGGTTGGGGGGACTCTCCGGTTCTCATATGGACCGTACTTGCTGGAACGGCGGTTGGGGTTGCGTTCGCGAGACTCGTCGGCCCCTGGCCGTTGCGCCATCTCGTTGGCATTCTGGCCGGGGTGCCTTTCTCGATATGGCAGGTATCGTCCAGCGCGGACGGTGCCCATGTATTCGCCCGATTTGGCGATACATGGACCAGACTCGACATCTGGTTTGATGTCGCAAAGGCGGACGGTATCAGCACCGACCCCCTGCCGTTCAGCGTCTTCCTCTCCGTAATCGCTTGGCTCGTTGCTTACGCAGCTGGTTGGAGCCTTTTCAAGTGGAGAACACCGTGGGCCCCGTCGTTCATATTCGGTATAGCGCTCCTCACAAATCTGAGTTACAGATTCGGCGACTTCGAATACACGTTCTACTTCTTCGCCGCGATAGCGATCGCAATGTTCGTCCACCTGACACTGGTCAACACGCGACGGCGATGGGACGCCGCAGGAATCCATTACTCGCATGGCATCAGCCTGGACAGCATCCTGGCTCCCATTGTGATCGGAGCGATCGTCGTTGCCATCGCCGGGTTCATGCCCATGTACAAGATCAGGCCGGAAACGCTTGACCGTGCCTGGGACGCTATGAAAGACCCGTTCCGTGACAGGCTGGGGGATCAGGCGTTGCGGCTTTTCCCGAACGTCGTAGGCATAAACTCTGGCGATTTCCGTGCGTTCGATCAAGTGCTGGCGTTCAAGGGTCAGATCACGTTCAAACAGACCCCGCTCTTCTTCGTCGAGACCAAGTACGAGACTCTCAACCCGGCGCGCACTTACTCGGTTTACACGTCACAAGGCTGGCTGGCAGGACCGGTCACTCAGTTCAATCGGCAGCCCGCCGATACGCTTCCACTTGAAGGGACCCTTCTTGAGCGTATCGCCGTCGAGCAACGTATCGTCGCGGACGACAATAAACTAGGTTTTGCCATCCCGGGCGACTACGCCCTCAATATCGACCGGCCATACATATCTGAAGAACTGCCACCGCTGAGAGTCAGACTGAATATGGTGGAGGGCGAGCTCGATCCAAATCTCCCTGATGACGTGCTCACGTACGCGGACGCTCTTCGCGATATCTATCTGGCGCCTGATTTATTCGGCAACGACCCGGTCGAGGCGATAGTCGGAAATCTATTACCGCCGGATCTCGAAATCATTGAGTTTCAAGAGAAGCAAGGCGCGCTGGAATCGATAACTGTCCAGCGCATCACGGAGCCGATATTCGATCAAGTAGCGGCGCGATTTATCGACCGTGCTGAACCGGGCGAGTCGGTTCTCGTTAAACGTTTGATATCGCAGGCGACGGAAGAACAACTGGACGAAGCCGGTGCCGAATACCCGCTCTGGGTAACAGACCGTTATCTCCAACTGCCTGAGACGCTACCAGATCAAGTCGTAGCCCTTGCAGACCAGATCGTCGCGGAAGCGGGGGCTGTGACTCCTTACGAAATGTCTGTGGCGCTGACAGAGCATCTGCGGGCCTTCGGTTACAGCCAGGACATCGACGGCCCGGGTCCGGAGCAGGATGGCGTCTCGTATTTCCTGTTCGACACTGCACTGGAGCCGTGCCAGGGGGCGTCCATCGGGCCCCGGTGTGACGACGATCGACCTAAGGGCTACTCCCAGTACTTTGGCTCGGCCCTTGCCGTGATGTTGCGCATCCAGGGTGTGCCAGCGCGGATGGTGTCTGGATTCCAGGCAGGTGTATTCGACCCGATACGCGGGGGAGTCGTGATCCGGGACGTCGACAGGCACGGCTGGGCACAGGCGTACTTCCCCGACTACGGTTGGATCGATCTGGAGTCGACACCCGGAGCGCCGCAGTTGGTGCGTGGTGCGTTGCCTGATCTGGAGGTCACGTTCTTCCGGGGGGCAGATTCATTCGCGAGCGGTCCCGACCTGTTCATCGAGACCGGAGAGTCTCCACTCGGATCCGGAGAGGGCCCCGATCTCGACGAATTGCTGAGTACGACTCGATCTGAAAACCTGGCGCTGGTATGGCCGTTCGCCGTGGGAGCAGGACTTGTACTGACGTTCATCGGCGGCGTTATCGCATGGCGCTGGCGGTTCTGGGACATGTCTCCAACTGGCCGCGCGTACGCAGGAATGTCTCGACTAGGCTGGCTCTCGGGAACCGGTAGACGAAAATATGAGACGCCCGTGGAATACGCATTACGTCTCGGCGGAACGGCCGCCGACGCCGATGAGGGAGGCCAGGTGATAGCGAAGGCCTTTGAGCTTGAGGTGTACAGCGCTCGAGAGGTTCCGGACCGGGTTCATCAGATGGTTCAGGATGAGTGGCCCGTCGTCCGATGGGCGCTGATCCGTAGGTCGTTATTACGCTTGATCGGCGTCAAGCCGCGTCCACCGCTCAGAGTGGCGCCCGCAAACCCTGTAAAGCGTCCGTTGTACTCCCGGACAACTAGCACAGAGGCGTCCGGTGGCCAGGATCAGGTCTCGTCCGAGGTGGCGGGAGCCAATGTCGATGCTTAAGTACGATATTTTCGAGACGGCATATGGCTGGGTCGGTGTAGTAGCGTCTGAGAACGGCATCAAGCGGATAACCCTCCCGGAACTGACCGCGGCAGAGGGCGAGTCAGAACTGGGGCAGGTGATCCACGGCGGGGAAAGGGATTCGTCCCGGTTCGAAGAGCTTCGCGCCAGCCTCGATCGCTACTCCTCCGGGGAGCCGGAGGATCTGACACGGATAGCGATAGATCTCGACGACTCGGAGTTTTTCACCCGAGCACGTGCCGCCTGTCGGGCTATACCCGCCGGCGAGACGCGCACCTACGCATGGCTTGCCGAGGCAGGCGGCAGTCCAAACGCCATCCGAGCTGTGGGCCAGTTAATGGCTCGGAATCCAGTCCCGTTACTGGTCCCGTGTCATAGCGTTGCCGGAAGCAACGGACGACTCCACGGTTTCGGGGGAGAAATTGGCCTTCCACTCAAGGCGTGTTTACTGCAATTGGAAGGCCATCTGGAGACACCTGAAGGCGTGCAACTCACGCTGCTTGTGTGAGGAACCGTTCAGTTGAAATGGTCGGTAGCGCCCGGCTTGGCGATGCTAATTTCGGAGAGGTTTATTAGCGTCTCAAGGGCGTCGCGGGCGACCTCCGCATCTTCCTGTGGAGTGACAAGCCTGACTGGTGACGCAGACACGCCAAGAAAACCGTATGTATCACCCGCCCTCAACTGGCACCTGATATTTGCCTGTGAGAGCAGGTCCTGCCACATCTCCGCCGTCAACTGATCAGGCGCGGTGGCGAAAACAACCCAGTTCATGAATACAGTTTACGCCGGTGCCCGCCGGGGGATTCCTGGCTTACACGGGGGCTTGAGCGGGTGTGGCGTTCGCCAGACCCGGTATCAGAACGTTCTCGCTTCCGATCATTTCCGACAGGTTTGACACGAGCGCATCGCAAGGTTGGATGGCGAATGGCATCTCCAGCGTTACGATCCGCTCCCCCGTCTCCACCTCAAGTACGAATGGATGATTGCCCTTGTAGTTTAGGAGTAGGCGGATGATGTCTTCGAAACGGTTCTTATCCTCGGCGACCACTCCGGTCTCCGATACGCGTATCGAAAGAGCCGGTTCTGTCGGCACTGTCGTTGCTGCTTCCACATGAGAAGCGCCGTTTCCGTTGGAGATACCTGTGCCATTACCCGTAGGTATAGCGGGCTTCAGCTGGTTCGGGTTGTGCGAGGAAGCTGCCGGAGCAACTGAGCGGGGATTGTTAGCTCCCTGTGCCGGATTCGCTGAGTTCCGGGGGGCGTTCGTCAAAGGGGTCGCCTCTTCATGTCCGGGCAATCGATACTCCCGTGCGCCGTCTACTGATATTGATAAGTACCCGTTGTGCTCTTTCACGGTCCCGGTTAAGGCCACATGGGTTCCCTGCTTCCAGAGATGTCCGGTTGTCGCCAGCACGTTTGACCATATGACCAGTTCGATGTCACCGCCTAGCAGTCCGAACTGGACCTTTACGAACGGATCTCCCTTGTGGGTCGTCCTCTCTTCCACCGAGCCGACCGTGCCGACCGATGACTTTTGCATGTTGTTCATATCGGGCGTGAGTTGACTGGCAAATACGATCGACTCGTCTTGTAACGCGTACATTGCTCGAGTGATCGGGTTCTCTGAAATCGTCACGCCCAGTAGTTCTTGCTCCCAAAGCGTGCGTTCGTGGTCCGTGACATCTCCACCGATCGGTAACTCAAGCGCCGGTAGCGGTGTGTTTACGGCATCGCCGAGCATATCGAACATCGTGGTCTGGCCAGACTCACGCAACTCGGTCTCGCGTCGGATCAGGGACATGATCCGGTCCAGCCCCTCGATCATTGCCCCGCGATCGCCGAGTCGATCAAACCCCCCGACCTTAATCAGACTCTCAAGTGCACGTTTGTTCAGGCTGCTGAAATTGACACGCTTACAAAAGTCTTCAAGCGAGTCGAACGACCCATCGGCGTTTCGTTCTTCTATGATCGGGTTGACCGCGCCAACACCCACGTTCTTGACAGCGGCCATGCCAAATCGGATGGCCTCCCCATCGTCATTGCTGTCTACAGCGAATCCAACCTGGCCGCGGTTCACATCAGGCGCCAGGATGGCGATGCCTAGGCGGCGGCATTCAGAGATAGCCGCGGTGAGTTTTTCAGGCGCGCCTGTCGCTGCGTCCATGAAGGCCACCATGTACTCCACGGTGTAGTTGGCCTTCAGATACGCGGTCCAGTAGGAAACCATGGCGTAGCACACGCTGTGGGCCTTGTTGAACGCGTATCCGGCGAAAGGTTCGATCAGATTGAACATCTGCCGCGAGAGTTCAGGTGTGTAACCGTTGGCGATCCCGCCCGCGATGAACTTCTCGCTCTCCGCCGCCATCACCACCTTGTCCTTCTTGCCCATCGCCTTCCGAAGGATGTCCGCCTCTCCAAGTGTGTATCCACCGAAGCGCTGAGCAATCAGGAGCACCTGGTCCTGGTAAACGACGATCCCATAAGTCTCTTCAAGCAAGGCCTGCAGATCATCGTGCGGGTAGGTGATCTGTGTTCGGCCGTGTTTCGCATTGATGAAGTCGCCGATGAACTCCATCGGTCCCGGCCGATACAGGGCGATCATGGCGGCGATGTCCATCACCGACGATGGACGCAATTCTTTGATGTAGCGTCGCATACCGGCGCCTTCAAGCTGGAATACGCCAGCCGTCTCGCCGGAGGAGAGCAGTTTGAAGGTGGCCAGATCATCCAGTGGGATGTCCGGGAGCGTCATCGCTTCACCACGCGTCCCGGAAATGAGCTTGAGTGCACGGTCGAGGATGGTCAGGTTAGTCAGGCCGAGGAAGTCCATCTTGAGCAGGCCGAGGTCGTCGAGCGGTTTCATCGGGTACTGCGTTGTCGGGACGGCGTTCGTGTCGGAGTTAGTGCCACGGGCAAGCGGGACGAAGTCCGTGAGCGGCTCTTCCGTGATCATTACGCCGGCTGCGTGAGTGCTGGCATGACGGACCGTGCCCTCGATCCCCTGTGCCAGATCAAGTAAACGCTGCCCGTTGCCGCCGTCCGACGCGGCCTGTTGCAACTCAGGGGTCTCTTTGATGGCCTGTTCAAGCGTAATTTTCAGGGTAGTCGGGATCAGACGTGCAAGTCGGTCGACCTCGGATAACTCCGTGCCGAGCGCACGTCCTACGTCGCGGACAGCGGCCTTCGCTCCCAGCGTCCCAAAAGTCACGATCTGTGCAACGTGGCCTTCGCCGTACTTGTCCAGACAGTACCGGATGACCTCCTCACGGCGGTCGTCCTGGAAGTCCATGTCGATGTCAGGCATCTC